>NZ_JBEPMD010000001.1:0-397938 GCF_040545555.1 Curtobacterium oceanosedimentum
GCCCGGTCACATTCCGAACCCGGAAGCTAAGCCTCTCAGCGCCGATGGTACTGCAAGGGGGACCTTGTGGGAGAGTAGGACGCCGCCGGACTCAAACTCCAGCAACACCAGGAAACCCCTGACCGTGATCGGTCAGGGGTTTCCTGCGTTACAGGGCCTGACGCCCCGTTCCACAGTCCAACTGCCGGCCACTCCAGCGCCGGTAGGATCGTGGCGTCATGACTGCACCGTTCACCACCGCCACCGGCTCCGACGTCCGAGTCCGTTTCTGCCCGAGCCCGACCGGGACCCCGCACGTGGGGCTCATCCGGACGGCCCTGTTCAACTGGGCGTACGCGCGCCACACCGGCGGCAAGCTCGTGTTCCGCATCGAGGACACCGACGCTGCCCGCGACAGCGAGGAGTCGTACGAGCAGATCCTCGACGCGCTCCGGTGGCTCCGCCTCGACTGGGACGAGGGCGTCGAGGTGGGCGGACCGCACGGCCCGTACCGCCAGTCGGAACGCTCCGACGTGTACGAGGACGTCATCGCGAAGCTCCGGGCGTCCGGACACGTCTACGAGTCGTACGTGACGCCGGAGGAGATGGAGGCCCGGAACCGGGCCGCCGGCCGTGACCCGAAGCAGGGCTACGACAACCACGAGCGGGACCTGACCGAGGCCGAGCGCCAGGCGTTCCGCGACGAGGGCCGTGAGCCGGCGCTCCGGCTGCGCGTGCCCGACCGCGACCTCAGCTTCGACGACCTCGTGCGCGGGGAGATCACCTTCAAGCAGGGCACGTTCCCGGACTTCGTGGTGGTCCGACCGAACGGCAAGCCGCTGTACACGTTCACGAACCCGGTGGACGACGCCCTGATGGGCATCACGCACGTGCTCCGCGGTGAGGACCTGCTCTCGTCGACACCGCGGCAGATCGCCCTGTACGAGGCGCTCGTCGAGGTCGGCATCACCGACTCCGTCCCGTTGTTCGGTCACCTGCCCTACGTGATGGGGGAGGGCAACAAGAAGCTGTCGAAGCGCGACCCCGAGTCGAACCTGTTCCACCACCGTGCTGCCGGCATGGTGCCCGAGGGACTCCTCAACTACCTGGCGCTGCTCGGCTGGTCCATCGGGCCGGACCGCGACGTGTTCTCGTCCGACGAGATGGTCGCCGCGTTCGACGTCGTCGACGTCAACCCGAACCCGGCGCGCTTCGACCACAAGAAGGCCGAGGCGATCAACGGCGACCACATCCGTCTGCTCCCCGCCGACGACTTCCGCGAGCGTCTCCTGCCCTACCTGACGGACTTCGTCTCGGCACCCCCGACCGCGGAGCAGGAGCGGGTCCTCGCGGCAGCCGCCCCGCTGGTGCAGGAGCGCATGCAGCTCCTGGGCGAGGCGCCGGCGATGCTCGGCTTCCTCTTCACCGCGGACGACGCGCTCGTGGTCGAGGACGACGCCGCCGCGACGCTGAAGGGCGACGCCGGCGAGGTGCTCCGTGCGGGTGTCGCCGCGCTCGAGGGTGTCGAGGACTGGACGACCGCGGCGATCGAGGCAGCACTGCGCTCGTCCCTCATCGACGGCATGGGGCTCAAGCCACGCGTCGCGTTCGGTCCGCTGCGCGTCGCGGTGTCGGGGCGTCGGATCAGCCCGCCGCTGTTCGAGTCGATGGAGATCCTCGGCAAGGACTCCACGCTGGCCCGACTCCGTCGGCTCGCGGACCGCTGACGTCGCCGTGGTGACGAACCCGGGCGAGCAGGACGCGGTCGACGTCCTGTCCGTGGACGTCGCGGTGATCGGTGCCGGTCCGGCCGGGCTGAGTGCTGCGCTCAACCTGGTCCGCGCCCGGCGCACGGTGCTGCTCGTCGACGCCAACCGGCCGCGCAACGCCGCCACCCTGCGGTCGCACGGCTTCGTCACGCGTGACGGGATCTCGCCGCTCGAGCTCCGGAAGCTCGGCAGGGTCGAGGTGGAGTCCTACCCGGAGGCGACCGTGGTGCAGTCGGTCGTCGACCGCGTGTCACCGGACGGCGACGGGTGGAGCGTGCACGGTTCCTCCCGCGGCTCCGAGCTGCGCGCCCGAGCACGGGCCGTGGTGGTCGCGACGGGGCTCCGTGAGGAGTTCCCGTCGCTGCCGTCGCTGCGGGCCCTCTACGGCACCTCCGTGCACAGCTGTGTCGAGTGCGACGGGTACGAGCACGCGGGGGAACCCCTGGCGTTCCTCTGCGAGACGCCCGACGTGGTCGATCGCGCGCTGCTCGTCGGGTCCTGGACGGACGATCTCGTCGTCTACACGAACGGTGCCGCGGTGCTCGACGAGGCCGGCCGTGCGCGCCTGGCGGCGGCGGGCGTGTCGGTCGACGAGCGGCCGCTGGCCGACCTCGAGGGCGGCCGGGACGGCCTGACCGGCGTCCGCCTCGCGGACGGCGACGTGCGGCCGCACACGGGTGCGTTCGTGCGCCCGCTCTGGCACGCCGACCTCGACTGGCTCGAGGCGCCCGTGGACCGTGACGCCGAGGGACTCGTCCGCGTGGACCGCCTCGGCCGCACCGGTGTGCCGGGGCTGTACGCCGTCGGCGACGTCACCCCTCCGGGACCGGAGCAGCTCGTCGTGGCGGCCGGTCACGGTGCCTCGACGGCCGCTGCGGTGCACCGGGACCTCGTGGGTGGTCTCGAGGACCTCCGGGATGCTGTACAGTAGTTGATCGTGCCCCGGACAACGGGGAACGGAAGGCCAGCAGGCCTTTTGGGGTATGGTGTAATTGGCAACACAGCGGTTTCTGGTACCGTCGTTCTTGGTTCGAGTCCAGGTACCCCAGCTCGAAGGAAAAGCCCCCGGGAGATCCCGGGGGCTTTTCCCGTTCCCGGGCCGATGCCCGGTCCGAGCGAGACACGCCCGACCTCCGCAGGAGATCGAGATCGCCGAGCCGCCGTTCCGCTCCACGGCAGCGGCAGCGGCAGCAGCGGCAGCAGCGGCAGTGGCAGCGGCAGCAGCGGCAGCAGCGGCAGTGGCAGCGGCAGCGGCAGCGGCAGCGGTCGACCGTGGCGGGACCCGTGCCGTACCCCACAGCCGCGCGCGTAGGGTCACCGGCATGGAGGTCACGAAGCTCGAACACGCCTGCCAGGTCGTCGCGAAGGGCGGAGCGCGGCTCGTCATCGACCCCGGCGACTTCACCCGCCCGGTCGACGTGGAGGGGGTCGTGGCCGTCGTGGTCACGCACGAACACCCGGACCACGGGACCCCGGACCAGCTGCGCGGGATCCTCGACCGTAACCCGGACGCGGTGGTCCTCGGGCCGTCGGGCGTGGGAGCGGCCCTCGCCGGCGCGGGGATCGCGGTCGAGGTGGTCGGTGACGGTGACCACCTGGAGGTCGGCCCGTTCACGCTCGACTTCCATGGGGTCCGGCACCAGCGCATCCACTCCTCGGTGCCCCTCGTCGACAACACCGGTGTGTTCGTGGACGGTCGTCTCTTCCACCCCGGCGACGCGTACACGGTGCCCGGGGTCCCCGTCGAGGTCCTCGCTGCGCCGGTCGGCGCACCGTGGCTCAAGGTCGGGGAGATGATGGACTGGATCGCCGCGGTGGGGCCCCGGCGCGCCTACCCGGTGCACGAGGCGACGCTGTCCGAGGTCGGCTTCGCCATGCACACCGACCGGCAGCGCGAGGCCCTCGGGGACGGGGAACTCGTGGTGCTCCGGCCCGGTGAGACGCTCACGATCTGAGGCACTGCACGCCGGGCTGGAGGCGCGGCACACCCGGGCGACACGCCCCGTTTTGGCAGTGCGCGAGCCGTGTGCCATACTTATCGGGTTGTCGGAACGGCCCCATCGTATAGCGGCCTAGTACGTCGCCCTCTCACGGCGGTAACGCGGGTTCGAATCCCGCTGGGGTCACCACAGGTGGCTAGCCTCCGAGTCCGACAACGAGTGTGTCCCGCTCCCGAGCGGGACGTGCGGCCCCATCGTATAGCGGCCTAGTACGTCGCCCTCTCACGGCGGTAACGCGGGTTCGAATCCCGCTGGGGTCACCACCGCAGAACCCCCTCCGAGCTCTGGCTCGGAGGGGGTTCCGTCGTTGCGGAGCACCCCGTCCGGCTCGCCCGCCGCGCTCGTGTGCGGCGAGTCGGCTGTCGGCCGCGGTCGCCGCTGTCGTCATGCGGTCGACGAACGCCTCGTTCGCCGCCCGGGCGGTCTCGCTGCTCCGGAGGTCACCCGGCGTCGGTCGACGCTCTCCCGGTGGCGTGTGACGTGGCCCGCGGCCTCCAACCGGTCGACGCGCGCGGAGGTCGCTCCGGACGTCATGCCGATCTGCCGCGCGAGCTGCGCGGGGGGCAGCGGCGTGCCCGCTCGTTCTGCCCGGAGCACCTGCCCGAGTGCGTTCGCGTCGATGGGCCACAGGGCCACGGGCCTTCCGCGACGGCGGTCGGGACGTCGACGTGCGCGGCTTCGCGAAGCAGGTGCTCGAGTGGACGGGGTCGACCGACGCCGCACCCGGCTCGGTCTCGCCCTGCGCCACGTGGCGGACAAGGTGTTGCTCGAGGGGCTGCTGCAGGGCCTCGCGGCGAAGGCCACCCGCGTCGCCGAGACCGATCACGAGCTGCCGCCGGTACCGACTGCCTGAGGCTGCGAGGCACGGTGTGGGGCCCCGCCGTCCCTGGTCAGGCGTGCGCCGGTGCGCCTTCGTGGACGGTGAGCCAACGGTCCAGGTCGCGGGCGGCGGCTCGTCCGGCCCGGTTCGCCCCGACCGTCGACTGCGAGGGGCCGTACCCGACGAGGTGCACGCGCGGCTCGCCGGTCACCTGCGTGCCCGACATCGGGACGCCACCGAGCGGGCCGTGCAGGTGCATCGGTCCCAGGTGGTCGAGGTCCGGGCGGTAGCCGGTCGCCCAGAGCAGGACGTCGACCGAGGTGTCACTGCCGTCGGCCTCCACGACGCCGTGCGGACGGACCTGCGTGAACATCGGCCGCCGTTCGAGCACGCCGCGCCGCGCGGCGGCACGGAGGGCGTCGGTCCAGATCAGTCCGGTGTAGGAGACGATGCTCGCCGGAGGACGCCCGGCCCGGACGTCGGCGGCGACCCGCCGCTCCACGTCGACACCGTCGACCTCGTGGACGAAGTCGCCCGGCAGGAACACCGGCTCGCGGCGGGTGTACCAGACGGTCGAGGTGACGAGGCTGATCTCGTCGAGGAGCTGCACGGCGGAGATCCCGCCGCCGACGACCGCCACGCGCTTCCCGCGAAAGTGCTCGGCGTCGACGTACTCACGACCGTGGAGCTGCTCGCCGAGGAACGTCGCGGTGCCGGGGACGTCCGGCACCACCGGCGTGTTCCACGTCCCCGTCGCGTTGACGATCGCCCGGACGCGCCACGAGCCGTGGTCGGTCGTCACCGTGAGCGGTCCGTCGGCGCGGTCGTCGAGGGGCGTCACCGACCCGACCCGCACCGGGCGCAGCACCGGGAGGTCCTCGTGTGCCTCGTACGAGGCGAAGTAGCGGGGGACCGCGGAGCGGGCCGCCTCGGCGGGGTCGACGGGTGGGAGCGGCATGCCCGGCAGGTCGTGGATGCCGTTCACCGTCGCCATCCGCAGCGACGCCCACCGGTGCTGCCACGCGCCTCCCGGCCGAGGGTTCGCGTCGAGGACGACCACGGAACGCTCGCCGGCCACGTCCTCGGCGTCCTGCAGGGCCCGGAAGCCCCTGCGGCGCAGGTGGTGCGCGGCGGACAGGCCGGCCTGACCGGCGCCGATCACGGCGACGGTGGCGCTCCCCGCCGCGGTGCTGTCCACCCTGCGAGCGTACCGGCGGCGACGCTCCGACCGGGTGGAACGAGCGGTCTTCCCCCGTTCGAGGTTCCGATCGCGATTCGGTTAGGTTAGCCTCACCTAATGTGAACAGCGAAACACCACTGCTCGAGATCCTGACCTCCGCTGCCGCCGAGCGGTACCGGAACATCGTCCACGGTGCCGTCGACCGCACGGCTGACCGGCTCGCCGAGGTCGAGACGCCGACCACCGACACGCCCGCCTCGACCCTGCGTGACCGGGTCGCAGCGATCGACCTCGCGCGACCCCTCGGATCGGCCCGGGCCGCCGTCGCCGAGGTGGACGAACTCTTCACCGCCGAGGCCGTCTGGTTCCACGACCCCGGCTACCTCGCCCACCTCAACTGTCCGGTCGCCGTGCCCGCGGTGGCCGCGGAGGCGGTCCTCGCGGCCGTGAACCCGTCGGTCGACACCTGGGACCAGTCGCGCATCGGTACCGAGATCGAACGCCGGGTCGTGACCTGGGTCACCGGGACGATCGGGTTCGCCGCCGGGGACGGCGTCTTCACGTCGGGCGGGACCCAGTCGAACCTGCACGCGCTCCTGCTGGCACGCCAGGCGGCGACGACAGCGCCACAGGGCCCCGCCGGACGCCTGCCGGCGCTCGACGACCTCGTCGTGTTCGCCACCGCGTCGAGCCACTTCAGCGTCCGGAAGTCGGCGATGGTGCTGGGCCTGCCGGAGCGCGCCGTCGTCGACGTCGCCGCCGACGCCGCGGGCCGGATGCGACCGGACGCCCTGGCGCACGCGATCGCCGACGCCCGGCGCGAGGGGCGGACCCCGATGGCCGTGGTCGCCACCGCGGGCACGACCGACCGGGGCTGCATCGACCCCCTCGAGGCGATCGCCGACGTGTGCGACCTCGAGGACGTCTGGCTGCACGTCGACGCCGCGTACGGCTGCGGGCTGCTGGTGTCCCCGACCCGTCGGCACCTGCTCGACGGCATCGAACGCGCGCGGAGCGTCACGGCCGACTTCCACAAGTCGTTCTTCCAGCCGGTGTCGTCGAGCGCGTTGCTCGTCCGCGACCCGGAGGACCTGCGCCGGGCCTCGTGGCACGCGGACTACCTCAACCCGGAGGACGCCGACGAGCCGAACCAGGTCGACAAGTCCCTGCAGACGACCCGGCGCTTCGACGCCCTGAAGCTCTGGGCGACGCTCCGGGCGAGCGGCGCCGAGGCGATCGGGCAGGCGTTCGACACCGTGCTCGACGTCACCGAGCGGGTGCACGAGCACGTCACGGCACACCCGGACCTCGTGCTCGTCGCGCCGACGCAGCTGAGCACGGTGTTGTTCCGCTGGCAGCCGGACGGGGTGTCCGACGCCGAGGCCGACGCGCTCGTCGCCCCGCTGCGCGCGGCACTGCTCGCCGAGGGGCGGGTGCTCGTCGCGAAGACCGTGATCGACGGCCGTGCGTGCAGCAAGCTCACCCTGCTGAACCCCACCACGAGTGCAGAGCAGGTCGTGGCATCGCTCGACCACGTGGTCCGCACCGCGGCGCGGCTGCACACCGACCTCGTCGACGGTCACGTCGGCACGACGACGGGAGCGGCCCGATGACCACCTCCAGCACGAGCGCCAGCACCGGCACGGGCACCGGCACCGGCACCGGCACCGGTACCGCCACCGCCACCGCCACCGACGTCGGACGTGTCCACGACGTCGTCGGCATCGGCATCGGCCCCTTCAACCTCGGGCTCGCCTGCCTGACCGACCCGCTCGACGACCTCGACGCGGTCTTCCTCGACCAGGCGGACGGCTTCGCCTGGCACCACGGCATGATGCTCGACGACGCCACCATCCAGGTGCCGTTCCTCGCTGACCTCGTGACCATGGCGGACCCGACGTCGCCCTTCTCGTTCCTCGCCTGGCTCAAGGAGACCGGCCGGCTCTACCCCTTCTACATCCGCGAGGACTTCCACCCCCTGCGGGTGGAGTACGACGCGTACTGCCGGTGGGCCGCCGAACGGCTCGACACGCTGCGCTGGGGCCGTCGCGTCGTCGCCGTCGCGCACGATGAGGACGCCGACCTGTTCACCGTCCACGCCGAGACGCCGGACGGGCCCGAGCGGTACGTGGCGCGGCACGTCGTGCTCGGCATCGGCACCGAACCCGCGGTGCCCGAGGCGCTCCGGGACCTCGACGGTCCGGTCGTGCACTCCGCGGGCTACCTGCCGGCGCGCGACGCGCTCCGGGGTGCCGACTCGATCGCCGTCATCGGCAGCGGGCAGTCCGCCGCCGAGGTCTACCGCGACCTGCTCGAGGGCATCCGCGACGGCGGGTACCGCCTCGACTGGATCACCCGGTCACCGCGGTTCTTCCCGATGGAGGACACCAAGCTCACCCTCGAGATGACGAGCCCCGAGTACACCGACCACTTCCACGCCCTGCCGACCGACGTCCGCGATCGTCTCGGTCGCGAGCAGCGTGGGCTCTACAAGGGCATCAGCGCCGACCTGGTCGACGAGGTCTACGACACCCTCTACCGGATCAGCGCCCGGGGTCCGGTCCCGACGACGCTCCGGACGGACACGAGCGTCGTCGCCGCCGAGTGGCTGCCGGAGCAGGACCGCTTCCGTCTGACGCTCCGGCACGCGCAGCTCGGCACCGAGGCGGTGCACGAGGTCGCCCGGCTCGTCCTCGCGACCGGGTACCGGCCGAGGACGCCGCACTTCCTCGGGCCCGTCGAGCACCTGGTGGCGCGCGACGACCGCGGACGCTTCGCCGTCGCGCGCGACCTGCACGTCGACACCATCGGCGGTCGGATCTGGGTGCAGAACGCCGAGGAGCACACGCACGGCCTGACGGCGCCCGACCTCGGGATGGGCGCCTGGCGGAACGCATCGATCATCCGGTCCGTCACGGGGCGCTCGGTGTACGGCCTGGAGGAGCGGATCGCCTTCCAGGAGTTCGGTCTGCCCGGTGGGCGGTCGGCGCCGGACCCCGCTGCAGTGCCCGGCGCGGACGCTGCGGTCGGTGTCGAGCCTGCCGGCACGACCGGTCCCGTCGCCGACGCCGCGGCGAGCGCCCCGGCAGACCGCCGGGCCGCGACCGCCGGGGCCGCATCGTGAGCGCCCGGATGCCGGTCGCTGCGTCCGCGGACGCGACCACGGGCCTCCCGTCCGTCCGCCCGGTGGACCCGGACGGCGACGCCGCCGTCGTGCAGTCGTGGCTCGCCCACCCGGCATCCTCGTGGTGGGCGATGCCCGACCACGACGTCGACGCCGTCCGGTCGTACCTGCGGTCCGTGCACGACGACCCCGCGCAGGCGGGCTGGGTGCTGCGGCGGGACGGCGAGCCGATCGCGTACGCCGAGACGTACGACCCGGCGGCGGTGCTGCTCACCGACGTGTGGGACGCCCAGCCCGGCGACGTCGGCATGCACCTGCTCGTGGCACCACCGCCGGCGGCGGGTGGTCGCGTGCACGGACTGACGAGCGCCGTGATGCGGGCCGTGGTCGAGCACTGCCGTGACGCCCTCGGTGCGCGGCGGGTCGTCGTCGAACCGGACGTCCGCAACACGGCGGTGCAGCGGAAGAACGCCGAGGTGGGCTTCCGCGCGCTCCGCGTGGTCGACGTCGACGGCAAGCGTGCGCTGCTGTCGGTCCTCGACACCGCGCGGATCGGGGAGCCCGACGACGACGGTCCTGCGGCACACCTGCGACCGGAGCACCTGGAACCGGCCGAGCGGCACCTCGTGGCCAAGGCGATCGCCGAGTTCACCCACGAGCGGTTGACCACCCCGCGATCCGACGGCCCCGGGTGGGTGCTCGACGCGGGGGACTCGACCTACCGGTTCCGTGCACGGGTGCACACGCTCGAGCACTGGGTCGTCGACGAGGCCTCGCTCACCCGCACCCGTGCAGGCCGTCCGGCGCCGCTCGACGCGCAGGACCTCGTGCTCGCGCTGCACGAGCAGCTCGGGATCCCGGACGCGCTGCTCGGCACCTACCTGGAGGAGATCGCGTCGACGCTCGCCAGCGCCGCGGCGAAGCACCGGCGCGGCGGCCCCTCCGCCGCGCAGCTCGCCCGCGGACGGTCGGACGGTGACGTCGTCGCGGGGTTCCAGGACGCCGAGGCCGCGATGACCGAGGGGCATCCGGCGTTCGTCGCGGCGAACGGGCGGATCGGGTTCGGGCTCGACGAGTACCGCGCGTACGCACCCGAGTCGGGCGGCCGGTTCCGGTACCGGTGGCTCGCCGCCCGGCGGGAGCACACCCACCTGGCGCTCGCCGCGGACCGGACCGAGGAGCAGCACTGGGACGCCGAACTCGACGCGACGACGGTCTCGCGCTTCCACGAGGTGCTCGCCCGACGCGGCCTCGACCCGGCCGAGTACACGTGGTTCCCGGTGCACCCGTGGCAGTGGCAGCACCGGATCGCGGTCACGTTCGCGCCGGACCTCGGGCGGCAGGACCTCGTCGACCTCGGGGAGGGCCCCGACGACCACCAGCCGCAGCAGTCGATCCGCACCGCCTTCAACCGTTCGCACCCGCGGCGGTCGTACGTGAAGACGGCGCTCGCCGTGCAGAACATGGGGTTCCTGCGCGGGATGTCTCCCGCGTACATGCGGACTGCGCCCGCGGTGAACGACTGGGTCGCGGGACTCGTCGAGGCCGACCCGGTCCTGGCCGACGCCGGCTTCGGGGTGCTGCGCGAGCACGCGGCGATCGGGTACACCGGGGACGTCTGGCACCGGATCGGGTCGGTGCCCGCGCAGCAGGGCGCACCGCAGCGGAAGATGCTCGCGGCGCTCTGGCGGGAGAGCCCGGTGCCGCGCCTGCAGCCGGGGGAGCGGCCGATCACCATGGCGGCGCTGCTCCACCGGGACGCGAGAGGGCGGTCGGTGGCTGCTGCGCTCGTCGCGGAGTCGGGGCTCGACGCCGCGTCGTGGGTCGAGCGGTACCTCGACGCGTACCTCCGCCCCGTCGTGCACTGCCTCACCGAGCACCAGCTGCTGTTCATGCCGCACGGCGAGAACCTCGTGCTCGTGCTGCGCGACGGTGCGGTGTCCCGCGTGTTCATGAAGGACATCGGGGAGGAGGTCGTGGTCGTCGGGGACGTCCCGGTGCCCGCCGGGATCGAGCGGATCGTGCACCCGGTCGACGACGACGAGGCGGCGCTCGGCGTCTTCACCGACGTGTTCGACGGGGTGCTCCGGTACCTCGCGGCGATCCTCGACGACGACGGGGTCCTGCCGAGCGGTGTGTTCTGGCGGCTCGTCGGCTCCTGCGTGGACGGTGCCGCGGCGGGACGGGCGCGACCGATCGACCTCCGGGCACCGGACTTCGAGCACTCGTGCCTCAACCGGCTGCAGCTGCGGAACACCCTGCAGATGGTCGACCTGTCAGCGCAGACCGACTCGCTCATCCGGGCCGGGCGCATGCCGAACCCGATCGCACGCTGAGGGTCCGTTCACACGAGCGCGCACGGACCGGTCCCGCGGGCGGTGGACGCGCTCCCGCGGGTCCGGTCGTGCCAGGCTGGCCGGGTGACCACCCACGCTGACCGGCCCCCACACCTGCGCTGGCGGTACCTCGGACTCGTCGCACTCGGCGGGGCGATCGGTACCGGCGTGCGTGCGGCGCTCGCCTACGCGCTCCCCGCCGTGGACGGCATCAGCTGGACGATCCTCGCCATCAACGTCGTCGGGGCGTTCTGCCTCGGGCTGCTCCTCGAGTCGCTGGCGCACGCGGGGCCGGACCTCGGTCGGCGTCGGGCGACCCGGCTGTTCGTCGGTACGGGGAACCTCGGCGGCTTCACCACGTACTCGACCCTCGCCGACGACACGGCCCGCCTGCTCGACGTCGGGCGGTGGGGAGCCGGCAGCGGGTACGCGCTGCTCTCGGTCGTGCTCGGGCTCGTCGCCGCGGCGGCGGGCGCGCGGGTCGCCGGTGCCCGACGCTCCCGGACCGCCCGGCGCTCCGGGACCGGGGACCCGCGGTGAGCGCGCTCGACCTGCTGCTGGTCTCCCTCGGCGGGGGCGTCGGTGCGGCGCTGCGGTTCTGGCTCGACGGAATCGTGAAGGGCCGGATCGGCGGCACCGTGCTCGGCGGCTTCCCGCTCGGCACGCTCGTCATCAACGTCACCGGGTCACTCGTCCTCGGACTCGTCACCGGTGCCGGTGAGTCGGGTGCGCTGCCGTTGCCGGTCGTCGCGGTGCTCGGGACGGGCATGATGGGCGGGTACACGACGTTCTCGACGGCGAGCGTCGAGACCGTGCAGCTCCTCCGATCCGGCAAGACCCGGACCGCCGTCCTGAACGGCCTCGGGATGCTCGTCGTCTCGGTCGGCGCAGCCGCGCTCGGCCTGCTCATCGGAAGGAACACATGACCTCGGAACGACCCGGCGAACTCGTCCTCGTCCGCCACGGAGAGACGGAGTGGTCGAAGAGCGGACAGCACACCGGCCGCACGGACATCCCGCTCACCGAGAACGGCATCGAGCAGGCCAAGCGCGCCGGCCGGTACCTCGCCGACCGCACCTTCGCGCTCGCGCTCTCGAGCCCGCTGCAGCGTGCGCGGGACACCGCTGAGCTCGTCGGCGTCGACCCCGAGCCCGACGAGGACCTGTACGAGTGGGACTACGGCGCCTACGAGGGCCTGACCACCCCGCAGATCAAGGTCAAGCGGCACGGGCCGTGGGACCTCTGGACCGACGGGGTGCCGGCGGGCGACACCCCGGGCGAGAACGCCGCCGAGGTCCGGGTCCGCGTCGAGCGTGTCCTGAACCGCGTCCGGCCGGTGCTCGCCGAGGGTGACGACGCGATCGTGGTCGCGCACGGACACGTGCTCCGCGCGCTCGGCGCCGCGTGGATCCGCCTGGCTCCGCAGGACGGCGCCGTGCTGAAGCTCGGTACCGCGACGGTGAGCTCGCTCGGCTACGAGCACGGCCGCCCGGTCATCGACTCCTGGAACGTCGCGCCGCGCGACTGACGCCCGCTGGTGCGGCGTGCTTCCGCACAACGCGGGGCACTTCGTGCCACGTGGTTCCGTGGCGCGACGTGCTCGCGGTTGTGCGCGTTGCTGGCGACCCAGTCGCGGTCGGGAGGCGCGGTGCGGGCTGGCTCCGCGCCTCCCGACCGGCGGCTGCCCGCTGGTGCGGCGTGCTCGCGCACCACCCGGGGCGCGTCGCGCCCCGTGGTTCCGTGGCACGAGGTGCTCGCGGTTGTGCGCGCGCCAGAGCGCACTGCGCCTCCGCACGGACATCGCACCCCCGCACACCCGGGTGCAGTGTCCGTCCGGGGGCGCAAAGCGCCCCGCGCCGCCCGCGCCGCCCCGCGCCCCGCGTCAGACGGTGCGGATCGCGCTCGTCGCGCCGAGCGCCCGGCCGCGCCGGCGCTCGATCGCCCGGCCGACGCCCAGCAGCGCGACGCTCACGAGCGCGCCGAGCAGCGTCTGCGCGATGCGGTCCACCGCCAGGAGCTCCGGGGCCTCGGGCACGCTCAGCCAGGAGACCGCGAGCGCGAGGGGCGTGAGGAAGAGCAGCGTCACGGCGTAGTGCCGCGCGACGAAGATCTCGGCGAAGAACTGGCCGACCACGGCGATCACCACGATCCACCACACCGAGGGCTCGAGCAGCAGGATGCCGACGGCGACGACGGTGCCGCCGATCGTGCCGACGAACCGCTGCACCGCGCGGACCACGGTGTGCCGCTGTCGGATCGCCGGCAGCGTGGACACCAGTGCGATGACCGCCCAGTACGGGTGTCCGAGCCAGGGGATCGTCTCGGCGACTGCTCCGGCGACGACGGCGCCCACCACGTTGAGCCCGACCGTCTCCCACAGCGCCGCACTGCGCAGGATCGCGAACGACCGGTGCTTCCGCGGTGCTATCGGGCGGAACACGTGGGGCGCTCGCGGGTGCAGGACGAGTCGGATCAGCGCGCCCGACATCGCGACGAGCCACGCCCAGGCGATCGAGCCGACGATGATCGTCGCGACGAGGGGCAGGTCGGCGGGACGGACGGGCACGAGCGCCGAGACGCAGAACGCGAACACCGGGAAGATCGGCTGGGCCGGGATCGTCTGCAGGGTGCTCAGCGTGCAGACCGCGACCACCAGGACGACCACGAGCCCGACGCCCTGCAGCCACAGCGGCGCCCCCGACAGCGAGACCGCGAGGCCGGCGAACATGCACGCTGCCTGCAGGGCGCCGGCGACACCGGTGGTCACCATCCGCTGCCGGTACGGCTCGGTCGCGCCGAAGATCGCGGTGAAGCCGGCGAACATCGCGAAGGCCGCGTAGCCGGGCATGCCCAGGGCGATGAGCAGCGCGAGCGGTGCGCCGCCCGCGATCGCGGCGCGGGCCGCGCCCTCGAGGTTGGTGGTCCGGGTCGAGTGCGCAGCTGTCGTCATGTCGTTCCCATCCTCCCACCGCGACGGGTGTCGCGGAGACGGCGCACGTCGCGTGGGACGCACGCCGTACCGGACGGGAGGCGCGTGGCGGCGCGGCCCCGCGCCTCCCGTCCGTCGCGACCCGCGTTGGTATACCAACCTGCTAGACTCGCCGGACCGAGCCGCGAGAGCGGTACCGCAACGTCGATGAGGAAGGGCCGAGCCGATGGGAAAGACGCTCGCCGAGAAGGTGTGGGACGACCACGTCGTGGTCAAGGGTGAGGACGGGACCCCGGACCTCCTCTACATCGACCTCCACCTCGTGCACGAGGTGACGAGCCCGCAGGCGTTCGACGGCCTCCGCCAGGCCGGCCGCCCGGTGCGTCGCCTCGACCTGACGATCGCGACCGAGGACCACAACACCCCGACCCTCGCGATCGACCGGCCCATCGCCGACCCGACGAGCCGCACCCAGATCGAGACCCTGCGCCGCAACTGCGCCGAGTTCGGTGTTCGCCTGCACTCGCTCGGCGACAAGGAGCAGGGGATCGTCCACGTGGTCGGCCCGCAGCTCGGCCTGACCATGCCGGGCATCACGGTCGTGTGCGGTGACTCGCACACGTCGACCCACGGTGCGTTCGGCGCGATGGCGTTCGGCATCGGCACGAGCGAGGTCGAGCACGTCCTCGCCACCCAGACCCTGCCGCTCAAGCCGTTCAAGACGATGGCGATCACCGTCGAGGGCACGTTGCGCCCGGGCGTCACGGCGAAGGACATCATCCTCGCGGTGATCGCGAAGATCGGCACCGGCGGTGGGCAGGGCTACGTGCTCGAGTACCGCGGCTCCGCGATCCGTGCGCTCTCGATGGAGGGCCGCATGACCATCTGCAACATGTCGATCGAGGCCGGTGCGCGCGCCGGCATGGTCGCCCCCGACCAGACGACCTACGACTACGTGCAGGGCCGCGACCACGCGCCGACCGGCGAGGACTGGGACGACGCCGTCGCCTACTGGGACACGCTGGCGACCGACGACGACGCGGTCTTCGACGCCGAGGTATTCATCGACGCCGACGAGCTCGAGCCCTTCGTCACCTGGGGGACCAACCCCGGTCAGGGCGTGTCGCTGTCGGAGACGGTCCCGGACCCCGCGAGCTACAGCGACCCCAACGACCAGGCCGCCGCGCGGCGTGCGCTGGAGTACATGGACCTCGAGGCCGGCACGCCCATGAAGGACATCGCGGTCGACGCGGTCTTCATGGGGTCCTGCACGAACTCGCGCATCGAGGACCTCCGCGCCTTCGCGTCGGTCATCCGGGGGCGGAAGAAGGCCGACGGCGTGCGGGTCATGGTCGTGCCGGGGTCCGCCAGGGTCCGGCTCGAGGCCGAGGCCGAGGGGCTGGACAGGGTGTTCACCGACTTCGGCGCGGAGTGGCGGTTCGCCGGCTGCTCCATGTGCCTCGGCATGAACCCCGACCAGCTCGCACCGGGGGAGCGCTGCGCCAGCACCTCGAACCGCAACTTCGAGGGCCGCCAGGGCAAGGGTGGACGGACGCACCTGGTCTCGCCGCTCGTCGCCGCGGCGACCGCCGTGCGCGGGACCCTGTCGAGCCCGTGGGACCTGGAGACCGACGATGCGATCGCATCGGTGACCGACGACGCCGCGACGGCAGCGACCGCTGAAGGAGCCAACTGATGGACGAGATCACCACCGTCACCGGGATCGCCGCGCCGCTCAAGCGCTCGAACGTCGACACCGACCAGATCATCCCCGCGGTCTACCTCAAGCGCGTCACGAAGACCGGATTCGAGGACGCCCTGTTCGCCGGGTGGCGCCAGGACCCCGAGTTCGTGCTCAACCAGCCCGCGTACCAGGGGGCGCAGGTGCTCGTCGCCGGACCGGACTTCGGCACCGGGTCGAGCCGTGAGCACGCGGTCTGGGCGCTCCGCGACTTCGGGTTCCGTGTCGTGGTGTCGAGTCGTTTCGCGGACATCTTCAAGGGCAACGCGGGCAAGCAGGGCCTGGTCACCGCGATCGTGACCGAACCGGAAGTCGAGGCGCTCTGGGCCGAGATCGAGCGGCAGCCGGGGGTGCAGGCGACGGTCGACCTGGTCACGCAGCGCGTGTCGCTCGGCGCGGTGGACGTGGCCTTCGAGATCGACGCCTACACTCGTTGGCGGTTGATGGAAGGGCTCGACGACATCGGGCTCACCCTCCGTGACGAGTCCTCGATCACGGAGTTCGAATCCCGCCGCTCCCGATGGCGGCCGAAGACATTGCCGGTGAAGTAGTGAACTCCCTCGTACAGGACGCAGCAGCAGCAGGGGCCCGCGTCGGCCTCAAGTCGGACGAGATCGTCATCCGGGGCGGCAAGCCGCTCGTGGGACGCATCGAGGTCCGTGGCGCGAAGAACCTCGCGACCAAGGCGATGGTTGCCTCGCTGCTCGGCGACACCCCGTCGATCCTCAAGGACGTCCCGGACATCTCCGACGTGAAGGTCGTCCGCGGCCTGCTCGAGGTGCACGGCGTGCGGATCACGGACCCTGCACGAGGCGAGCTCATCCTCGACCCGTCGAACGTCGAGTCGGCGCACTTCGCCGAGATCGACGCGCACGCCGGCTCGAGCCGCATCCCGATCCTGTTCTGCGGTCCGCTGCTGCACAAGCTCGGCGAGGCCTTCATCCCCGACCTCGGCGGCTGCCGCATCGGCGACCGTCCGATCGACTTCCACCTCGACGCCCTGCGCGCGATGGGGGCAGTGGTCGACAAGCAGCTCAACGGCATCCACCTGACGGCTCCGAACGGTCTCAAGGGCGCCGAGATCGAGCTGCCGTACCCGAGCGTCGGCGCGACCGAGCAGGTCCTGCTCTCGTCGGTGCTGGCCGAGGGCGTCACCGAGCTGCGCAACGCGGCGATCGAGCCCGAGATCATGGACCTCATCGCGATCCTGCAGAAGATGGGCGCGATCGTCACGGTCGAGCCGAGCCGCACCATCTTCATCGAGGGCGTCGAGTCGCTCCGCGGCTACACGCACCGCGCGATCAACGACCGCAACGAGGCCGCCAGCTGGGCCTCCGCCGCGCTCGCCACCAACGGCGACATCTTCGTCGAGGGTGCGGACCAGCAGGACCTCATGACGTTCCTCAACGTCTTCCGCAAGGTCGGCGGCGGGTTCGACATCCAGGAGGACGGCATCCGCTTCTACCGCGAGCGCGCCACCCTGCGCCCGGTCGTCGTCGAGACCGACGTCCACCCCGGCTTCATGACGGACTGGCAGCAGCCGCTCGTCGTCGCCCTGACCCAGGCCGAGGGCACGAGCGTCGTGCACGAGACCGTCTACGAGAACCGGTTCGGCTTCACCGACGCCCTGAACGAGATGGGTGCCGACATCGTGGTGCACAAGGAGGGCCTCCCGGGCCACGACCGCCGTGTCGCCCGCCGGCCGTTCGAGCAGGCCGCGGTCATCACCGGCCCGACGACGCTGCACGCGGCGAACGTCCGCGTCCCCGACCTGCGCGGCGGCTTCAGTCACCTCATCGCGGCCCTGACGGCCGAGGGCGAGTCGCACATCACGAACGTCGGCATCATCAGCCGCGGCTACGAGCACTTCATCCCGAAGCTGCGCAAGCTCGGCGCCGACTTCGACTTCGCGGGCTAGGCACGTGGCTGGCACGACGGGCAGCGGCGTGACGGGCGGCGGCGCGGCCGGCGGCGACGACGGCGGCACGGGTGACGGCCTGGAGGCGCGGCGCGCGTCCGCCTCGGACGTCACCACGGGCCTCCCGAACCCGGGGCGGCGGTGGCGGCGCGGCGAGCTGAACACCGCCTTCCGCATCACCGCCTCCGTGGTGATCCCGGTCTTTCGGTTCACGGCCCGGTACCACTGGCACGGACCGAAGCGCCTGCCCGAGGGCGGCGCCTTCGTGCTCGCCCCGAACCACTTCACGAACATCGACCCGCTCGTGGTCGGCACGGCCGTCTGGCTGTCCCGCCGGGCGCCGCGGTTCCTCGCGAAGGCGTCGATCTTCCGCGTCCCGGTCGTCGGCAAGCTCATGGCCGGCATGGGTCAGATCCCCGTCGAGCGCTCCGGGCGGACGCGACTGAACGACCCGCTCGGTGGCGGCAAGTCCGTCATCGAGCAGGGCGGCGCGATCATCGTCTACCCCGAGGGCACGCTCACCCGCGACCCCGACCTCTGGCCGATGCGCGGGAAGACCGGCGCGGTGCGGATCGCGCTCGAGAACGACGTCCCGCTCATCCCGATGGCCCACTGGGGCACCCAGCGGATCATGGCGCGGTACGCGAAGAAGCTGCGTCTGTTCCCGCCGTCGCGCGTCGACGTGATCGTCGGTGACCCCGTCGACCTGTCGGCGTTCCGCGGCAGGCCGCTCGACCAGAAGACCCTGCTCGAGGCCACCGACCTCCTCATGCAGCGCATCACCGAGCTGCTCGAGGAGCTCCGTGGCGAGCAGGCACCGGCGACCCGGTGGGACCCCGCCGCGAACAACCAGAAGGAGACCGGCAAGTTTGAGTGACGAGCGCCCGGGCCTGCGCCCGCACGACGACCACCCGGACCCCGCCGTCGCCGCCCCCGGGGCCGTCGACACCGCGGCCATCCGCGTGGTCATGCAGTCCACCGACAAGCCGCGTGTCGCCGTGATCGGTGCCGGCAGCTGGGGCACCACCTTCGCGAAGGTGCTCGCCGAGGGCGGCGCCGACACGGTCGTCTGGGCCCGTCGGCCCGAGGTCGCGCGGGAGATCACCGAGACGAAGCGGAACTCCGACTACCTGCCCGGCATCAACCTGCCCCGCACGCTGACCGCGTCGACCTCGCTGTCCGCCGTGCTCGACGGCGCCGAGCAGGTCTACGTGTCGGTGCCGTCCCAGACGCTCCGCTCGAACCTCGCCGCGATCGCGCCGCTGCTGCCCGAGGGCGTCCCGGTCGTCAGCCTGATGAAGGGCGTCGAGAAGGCGACGGGCAAGCGGATGAGCGAGGTCCTGCACGAGGGCCTCGGCATCGACCGGGACCGGATCGCCGTCGCCAGCGGACCGAACCTGGCGCTCGAGATCGCCCGCCGACAGCCGACCGCCGCGGTCGTGTCGTCGACGTCGCTCGAGACCGCCATCGCCGTGGCCGCGGTGGCCACGAACCCGTACTTCCGTTCGTTCACGAACACCGACGTCATCGGCACGGAGTTCGGCGGCGTGCTGAAGAACCTCATCGCGGTGGCGATCGGCATCGTCGACGGTGTCGGCTACGGCGAGAACACCAAGGCGTCGATCATCACCCGCGGCCTCGCGGAGATGACGGACTTCGCGGTGTCGCTCGGTGCGCAGCCGTCGACGCTGTCCGGGCTCGCGGGACTCGGTGACCTGATCGCGACCTGCCAGTCACCGCTGTCGCGGAACAACACGGCGGGTCGGCTGCTCGGACAGGGGTACCGCTTCGACGAGGTGGTCCGTCAGATGAACCAGACCGCCGAGGGACTGGCGTCGGTCGCCCCGATCCTCGAGCTGGCGGCGGCGAACGGCGTCGACATGCCCATCGTCGGCCAGGTGGCCGAGGTCCTCGCCGGTAGGCTCGACCCGCGCAACATCGCGCCGCACCTCACCGAGACCGACGAGCCCCAGGGCGAGTGACCGGTCCGCTCCCGACCCCCGAGGGGACTCCCATGCCCACGATCGCTCCCGCCCCCACGACCGTCGCCGTGCTGTTCGGTGGACGGTCCAGCGAGCACGAGATCAGCTGCGTGACGGCCGGCGGCATCATGGACGTCGTCGACCGGTCGGCCTACGCGGTCGTGCCGATCGGCATCACGAAGGAGGGCGCGTTCACCCTTCAGTCCGACGACCCCGCGCAGTGGGCGCTCCGCGACGGGGCACTGCCCGTCGTGCCGGACAACGGCACCCGCGTGGCGTTCCCGACCTCTCCCGCGACGAACGAGCTCGTCGTCTCGCACCCGGACGGGTCGGTCACGACGATCGCGGTCGACGTGGTGTTCCCGATCCTGCACGGACCGTTCGGTGAGGACGGCACGGTGCAGGGCCTGCTCGAGGTCGCGGGGCTGCCCTACGTGGGCGACGGCGTCCTGGCGAGCGCGCTGGCGATGGACAAGCACACCGCGAAGGCCGTGCTCGAGCACGCCGGGCTCCGGGTCGCCCCTTGGACGACCGTCCTGCGTCGGCAGTGGACCGCCGACCCCGACGCCGTCGCCGACTCCGTCGCGGTGCACGGCTGGCCGCTCTTCGTGAAGCCCGCCCGCGCCGGCTCGAGCATGGGGGTCTCGCGGGTCGACGAGCCGGCGGAGCTCGCCGCCGCGATGGACCTGGCGTTCGAGCACGACGCGAAGGTGATCGTCGAGCCGCGCGTGGTCGGCCGCGAGGTCGAGGTCGCGGTGCTCGAGGGTCGCGACGGTGTCCCGCGCACGAGCCTGCCGGGCGAGATCGTCGTCGCCGAGGACGGCTTCTACGACTTCGCGTCGAAGTACCTGGGTGGCGACGAGGCGCTCCTCTGCCCCGCGCCCCTGACCGACGACGAGACCGCGGCGATCCGCTCCGTCGGTGCCCGTGCCTTCGAGGCGATCGGCGGCGCCGGACTGGCGCGCGTCGACTGCTTCCTGACCGACGACGGCTTCGTGGTCAACGAGGTCAACACCATGCCGGGGTTCACCCCGCTGTCGATGTACCCGCGCTGCTGGGCGGCGTCCGGGGTCTCCTACGGCGAGCTGGTCACCGAGCTCATCGAGCTGGGACGCGTCGCCGTCCGCTGACGACCGGCGCCGTGCGGGACGTCGAGGGGTCAGCCCTGCACGTCCGAGGGGTCGAGACAGCGGTGTCCGTCCTCCGGCAGGATCGACACGACGTCCGACAGGTCCTGCACGACCTGGTTCGTCGTCTTCGCCGAGTCGATGACGACCTGCACCGCGGGGGAGCGGCCGAACGTCGTGTAGACGACCTGCTCGCCGCGGTCGTCGCGGATCCAGTCGACGCCGCCCTGGCTGAAGCACGGCAGGTCGGAGACCGTCGGCACCGCGACACCGCAGTGGTACAACGCAGCGGCCGGGTCGCCCCACGCGGCGGTCGACTGCGCGTTCGTCTCGCGCAAGGGCAGGTCGTTCCCGACGGTGGCGGGGAGCCGGACCTGCACGGCGGCGCACGCTGCGCTGTCCGCCGACGGCGCGGGAGCCATCGACACGGCGTTCGTGCACCCGGTCAGCCCGGCGGCGAGTGCCACGGCGACGCCCGCGATCGCGGTCCAGCGGAGGGGTCGGCGCACGGTGTCCATCGACGTCCAGGCTACCGTTGCGGACGTGGACGAGATGGACGACGCCTGGGCAGGACCGACCGTGGGACAGGTGGGGGAGCTCGCCGTCCTCGACCGGATCGTCCGCCGGCTGCCCGCGGGCGCGCCGGTGGTCGGCCCCGGCGACGACTGCGCGGTGGTCGCGGCGCCGGACGGCCGGTTCGTCGTCACGACGGACATGATGGTGCACGGGCCGGACTTCCGGTGGGCGTGGTCGACGCCGGCCGACGTCGGGTGGAAGGCCGCAGCGACGAACCTGTCCGACGTCGCCGCGATGGGCGCGACGCCGAGCGGGCTCGTGATCGCCCTCGCCGCACCGCAGGACACCCCGGTCGCGGTGCTCGAGTCCTTCGCGGACGGGGTGCGTGCCGCAGTGGACGCCCTCGCGCCGGGCTGCGGCGTGGTCGGCGGGGACCTGTCGACCTCGGCCACCTTCACGGTCTCGGTGACGGCGTTCGGCGACCTCGGCGGGCGAGCGCCGGTGCTGCGTTCGGGAGCCCGGGCCGGGGACGTCCTCGCGGTCTCGGGGGAGCTCGGCCGCGCCGCCCGGGGGCTCGCCCGGCTGTTCCGCGACGGGGTCGACGCGCACGGGGAGCCGTCGCGCTCGGCCGTGGTCGCGAGCGGGGCGGACGCGGACCCGGACGTCGACCGGCAGCGGCGCCCGGTCCCGCCGATCGCCGACGGCGTGCACGCTGCCGCCGCCGGTGCCACGGCGATGCTCGACCTGTCCGACGGTCTGGCGATCGACGGCGGACGGCTCGCCCGTGCCAGCCGGGTGACGCTCGACCTCGACCCGGGACCCCGGCTCGACGAAGTCGCCCTGCACGGCGGCGAGGACCACGGCCTGCTCGCGGCCTTCCCGCCCGACGTCGCGCTGCCCGGCGGCTTCCGGCGCATCGGTACGGTCGTCGGCAGCGGCAGCGCCGACCTGGTGCGCGGCGGCGAGCCGGTCCCGACGACCGGGTGGGACCCGTACGCCGACTGGGACGGTGCCGGGGGCTGACCGCCGGGGCTGCGCCGAGCCTCCCGGCCGGTCGTCCGCGGCCAGGTGCGCAGGTGCCGCCCACAACGACACTTCTGACGTCGTACGACAGCGGTTGTGTCGCTGCAGTCCACCGCGCGCCGCCCGCGAGCGCGCCATCCGGACGCGCCGTGCGTGCACGCCAGCGTCAGGCCGGGGTGACGGCCTCCCACGCCACGGTCTCGCCGTAGCTGCGCTTGCTGAACGGCTCCAGCCCGACCGGCCACGTCGGTTCCGGCGATCGCTTGCTCCGCTCGACGACGACCACCGCGCCGGGGGTGAGCCGTGGCACGAGCGCCTCGAGCACGTCGGCGATCTCCTGCTCGGCGACGTCGTACGGCGGGTCGATGAAGACCAGGTCGAAGGTCCGCACCGTGCTCCGCAGGTACCCGAGTGCCGGCTGCGGCTGCACGTCGACGCGCACGCCCGGCACCCGCTGCTGCACGGCCTTCGCGTTCGCCCGGCACGCCTGTGCGGCGGCGGACGCCCGGTCGACGAGCACGACCTCCGCGGCCCCGCGCGACGCTGCCTCGAGCCCGAGCGCGCCCGTCCCGGCGTAGAGGTCCGCGACCGAGGTGCCCTCCACGAGCCCGCGCGAGCCGAGCGACGAGAAGAGGGCCTCGCGCACGCGGTCGCTCGTCGGCCGCGTGCCGGACTTCGGCACCCGGAGCGTCGTGGAACCGGCGGCGCCGGCGATGATGCGGGTCATGCTGCCACCGTAGCGGCGTGCGTGGTCTCCACAGGTCGGCCGGGAGGCTCGCAGCGCGTCGGACCCGCCCGGTACCGTGGTGGCGTGGTCACCTCCGACACCCCCGACACCGCCGTACCCCCGGTGCGGCCCGACCTCGGTCCCGCGCCGCTCGACGCCCGGCTGAGCGGGGTCCTCGGCGGCCGGACCGCGACGGCGATCGAGAAGGCGTTCGGGTACCGCACGGTCGGTGAGTTCCTCGAGCACGCACCCCGGCGGTACGCGGAGCGCGGGGCGCTGACGGCGCTCGACTCGCTCGCGATCGGCGAATCGGTGACGATCGTGGCCGAGGTCATCGACGTGCGCGAGCGGACGATGCGTGCGCGTCGCGGCTCCATCCTCGAGGCGAAGATCGGCGACGGCAAGGGCCTGCTCACGCTGACGTTCTTCAACCAGGGGTGGCGGACGAAGGACCTCGTGCCCGGTGCCCGCGGGATCTTCGCCGGCAAGGTCGGCGACTACCGGGGCGCCAGGCAGCTCGCCCACCCGGACTACGAGCTGTTCGACCGTGACGACCCCCGCGCGACCGCCGACCCCGAGGACGAGGAAGCCATCCGCTGGTCGCGGCAGCCGATCCCGATCTACCCGGCCACGGCGTCGCTGACCTCGTGGCAGATCGCGAAGGCGATCGCGGTCGTCCTCGACACCCTGCCGGACCTGCCGGACCCGATCCCGGCACCCGCACGGACGCGACTCGGCCTGGTGCCGTTCCGCCGCGCGCTCGAGCTCCTGCACCGTCCCGAGAAGGTCGCCGACTTCAAGCGGGCACAGGACGCCCTGCGCTACCGCGAGGCGTTCGTGCTGCAGACCGCCCTGGTGCAGCGACGCATCGCCGCCCGGGCGACCGCGGCCACCCCGCGTCGGGCGGCCCCCGACGGGATCCTCGAGCGCTTCGACGCGTCGCTGCCGTTCACCCTGACCGACGACCAGCAGGCCGTCGGTGCCGAGATCGCGCACGACCTGGCGGGGGACTGGCCGATGCACCGGCTGGTGCAGGGCGAGGTCGGCTCCGGCAAGACGCTGGTCGCGATCCGGGCGATGCTGACGGTCGCCGAGTCCGGCGGGCAGTCCGCCCTCATCGCGCCGACCGAGGTGCTCGCCGCGCAGCACCTCCGTTCGATCGTGAAGTTCCTCGGCCCCGACCTCGCGGCCGAGCTCCGACCGGTCATCCTGACGGGCTCGCAGTCGGCCGACGAACGACGGCGTGCCCTGCTCGCGGCGGCGTCCGGCAGCTCACGGCTCGTCGTCGGCACGCACGCACTCCTGGGCGACCGGGTCGACTTCGCGGAGCTCGGTCTGGTCGTGGTCGACGAGCAGCACCGGTTCGGCGTCGAGCAGCGCGAGGCCCTGCGGACCAAGGGCGTGACCCCGCCGCACGTGCTCGTGCTCACCGCGACCCCGATCCCGCGCACGGTCGCGATGACGGTGTTCGGCGACCTCGACGTCTCGACGATCACCGGGCTGCCGTCCGGCCGTGCCGGGGTCGAGACCTTCGCCGTCGGGCTGGCCGAGCACCCCGGGTGGGAAGGGCGCATCTGGACCCGGATGGCCGAGGAACTCGCCGACGGTCGGCAGGCCTTCGTGGTCTGCCCGGCGATCGACGACGCCCACGCCGAGGACGACGGCGGCCCCGAGCCCGCCGAGGACGACACGCCGAAGCACGCCCCGGCGACGGTGCTCGCGACGGTCGAGCGGATGCGCGCCATGCCGGTCCTGCAGGGTCGCCGGATCGAGGTCCTGCACGGACGGATGACCGCGGACGAGAAGGACCGCGTCATGACGTCCTTCGCGGCCGGCGACGTCGACGTGCTCGTCGCGACGACCGTGATCGAGGTCGGCGTGGACGTGCCGAACGCCTCGATGATGGCGGTGCTCGACGCCGACCGCTTCGGCGTCTCCCAGCTCCACCAGCTGCGCGGACGCATCGGTCGCGGTCAGTACGCCGGGGTGTGCCTGCTCGTCACCACCGCCGAGGCCGAGACGACCGCACGCGAACGCGTCGACGCGGTGGCCGCGTCCGACGACGGCTTCGAGCTCGCGCGCGTCGACCTGGAGCTCCGGCGTGAGGGCGACGTGCTCGGCGAGCGACAGTCCGGCGGCCGGTCCTCGCTGAACCTGCTCCGGGTGGTCGAGCACGCCGACCTGATCGTCGACGCCCGGGGCGAGGCGGAGCGCGTGCTCGAGCCGGACCCCGAGCTGCGGGACCACCCCGCGCTCCGCGAGGCCCTGGCGCGGCGACTCGACGAGTCGGACGCCGCGTTCCTCGGGAAGAACTGACCCGGGCGGCCGGTAGCGTGACGGGCATGGCCCAGATCGCCGTCGTCCCCGGATCCTTCGACCCCGTGACCCTCGGGCACCTCGACGTCATCGGACGTGCCGCGCGGCTGTTCGACGAGGTGCACGTGCTCGTCGTGCACAACCCGGACAAGCAGCCGGCGATGTTCGCCGCCGCCGACCGCGTCCGGCTCATCGAGCAGTCGCTCGTCGAGACCGGCCTCCCGGACACCGTGCGGGTCGGGGAGTGGACCTCCGGGCTGCTCGTCGACTACTGCCGCCAGGTGGGAGCCGGGGTGCTCGTGAAGGGCGTCCGCTCCGGCGAGGACGTCGCCTACGAGACGCCCATGGCGATCATGAACCGGCACCTGGCCGACGTCGAGACGGTCTTCCTGCTCCCCGAGGCGTCGCGGGCGCACGTGTCGAGCTCGCTCATCCGCCAGGTCGCGACGCTCGGCGGCGACGTCACGCCGTACGTGCCGGCTGTCGTCGCGGACGCGCTGGCCCAGCACCTCGGGCGCTGACCGGCCGAGTACTCCGGGCGCTGACCGGCCGAGCACTCCGGGCGCTGCGCGGCCGAGCACCCGGCCGCTGACACGCCGCGCTCCTGGCCTCCTCGACGTGCGCACGACATCGCGGTAGACTCGTCGATCGTGTCTTCCCCCGTGAACAGCCCTTACGCCCTGCGCGTGCGCGACCTCGCGCACCGGCCGGGCGAGATGCGCGAGCACTCGCTCGACATCGAGGTGCCGGACCCGATGGGCGCCGGCGTCATCGCCGTGCGCGAGGGCACCACGCTCCAGCTCGACGTGAAGCTCGAGGGCCTGCACGAGGGCGTCCTGGTCTCCGGACACGCCTCGGCCGAGGCCACGGGGGAGTGCTCGCGCTGCCTCATCGACATCAGCGAACCGGTCGAAGTCGACTTCGCCGAGCTGTTCGCGTACGATGTCTCGGAGGATTTCGACTTCTTCGTTCACGATGACCACGTGGATTGTGAACCGGTCGTTCGAGATGCGGTGGTGCTGGCGCTGCCGTTCCAGCCGGTCTGCCGACCGGACTGCCCCGGCCTCGACCCCGTCACGGGCGAGCGGCTGGCCGACCTCGGCGAGACCACCCCGCACGAGGTCCTGGACCCGCGCTGGGCCGCGCTGAGCGGCTTCCAGGGCACCGACGCGGAACGCGGCGGCGCCGACGACAGCACTCCCACCCAGAGCCCCGAGGGCGACGGCCGCACGGCCTGACGCACCTCGACACCGACCACCGACCAACCGAAAGAGAACCACCATGGCCGTTCCCAAGCGCAAGCAGTCCCGTGCCAACACGCACGCCCGTCGTTCGCAGTGGAAGGCCGCGCCGGTCCAGCTCGTGAAGACGATCGAGAACGGCAAGGTCACCTACAGCCTCCCGCACCGCGCGAAGGTCGTCGAGGACTCGGCCGGCACCGCCCTGTACATGGAGTACAAGGGCCGCAAGGTCGCCGACGTCTGATCGGACTCGACCGATGACAGCGACGTCCGGCGCCACGGGGTCCCGCCCCGTGGGGCCGGACGTCGTTCGTCTGCAGGGCATCCTCGACGTCGACATCGACGCCGAGCTCCTGCAGCTCGCCCTCACGCACCGCTCGTACGCGTACGAGCACGGGGGCATCAAGCACAACGAGCGCCTCGAGTTCCTCGGGGACTCCATCCTCGGCCAGGCCGTGACCGTGAAGCTCTTCCGGTCCTTCCCCGACCTCGACGAGGGCGAGCTCGCCAAGCGGCGTGCCAGCCTCGTCTCGACGGTCGCCCTGGCCGAGATCGCCCGGATGATCGGGCTCGGCTCGTACCTGCGCCTGGGCAAGGGTGAGGAGCAGACCGGCGGTCGCGGCAAGGCCTCCATCCTGGCCGACACGGTCGAGGCCGTCATCGGAGCGACCTACCTGTCCGCGGGTCCCGACGCAGCGACGGACCTGGTGCTGCGACTGGTCGAGCCGCTGCTCGTCGACCCGGACCGCTTCGGCGCCGCCATGGACCCGAAGACGAGCCTGCAGGAGCTCGCGGCCGGCCTGTCCCTCGGCAACCCGGCCTACCGGGTGACCGAAGAGGGCCCCGACCACGACAAGACCTTCCACGCGACGGTCGTGCTGCAGGGCGAGGACGTGTCGACGGGGTCCGGTACGAGCAAGAAGGCCGCCGAGATGGCCGCCGCGCTCGAGGCGTGGACGCGGCTCTCCGGCCGGGCGGCCTGACCGCGTGCCCGAACTCCCCGAGGTCGAGGTCGTCCGCGCCGGCCTCGAACCCGCCGTCAGCGGTGCCCGGGTGCTGCACGTCGACGTCGTCGACGACCGCGCCCTGACCCGGCACGACGGTCCGGCCGAGGACTTCGCCGAACGCCTGACGGGCCGCACGATCGCCGCCGCGGTGCGCCGGGGCAAGTTCATGTGGTTCCCCCTGGTGCCCGGACACGACGGCGACCGTCCCGAGGCGCTCGTCACGCACCTGGGGATGTCCGGCCAGGTCCTGCTCGGACGCGGTCGCCCGGCCGCGAAGCACCGCCGCATCCTGATCGACGTGCAGCCGACCGGGACCGATCGCGACGGCCGTCCGGAGGCACCGGTCGAGCTCGAGTTCGTCGACCAGCGGACCTTCGGCTCGATGGCGATCGACGCCATGGTGCCGACGGTGGACGGCGCGCCTGCCGGGTCCGCCGGCGCGGTCGACGCCCGTGACCCGGACGCAGCGTGGCGGTGGAGCATCCCGACACAGGTGTCGCACATCGCGCGGGACCCGCTCGACCCGGCCTTCGACGACGACCGCTTCGTCGCGATGGCCCGGAAGCGATCGAGCGGCATCAAGCGCGTCCTGCTCGACCAGGGTGTCGTGAGCGGCATCGGCAACATCTACGCCGACGAGTCGCTGTGGGCCGCGAAGCTGTACTTCGACCGCCCTGCGGACCGGCTGCCCCGGGCCGACCTGCACCGGCTCCTGGCCGAGGTCCGGAGCGTCCTCGGCCGCGCACTCGAGGACGGCGGCACGAGCTTCGACGCGCAGTACGTCAACGTCAACGGGCAGTCCGGGTACTTCTCGCAGCGCCTCGCGGTGTACGGGCAGCAGGGGAAGCCCTGCCCGCGGTGCGGCGCGACGATCGTGCGCGAGGCGTTCATGAACCGGTCGAGCCACCGGTGCCCCGTGTGCCAACCCGCTCCGCGCCGACGCACGCGTTAGCCTGACGCGCAACCGAGCACCCGGAGACCCGCATGTACTTGAAGAGCCTCACCATCAAGGGGTTCAAGTCCTTCGCGCAGCCGACGACGTTCGCGTTCGAGCCCGGCGTCACCTGCATCGTCGGTCCGAACGGCTCCGGCAAGTCGAACGTGGTCGACGCCCTCGCCTGGGTGATGGGGGAGCAGGGTGCCAAGACCCTCCGCGGCGGCAAGATGGAGGACGTCATCTTCGCGGGCACCTCGACCCGCGGACCGCTCGGTCGCGCGCAGGTGCTCCTGACGATCGACAACACGGACGGCCTGCTGCCGATCGAGTACTCCGAGGTGACGATCTCCCGCACGCTCTTCCGGAACGGCGGCAGCGAGTACGCCATCAACGGCGAGAACTGCCGCCTGCTCGACGTGCAGGAGCTCCTCAGCGACACGGGGCTCGGCCGCGAGATGCACGTCATCGTCGGACAGGGGCAGCTCGACAAGGTGCTGCACGCCACCCCGGAGGACCGCCGCGGCTTCATCGAGGAGGCTGCCGGGATCCTCAAGCACCGGCGCCGCAAGGAGAAGACCCTCCGCAAGCTCGACGCCATGCAGACGAACCTGACGCGGCTCTCCGACCTGGCCGGCGAGATCCGGCGCCAGCTGAAGCCCCTCGGTCGACAGGCCGAGGTGGCGCGCAAGGCGCAGTCCGTCGCCGCGGTGGCCCGCGACGCGAAGGCCCGGATCCTGGCCGACGACGTCGTCCGGCTGCGCCGCGAACTCCACGAGCACCAGGAGGTCGAGGCCGGACGGAAGTCCGAGCGCATCGTCCTGCAGGAACGGCTCGACCAGACGCGTGTCCGGCAGCAGCAGGTCGAGCAGAGCATGGTCGGTGACGCCGTCGACCGTGCCCGGACCGTCGTGCACCGGTTGGAGAGCGTGCAGGAGCGGCTCCGCGGGTTGTCGAGCCTGGCGAACCAGCGCCTGATGTTCCTCGCCCAGCAGGCGGACGCGCCGCAGCAGGGCCCGACGATCACGCCGGAACGTGTGCAGGGCGTCCGTGCCGAGGCTGAGCGGCTCGAGGCCCGTGCCGCCGAGATGGCCGCGGGCTCCGGCGCTGCGGCGGCCGCGGTCGAACAGGCCCGGGGTCACCTGGACGCGCTCGACGAGCAGATCGCCGCGCAGGCCGCACGCGTGTCGCAGCACGACCTCGACGCCCAGCGCCTCCGGAACGCCGTCGACGTGCAGCGGTCGCGCCGCACCGCCGTCGCCGCGGACCGTGACCGTCGGACCCGCGCACTCGCCGAGGCCGAGGACCGCGCGACCCGCGCCGCCGCGGCCCTGCGCGAGATCGGTGACGACCCCTCCGACGGTGTCGACGCGGACGCCCTGGCCACCGCGCACGACACCGCGCGGCAGCGGCTCGAGGCAGCGCAGACCGCGCGCGACGCCCTGCGTGACCGGCTCCACACGCTCGAGCGCGAGCGGGACGCCCTCGACGCCCGGGTCGCCGCGCTCGGGATGTCGATCGACGTCCGCGACGGGTCCCAGGCGGTCATCGACGCGCGGCGAGCCGGCGTGCTCGGTCGGCTCGCCGACGCCCTGACCGTCGAGGCCGGCTTCGAGGCGTCCGTCGCGACCGCGCTCGACGGGCTGGCCGACGCGGTGCTCGCCGCCGACCGCGACACGGCCCTCGCCACGGTGACGCACGCGCGCGACGCCGACCTCGGCCGCGTGGACGTCGTCGTCGCGGACGCCGAGCTCGACGGGCCGGGGCTGCCCGACGCGCTGCCGCCGGGCGTGCGACCGGCCCTCGACGTGGTGCAGGGACCGCCTGCGGTCACCGCGGTGCTCCGCACGACGCTGGTCGCCGTGGCGGACGACGTCGACCTGGAGGCCGTGCTCGCCGCCGCCCCGCACGCCACGGTCGTGACGCGGTCCGGTGACCTCGTCCGGACCGTCCGGGTCACCGGTGGCGGCGCCCGCACGGTGTCGCGCATCGAGCTCGTGGCGGAGCGGGACGACGCACAGGGCCGGCGCGACGCAGTCGCGGCCGACGCGGCGGACGCTGCCACGGACCTCCAGACCGCGCGTCAGGAGGTCGACGAGGCGCGCCGCGGTGCGGACGAGGCCGACCGTGCACTGCGTGCGCACACCGCGGCGGTCGCCGAGTACGACCGCTCGAGTGCCGCAGTCCGGGCCGGCGCCGAGAACGCCGCGGCCGAGGTGGAGCGCCTGCGCGCCGCCCTGGCCGAGACGGACGGCGCGGTCGAGGCCGCCGACTCCGCGCTGGCGGAGGCCGAGGACGCCCTGCGGGTGTTCGAGGAGCGACCGCGACCCGTCGTGGACGCGTCCGGGCGCCCGGCGCTTCAGGACGCCGTCGAGGCTGCGCGGGCCGCGGAGATCGAGCAGCGCATCCAGGTCGAGACCGTGCGGGAGCGCGCTCGGTCGGAGCGGAACCGGGCGGCCGGCCTGCAGCGGCAGCTCGAGGCGGAGCGCGCGGCTGCGGAGGAGGCAGCGCGGCAGGCGGTGGTCCGCCGCGGGCAGATCGCCGTGGCCGAGGGCGTCCTCGCGGACCTGCCGGGCGTACTCGGGGCGGTCGACCGGTCGCTCGCCGAGGCCCGCGTGCTGCTCGCGACCGAGGAGGCCGAGCGCACGAAGCGCAACACCGAGCTGCAGGTCGTCCGGAACGAGGAGCGCGAGCTCCGTGAGCGGCTGCAGACCATCACCGACGGCGTGCACTCGCTCGAGATGGAGATCTACGAGAAGAAGCTGCACGTGTCCGGCGTGCTCGACCGTGCGCAGAGCGACCTCGGTCTGAACGAGGCCGTGCTCGTCGCGGAGTACGGGCCCGACGTCCCGGTGCCGGTCGACGTCCTGGTCGACCCGCGGGTGCTCGCACGGCGACACCGCGAGGCGGAGCGGGCGCGGGCGGCGGCCGACGGTGCGGACTCCTCCGCCCCGTCACCGGACGACGCCGACGGCTCCGACGACGCCGACGCGCTCGGTGCGGGCGCCGCCGACGCGCTCGGAGCGGGCGCCGCCGACGTCGACGTCGACGTGCCCGAGCTCGTCGACGCCGAGTCGACCCTCCCCGGTGGCCCGGCGCTGCCCGAGCTCGACACGACCGACGAGGTCGACCCGGCCGACGTCGCGACGGTGCCGTACGTCCGGGCCGAGCAGGAGCAGCGGCTCGCGGCGGCGGAGCGGGACCTCGGTCGGCTCGGCAAGGTGAACCCCCTCGCGCTCGAGGAGTTCCAGGCGCTCGAGCAGCGGCACGCGTTCCTCGCCGAGCAGCTCGACGACCTGCAGAAGACCCGCGCCGACCTCCTCACGATCATCGAGGAGCTCGACACGAAGATGCAGACGATCTTCGAGGCGGCCTACGACGACACGAAGGCCGCGTTCGACGTGATCTTCCCGATCCTGTTCCCGGGCGGCACGGGCTCGCTCACGCTGACGAACCCGGACGACATGCTCACGACGGGGCTCGACGTGCAGGTGAAGCCCGCGGGCAAGAAGATCGACCGTCTCACGCTGCTGTCGGGCGGGGAGCGGTCGCTCGCGGCGGTTGCCCTGCTCGTGGCGATCTTCACCGCCCGACCGTCGCCGTTCTACATCATGGACGAGGTCGAAGCGGCGCTCGACGACGCGAACCTCGGGCGGCTGCTGACCGTGTTCGAGCGGCTGCGGGAGTCGTCGCAGCTCATCGTGATCACGCACCAGAAGCGCACGATGGAGATCGCCGACGCGCTGTACGGCGTCTCGATGCGCCAGGACGGCGTGTCCGCCGTGGTCGGCCAGCGCGTGCAGCGGCGCGAGCCCGCCGACGCGGTCGCGTAGCGCGGCTGGCCGGCGCCGGGCGGCCCGAGTCTCGGGCTCAGCGACAGTTCTCGCGCCCCTGAGCCCGAGGACCGTCGCTCAGCGTGAGTCTCGAGCACCCGGTTCCGCCGCGGACGGACGGGAGGCGCGGTGCCAGCTGGCACTGCGCCTCCCGTCCGTCAGGTGGTGACGACTACTTCGCGTCGGCCTCCACGGCCTCCTTCGGCTGTCCCGTCGGGGTCAGGCCGCGCTCCTGGCGCTTCTTCGACACGATGAGCGACGCGGCGGTGGCCACGGCGATCGTCAGCGCGATGAAGCTCAGCGAGAACCAGATCGGGATCTCCGGGGCCCACTCGATGTGCTCGCCGCCGTTGATGAAGGGCAGCTCGTTGACGTGCATCGCGTGGAAGACGAGCTTCACACCGATGAAGGCGAGGATGACCGCCAGGCCCTGACCGAGGTAGATGAGCCGCTCGAGCAGGCCCGCGATGAGGAAGTACAGCTGACGCAGACCGAGGAGTGAGAACGCGTTCGCGGTGAACACGATGAACGCGTCCTGCGTGAGACCGAAGATCGCGGGGATCGAGTCGAGTGCGAACAGCACGTCGGTCAGGCCGATCGCGACCATGACGAGCAGCATCGGGGTGAACAGGCGCTTGCCGTCGACCTTCGCGGTGAGCTTGTCGCCGTGGTAGTCGTCGGTGGTCGGGATCACGCGACGCAGGACACGGATGAGCCGGGAGTCGCCCTCCTCGGCGCCGTGGTCGTTCCCACTGCGCGCCTGCGACCAGGCGAGCCAGAACAGCAGCGCGCCGAACAGGTAGAAGACCCACGAGAAGTTCTCGATGATCGTGACGCCCAGGGCGATGAAGACACCGCGGGCGACGAGGGCGATCGCGACGCCGACCAGCAGGACCTTCTGCTGGAACTCCTTCGGCACCGCGAAGCTCGACATGATGATCAGGAAGACGAAGAGGTTGTCGACCGACAGGGCCTTCTCGGTCAACCAGCCGGCGAAGTACTCGCCACCGGCCTGACCGCCGCCGAAGACCAGGATCCCGACACCGAACAGGATCGCCAGGCCGACGTAGAACGCCGACCAGAACGCGGACTCCTTGATGTGCGGCACGTGCGGGGTGCGCACGTGCGAGTAGAAGTCGAACACCAGCAGCGCGAGGATGCCCGCGATGGTGAGGAGCCAGACGAAGAGGGGAACGTCCAATGGATGTCCTTCAGGTTCGGGGCGTCCCGCCGAGCGGGTACGCCGATGCCTGAAGGTCTCCTCCGCCGTGTCGACCGACTGGTCCGACACGACCGGCGTCCCGGGTCTGGATCGTCCCAGACCGTACTGACGGGTGCGCCGCGCGGGAGTACTCCCCTTCAGGAACCGAGGATACCGGGCGCGGGTGCTGCTCGTCGCGCCCTAAGCTGGGAGCATGGCGAGTTCCTGGTCACTGTCCTCCCGTCTCCGCGGCCTGTTCCAGCGGAAGACCATCGACGAGACCACGTGGGACGACCTCGAGACCGCGTTGATCGGTGCGGATTTCGGCCCCGACATCGCGGACGAGATCATCGAGGACCTGCACGCCCGGGTCGACCGGTACGGCACGACGGACCCCGCCGACCTGCAGCGCATGCTCCGCGAGGTGCTCGAGGAGCGCCTGTCGAAGCTCGACACGACGCTCAAGCTCAGCAACCGCCCGGCGGTCGTGCTCGTCGTCGGCGTGAACGGCGTCGGCAAGACCACGACGATCGGCAAGTTCGCGAAGTTCCTCAAGACCTACGACCGCACGGTCGTGGTCGGCGCGGCGGACACCTTCCGCGCGGCAGCGGTCGAGCAGGTCGCGACGTGGGCGCAGCGCGCCGGGGTCGAGGTCGTCCGTCCGGCGCAGCCCGGTCAGGACCCGGCCTCGGTGGCGTACCAGACGGTCGAGAAGGCCATGCGCGACGGCACCGAGATCGTCGTGATCGACACCGCCGGCCGCCTGCACACCAAGGCCGGTCTGATGGACGAGCTCGGCAAGATCAAGCGCGTCGTCGAGAAGCAGACCGAGATCGCCGAGGTGCTGCTCGTCCTCGACGCCACGACCGGGCAGAACGGTCTCGCCCAGGCGCAGGCCTTCATCGAGGGCGCCGGGGTCACCGGGCTCGTCATCACGAAGCTCGACGGGTCGGCGAAGGCCGGGTTCGTGCTCAGCGTGCAGGAGAAGACCGGCATCCCGATCAAGCTCATCGGCCAGGGCGAGGGCATCAACGACCTCACCGGCTTCACGCCGCACGTCTTCGTCCAGAACCTCGTCGGCTGACCGTCGCGGCGCCTCCGTCACGCTCCCGGCGAACGCGTCCACGCGGCGGGGAGTAGCGTCCCTGACGGCCCGGGCATCCGCTCGGTCTCGTTCCAGGGATTGGAGACCCTCATGCCCGCACTGCTGATCATCGCGATCATCGTCGGCCTCGTCCTGCTCTTCAGCGGCATCTTCGTCGGTGCGCTGAAGTTCCTGCTCTGGGTGGGCATCGTGCTCATCCTGCTGGCGGTCATCGGCTGGCTCCTCCGGAGCATCCGCGGTCGCGCGTAGCGACGGCCGGTCACGTCGGACGTGACCCCGCGAGGACGGGAGGCCCGGTACCAGCTGGTACCGGGCCTCCCGTCCGTCCGTCGGTCGGTCGCCGGAGCTGCGCTGTACGGCCGGGCGCCCCGGGATTGCGCTGTACGGCCTGGCGGCCCGGAGCTGCGCTACACGGCCTGGCGCCCCGGTGACGCCTCGAGCAGGTGGGCGAGGTGCGGCGGTACCGTGCCCCCGCGCGCGACCGTCGCGCGCGCCCACAGCCGGCCCGCCCGGTAGGACGAGCGCACCAGTGGGCCCGCGAGCACGCCGGAGAACCCGATGTCCTCGGCGATCTCGCGCAGGTCGACGAACTCCTCCGGCCGCACCCAGCGTGCGACGGGCAGGTGCCGCGGCGACGGCCGGAGGTACTGCGTCAGGGTGATGATGTCGGTGCCGGCCTCGTGCAGCTGCTCGAGCGCGTCGACGACCTCGTCCCGTTCCTCGCCCATGCCGAGGATGAGGTTCGACTTCGTCACGAGCCCGGCGTCACGGCCCTGGGTGATGACGTCCAGCGAGCGCTCGAAGCGGAACGCGGGGCGGATGCGCTTGAAGATCCGGGGGACCGTCTCGACGTTGTGCGCGAAGACCTCCGGGCGGGCGTCGAACACCTGCCCGAGCTGGTCGGGGCGGCCGTTGAAGTCCGGCACGAGGATCTCGACGCCGGTGCCGGGGGAGTGCTCGTGGATCTGCCGGATCGTCTCCGCGTAGAGCCAGGCACCGCCGTCGTCGAGGTCGTCGCGCGCGACCCCGGTCACGGTCGCGTACTTCAGGCCCATCGACACGACGGAGTCCGCCACGCGCCGGGGTTCGCCGCGGTCGAGCGGGCTCGGCTTGCCGGTGTCGATCTGGCAGAAGTCGCAGCGCCGGGTGCACTGCGAGCCGCCGATCAGGAAGGTGGCCTCGCGGTCCTCCCAGCACTCGAAGATGTTCGGGCAGCCGGCCTCCTGGCAGACGGTGTGCAGCTGCTTGTCCCGGACCAGTGCGGAGAGGTCGCGGAACTCCGGGCCCTGCGTCGCGCGGGTCTTGATCCAGGCGGGCTTCGTCTCGATGGGTGTCGCGGCGTTGCGGGCCTCGACCCGGAGCATGCGGCGGCCGTCGGGGGCGAGGGTCATGCGGCGACCTCCTGTCGCGTGGTGCTGGTGGAGCTGATGCGACGACCGGCGTGCATGCCGTCGACCGCCTGCTGAATTCGCGGCCCGACGAGGGCGGCGACCTCGTCCACCGTCACGGTGCGCCCTGCGGCGGCGCTCAGCGTGGTGACACCGGCGTCGGCGATGCCGCACGGGACGATGGCGCCGTAGGCGTCGAGCGCGTTCGTGCAGTTGAGCGCGATGCCGTGGCTCGTCACGCCCTCCGCCACGTGCAGCCCGATCGCACCGACCTTCGCGTGCGGCGCGCCGGCGGGACCGGGGACCCAGGCGCCGCTCCGACCGTCGACCCGTTCGGCACGGACACCGACGGCGGCGGCGGCGTCGACGAGGACCTGCTCGAGGTCGCGGACCCACGCGACGACGTCGAGGGGCTCGGCGAGCCGGACGATCGGGTAGGCCACGAGCTGTCCGGGTCCGTGCCAGGTGATGCGTCCGCCGCGGTCGACCTCGACGACCCGGGATCCGTCGGTCGGGAGGTCAGCCGGCTCGGTGCGGCGCCCGGCGGTGTAGACGCTCGGGTGCTCGCAGAGCACGACGACGCCGGGGGAGTCGCCGGCGACGACGTCGGCGTGGAACGACCGCTGGACGGCGAGGCCCTCCTCGTAGTCGAGGAGCCCGGGCCAGCGGATGATCTCGAGCTGGGGCACGTCGAGCACGCTACCCCGGTTCCTGGACGCAGTCCAACAACTGGTCCACCGGCGGTCCGGGGCGGTCGGGGGTCGCCCTGTAGAATCGTCGGACCATGGCACAATTCGGCTCACTCTCCGACCGGCTGACCGAGACCTTCCGCAACCTGCGGAGCAAGGGTCGTCTGTCCCCGTCCGACGTCGACGGCACCGTCCGTGAGATCCGCCGGGCCCTGCTCGACGCGGACGTCGCGCTCGAGGTCGTCAAGGCCTTCACCGGCTCGGTGCGCGAACGCGCGCTCTCGGACGAGGTCAACAAGGCGCTCAACCCCGCGCAGCAGGTCGTCCAGATCGTCAACGAGGAACTCGTGGGCGTCCTCGGCGGGCAGCAGCGCCGGCTCGAGTTCGCGAAGCGGCCGCCGACGGTGATCATGCTCGCCGGCCTCCAGGGCGCCGGCAAGACCACCCTCGCGGGCAAGCTCGGCAAGTGGCTCAAGAAGGACGGCCACACCCCGATGCTCGTCGCGGCGGACCTCCAGCGTCCGAACGCCGTGCAGCAGCTCCAGGTCGTGGGCGAGCAGGCCGGCGTGCACGTGTTCGCTCCCGAACCGGGCAACGGCGTCGGCGACCCGGTCAAGGTCGCGAAGAACGCGATCAAGGCCGCGGTCGACCAGCAGTACGACACGGTCATCGTGGACACCGCCGGTCGACTCGGTGTCGACGCCGAGCTCATGAAGCAGGCGGCGAACATCCGCAAGGCCGTCGACCCGGACGAGGTCCTCTTCGTCATCGACGCGATGATCGGTCAGGACGCCGTCACGACCGCCCGCGCGTTCCAGGAGGGCGTCGACTTCACCGGCGTCGTCCTGTCGAAGCTCGACGGCGACGCCCGCGGTGGTGCGGCCCTGTCGGTCGCCAGCGTCACCGGTCGCCCGATCATGTTCGCGTCCACGGGCGAGGGGCTCGACGACTTCGAGCCCTTCCACCCGGACCGCATGGCGAGCCGCATCCTCGACCTCGGTGACATCCTGTCGCTCATCGAGCAGGCGCAGTCCGCGTTCGACGAGGACGAGGCGCGCAAGGTCGCCGAGAAGATCGCGACCGACTCGTTCACGCTGAACGACTTCCTCGCGCAGATGCAGCAGCTCCGCAAGGCCGGCTCGATCAAGGGCATGCTCGGCATGCTCCCGGGCGCGAAGGGCATGCGCGAGGCGCTCGACAACTTCGACGAGAGCGAGATCGTCCGGACCGAGGCGATCATCCAGTCGATGACGAAGCAGGAGCGCGAGCTCCCGAAGCTCCTCAACGGCTCCCGTCGACTCCGCATCGCGAAGGGTTCCGGCACCACGGTGACCGAGGTCAACGCCCTCGTGAACCGCTTCGAGCAGGCCGCGAAGATGATGAAGACGGTCGCGCGCGGTGGCGTCCCGCAGATGCCCGGCATGGGTCCGATCCCCGGCATGCACGGCGGCAAGAAGAAGCAGCAGCAGGGCGGCGCCAAGAAGAAGAAGGTCGGCAACCCCGCCAAGCGCGCGGCCCTCGCGTCGGGTGCGGCGGCGCAGCCCCAGCAGCAGGCACCCACCGGTTCCGGTCTCGGGCTCGGCGGTCCGAAGGGTGGCAAGGCGCCCACCGAGGAAGAGCTGGCCAGCCTGCAGAAGTTCCTGGGTCGCTAGCCGCGACCGGATGACGGACGGGAGGCCCGGTGCCAGCTGGCACCGGGCCTCCCGTCCGTCCGTGGGTCGCGTCTAGAGCGACTCCCGCAGCTCCGTGACCAGGTGGCGCACCACCGCGCGGAGGTCGCCGCCGTTCTCCTGCGCCACCCGCAGCTGCCGCTGGTACGACGCGCCCTCGGCGATCATCGTGTCGAGGTGGTGCAGCTCCTGCTGGCAGCCGAGACGTTCCGCGACGGGAGCGAGCCGTGCGACCAGGTCGTGCACCTCGTCGGTGACCAGGCGCTCGTCGCCGGCGGCGTTCGTGATGATCTCCGCCTCCATGCCGTACCGGGCGGCGCGCCACTTGTTCTCGCGGATGAACCACGGCTGCATCGACGGCAGGCTCTCGCCGCGGTCGAGCCGGTCGGACAGCGCCGTGACGAGGCACTGGACGAACGCGGTGACCGCGCCGACCTCGTGCAGCGTCGAGACCCCGTCGGACACGCGGTTCTCGAGCGTGCCCCACCCCGGCGAGGGGCGGATGTCCCAGCGCAGGTCCTTGAACCCGTCGATCACGCCGGTCCTCGTCAGGTCGTCGACCACGGTCTCGAAACCGCGCCAGTCGTCGATGCCCGGGGGCAGCCCGCCGGTGGGGAGCTGCTGGAACATCAGGGCGCGGTTCGAGGCGTAGCCGGTGTCGGTCCCGCCCCAGAACGGGCTCGACGCGGTGAACGCCTGCAGGTGCGGCACGTACGCGAGCATCGCGTTCATGATCGGCACCGCCTTGTCGCGGTCGTCGATGCCGACGTGCACGTGGACGCCCCAGATGAGCATCTGCCGACCCCACCACCGCGTGCGGTCGATCAGGGTGGTGTAGTGCTCGCTGTCCGCGGTGATCTCCTGCTGGTCCCACAGCGCGAACGGGTGGGTTCCGGAGCACATCACCTGCGCGTCGAGCGGTTCGGCGGCGTCGATCACCTCGCCGATGATGCCCGCGAGCTCGCTCGTCGCCCCACCGACGGTCTCGTGCACGCCCGTGACCACCTCGACGGTGTTCGTCAGGAGCTCCTCGGTCACCCGGTCGTGGTCACCGAGACGCTCCTGCACGGCGGCGATCACGGCGGGGGCGCGGGGCGCGAGGTCGCCGGTGCCGCGGTCGACCAGCGGGAGCTCCCACTCGACGCCGATGGTCGACGGGCGGGACTCGGTGAAGCGGATGTCCATGGGGCCATCCTGCCCGTCGGGTTGGAGGGTCGGCACAAGGAACTCCGTCCCGGGCACGTCGTCCGGCAGAGTGGTGGCCATGAGCAGCGTTGCCGTGTCCGACCTCGCCGTCCTCTCGTCGCCGTGGGCCCTCGGTCCGCTGCACCTGCGGAACCGCGTGGTGATGGGGTCGATGCACACCGGGCTCGAGGTCCTCGACGACGGTGGCGCCGCGATGGCAGCGTTCTACCGGGAGCGGGCCGCCGGCGGGGTCGGGTGCATCGTCACCGGGGGGATCGCGGTCAGCGACGAGGCGCGTGGCGGCCCCGACTTCGCGGTGTTCGGCGTCGGGGGAGCGGACGAGCGGTTCCGGGTCGCGGTCGACGCGGTGCACGACGAGGGCGGGGCGGTGCTCGCGCAGCTCTTCCACGCCGGCCGGTACGCCCTCGCGAACGGCATGGTCGACCGGCACGGGCGACCCCAGCGCGTCGTGGCTCCCTCGGCGCTGCCGTGGGCCGCTGCACGCGGGGTGCAGCCCGTCGCGCTCACCGACGCCGAGGTGCGCCACACGATCGAGGACTTCGCCGCGGCTGCACGGTCCGCTGCTGCGATCGGCTTCGACGGCGTGGAGATCATGGCGTCCGAGGGGTACCTGGTCAACCAGTTCCAGTCGCCGCTGACGAACCTCCGCGACGACGAGTGGGGCGGGGACGCGGTCCGACGCCGTCGCTTCGCGATCGAGGTCGTCCGAGCCGTCCGTGCGGCCGTCCCCGACCTCGCGGTGACGATCCGGTTGTCCGGGGCCGACCTCATGCCCGGGTCGACCACCGACGACGAGGTCGACGCGCTCGTGCACGACCTGCTGCCGCTCGGCCTCGACGCGGTGTCGGTCGGCATCGGCTGGCACGAGTCGCGCACGCCCACCGTCCAGGCCTCGGTGCCGCACGGAGCCTGGCTCGCCTACGCCGAGCGCATCGCTGGCGTGGTCCGCCGATCCGCGCACCCCGACGTGCAGGTGATCGCGTCGAACCGGATGACCGACCTGCGCGACGGCGAGGCGGTGCTCCGGGACGGGCAGGTCGACGCCGTGGCCCTCGCCCGTCCGTTCCTCGCCGACCCGGACATCGTCCGCCGGTCGCTCGACGGCCGCTTCGACCTCGTCAACACGTGCATCGGCTGCAACCAGGCGTGCCTCGACCGCTCGATCGTCGGGCAGCCGGTGTCGTGCCTCGTGAACCCGCGCGCCGGCCGCGAGCTCGCCCTGCCGCTGCGTCCGACGACCGAACCCAAGCGCGTCGACGTCGTCGGTGGTGGCCCCGCCGGGCTCGCTGCCGCGGTGGACGCTGCTCGGCGGGGTCACGCCGTGACGCTCTGGGAGGCCTCGGACACGCTCGGCGGCCAGTTCGCGCTGGCCGCCGCCGTCCCCGGCAAGGAGGACTACGCCGCCACGGTCGAGGCGGCCCGCGCCGAGCTCCACGAGCGCGGGGCCACGGTGCGCCTCGGTCGGACGGCCACCACCGCGGACCTGCTCGACAGCGACGCCGTGGTCCTCGCGCCCGGCGTGGTTCCGCGACGCCTCGCCGTGCCGGGCGCCGAGCTGCCGCACGTGGTCTCCTACGAGGACGCCCTGCGCGATGGAGTGCCGCCGGGCACCGTGGCGGTGATCGGCGGCGGTGGCATCGGCGTCGACACCGCGGCCTTCCTGGTCGAGTCGCCCGACGAGGCCGTGCGTGCGGCGGAGTTCGCCGCGCGGTGGGACGTCACCGTGGCCGACGACCTGGTCGGCGACGTCCCGCAACGGCTGCCCGCGGTGGGACGGACGCTCCGACCCGGTGCCGACGTGACGGTGCTCCGACGGTCCGGGAAGTTCGGCCAGGGGATCGGCATCACGTCCCGCTGGGTGGCCGTCGGACGGCTCCGTGACGCGGGGGTGCGGATGATCGGCGGGGTGCAGGAGTACCTGCGCATCGAGCCCGGCACGCTGTGGATCCGCGACGAGGACGGTCGGGAGACCGCGGTGTCCGCCGACCACGTCGTCGTGTGCGCCGGACAGGAACGCTCGCCCGCGGTCGAGGGTGTCACCGAGGGCGTCGCCGGGGCGGGGCTCGCACCGGGCCTGGCTGCCGCCGGGGTGCCGTTCGCCGTCGTCGGTGGTGCCCGCGACGCCCGGAGCGTCGACGCGGTCCGCGCCACGAGCGAGGCGATCGACGCCGTCCGTACCCTTGCGCCGTGACACCACGGCGACCACGGCGCGTCCCGGCTCGCTTCTGCGGCGGAAACCTGCAAGAATGAACGGTCGAATCGCGTCTGCTCGACCCTCTATCCAGCAGGTCGCGACTTCCTTCGAGCTTCCACCGCGCGTGCCCCCACGCCCGCGGTTCCGGTTCAACCACAACAACACGCAACAGGAGTAATTGTGGCTGTCAAGATCCGTCTCAAGCGTCTCGGCAAGATCCGTGCGCCCTACTACCGCATCGTCGTCGCCGACTCGCGCACCAAGCGCGACGGTCGTGTGATCGAGGAGATCGGTCAGTACCACCCGACCGAGGAGCCCTCGGTCATCAAGATCGAGTCCGAGCGTGCGCTCTACTGGCTCGGCGTCGGCGCGCAGCCGACCGAGCAGGTCGCGGCGCTCCTCAAGCTCACCGGCGACTGGGGCAAGTTCAAGGGCGAGGGCAACACCGAGTCCACCGTCAAGGTCGCCGAGCCGAAGCAGGCCTTCGTCGCGGACACCGCCAAGAAGGCCGTCCTGAAGCCGAAGTCGGAGAAGACGGCCCCCGCCGCCGCTCCGGCCGAGTCGGCCGACGACGCCGCCGAGACGACCGAGGCCTGATTCCTTGCTCGACTCTGCGCTGACGCACCTCGTCAAGGGGATCGTCGATCACCCGGACGACGTCCGCGTCGCCAGTTCCACCTCTGCGCGTGGCGAGGTCCTCGAGGTGCGTGTGCACCCCGAGGACCTCGGTCGCGTGATCGGTCGCGCCGGACGGACCGCAAAGGCGCTCCGCACCCTCGTGTCGGCTCTCGCCGACGGCAAGCGGGTGCGGGTCGACGTGGTCGACACCGATTCCTAGGGAGACGACCCAACTCCGGGTGGGTCGCATCACGAAGGCGCACGGGCTCAAGGGCGGCATCAAGCTCGAGCTCTACACCGACGACCCGGATCGTCGGTTCACGCCGGGGGCGGAGTTCACGCTCCAGGTCCCCTCGGACTCGCCGTGGTCGGGCAAGACCCTGACCATCGACGAACTCCGCTGGTACAACGGCCACCCGGTCGCCTTCTTCGAGGGCGTCGCGGACCGCACCGCTGCTGAATCCCTCGCGCGGGCGATCCTCTGGGTGGAGCAGGACGCCGACGCCGAGACCGGCGAGGACGACGCCTGGTACGACCACCAGCTGGTCGGCCTGCGCGTGCTCCGCGACGGCGTCGAGGTCGGGACGGTCGCACGCGTGGACCACCTGCCCGCACAGGACCTGCTCGCGATCGACACCCCGTCGCGCGGCGAGGTGCTGGTGCCGTTCGTCTCGGCGATCGTGCCGACGGTCGACATCGCGGCGGGCACCGTCACGGTGACGCCGCCGACGGGACTGTTCGAGGACCCCGAGGACACCTCGCGGCCCGAGACGGTCACCCCGACCGACCCGCAGGGCTGATCGTGCGGATCGACATCGTCACGATCTTCCCGGAGTTCTTCTCCGTCCTCGACGTCTCGCTCCTCGGCAAGGCCCGCGTCGACGGGCTGCTCGACGTGCACGTGCACGACCTGCGGCACTGGACGACCGACCGGCACCGCACGGTCGACGACACCCCGTACGGCGGTGGGGCCGGCATGGTCATGAAGCCCGAGCCGTGGGCGCAGGCACTGTCGTCGATCCTCCGCGAGGACGGGTCGTCGACGCTCGTCGTCCCCACCCCCGCCGGGACTCCCTTCCGCCAGTCGATCGCCCGGTCACTGGCCGCCGAGCACGACCACCTCGTCTTCGCCTGCGGACGGTACGAGGGCATCGACGCGCGCGTGTTCGCGTGGGCGGCGGAACGGTGCTCGGTCGTCGAGCTCTCGCTGGGGGACTACGTGCTGAACGGCGGCGAGGTCGCCGCGATGGCGATGATCGAGGCGGTCGGCCGACTGGTCCCCGGCGTCGTCGGCAACCCGGAGTCGCTCGTCGAGGAGTCGCACGAGGACGGCCTGCTCGAGTACCCCTCGTACACGAAGCCCTCGGTCTGGCGGGACCTCGAGGTGCCGGACGTCCTGCTCAGCGGGCACCACGCCCGCGTCGCCGCGTGGCGGCACGAGCAGCAGGTGGAGCGGACTCGTCGGGTCCGTCCGGACCTGCTGCCCGACGCGTAGCGCCGGGTCGCTGCCCGCCTGTCCGGCTGTCTGGCTGTCGTTCGGCCCGGCTGTCGGTCCGTACCGCGAGGGCGACAGTCTGCCGCCGACTGTTCGGAGTGGTCTGGCGCTCCCGCGGACGTGTCCGGACGGGAGGCGCGGGGCGGGGTCGCACCGCGCCTCCCGTCCGTCAGGCGGTCGCCTCGCCGCGCTGGGCGCGACGCAGGGTGAGGACCTCGGGACCGGCCTCGGTGACCGCGACCGTGTGCTCGACGTGTGCCGCGCGCGAGCCGTCGACGCTCTTCAGCGTCCAGCCGTCCTCGTCCTGGACCAGCTCGTCGGTGCCCTGCATCAGCCACGGCTCGATCGCGACCACGAGACCGGGGCGGAGCTTCAGACCGCGGCCCGGACGCCCGTCGTTCGGGACGTGCGGGTCACCGTGCATGGTGCGCCCGACGCCGTGTCCGCCGAACTGCGTGTTGACGGTGAAGCCGGCGTCCTTCGCGACCCGGCCGATGGCGTACGAGACGTCGCCGAGCTTGTTGCCCGGCCGGAACTGCTCGATGCCGGCGGACAGTGCGCGCTCCACCGTCTCGACGAGTCGCTGGTCCTCGTCGCGGGCCGTGCCCACCTGCACCGTGACGGCGGAGTCCGCGACCCAGCCGTCGACACTCGCGGCGAAGTCGAGGCTGACGAGGTCGCCGTCGACGAGCACGCGGTCGTGCGGCAGGCCGTGGAGCGCTGCGTCGTTCACCGACGTGCACAGGTTGCGGCCGAAGGGGGAGTTGCCGAACGAGGGGTGGTAGTCGACGTAGCAGCTCACCGCGCCGCGGTCGGCGATCATCCCCGCGGCCACGCGGTCGAGGTCGAGCAGGTTCACGCCCACGTCGACGGTCTCGAGCAGCTCGTCGAGGACGTCGGCGACGAACCGGCCGGCGGCGCGCAGGCCCTCCAGCTCGGCGGGGGTGCGGAGTTCGATCATGCGTCCATCCTGGTCGTTTTGCGTGCGGGCGTCCCTGTGGCATGATGGACCGCTGTGCCCTGGCTGGACTCTGCCACGGGGGAGTCGCCGATTCCGGGCACGCACACTTCTTTCCACACACCGATCCGCGGCGACCCGTGCGCGTCCGCAGAGAGTGAACGAACATGCAGCTCCTCGACCACGTCGACGCAGCGTCCCTGCGCACCGACGTCCCGGACTTCCGCCCCGGCGACACCATCAAGGTGCACGTCAACATCATCGAAGGCACGCGTTCGCGTGTCCAGGTGTTCCAGGGTGTCGTCATCGCCCGTCAGGGCCACGGCCTCGGCGAGACCTTCAAGGTCCGCAAGGTGAGCTTCCAGGTCGGCGTCGAGCGCTGGTTCCCGGTGCACTCGCCGATCATCGACCACATCGAGGTCGTCACCCGCGGTGACGTCCGTCGCGCGAAGCTGTACTACCTGCGCGAGCTCCGCGGCAAGGCGGCCCGCCGCAAGATCAAGGAGAAGCGCGACGCCTGATCGCCTTCACAGTGAGGGCCCGCGAGCCGGGTTCCACTGGACGCCCCCCGCCGATGTACGGTTGTGCATCGACGGGGGGCTTTCCCGTTGAGCGCGCCCCACGGGGCGCCGGGTCTTCCACGCCCGACGAGTACGGGCGTGGGTCGGCACGCTGCTCGAGCGTGCTCGTGAACGAGAGCGGACATGACGGACACCACGCAAGGATCGGGGCGCCGCCCACGGGCCGAGAAGCAGGGCAACGGCGTCCTGACGTTCCTGCGGGACCTCGTCATCATCTTCCTCGCGGCACTGCTCGTCTCGTTCCTCGTGAAGACGTTCCTGATCCGGTCGTTCTACATCCCGTCGGAGTCGATGGAGAACACACTGCAGGTCAACGACCGGGTGATCGTCAACGAGCTGGTGCCGGACGTGGTGTCGCTCAAGCGGGGCGACGTCGTGGTCTTCAAGGACCCGGGCGGGTGGCTGAGCGGCGCGGACGTGCCGAGTGTCGCGCCCACGACGCAGCCGGCGAAGGCGATCGACTGGCTCCTCACCCAGGTCGGCCTGGGGACCGGCGACAGCGACGACCACCTGATCAAGCGGGTGATCGGCCTGCCCGGTGACAAGGTGACGTGCTGCAACGACCTCGGGCAGATGTCGGTGAACGGCGTCCCGCTCAAGGAGCCGTACACACTGCTGCCCAGCGGCGCGCCGGCCTCGGCGGACCCGTTCTCCGTCACCGTGCCGGAGGGCACGATCTGGGTGATGGGCGACAACCGGAACGACTCGAAGGACTCCCGGTACAACCGGGACACCCCGTCCAAGGGCTTCGTGCCGCTGTCCGACGTGACCGGCAGGGCCTTCGTCATCTCGTGGCCCACCAGCCGGTGGACCTGGCTCGACGACTACCCCGACGTGTTCGCGGGCGTGGAGGAGAAGGACCGGTGACCCCGGTCCGGCCCTCGCTGCGGGTCGAGAAGAAGCTGCTCGGCTCCGGTCGGGTGACGGTGATCGGCATGGACGAGGTCGGCCGCGGCGCCATCGCCGGCCCGGTGGCCGTCGGGGTCGCGGCGGTGACGCTCGACATCGGGCGCGTGCCGCAGGGGCTCGCCGACTCGAAGCTGCTGTCCGCTGCTCGCCGCACCGAACTCGTGCCGGTCGTTCGACGGTGGGCGCACACCGCCGTGGGCATGGCGTCGGCGGACGTGGTGGACCAGCAGGGGATCGTGCCCGCGCTCGGGCAGGCCGGCGCGGCGGCACTCGGCGCGCTCGTCGGCGACGGGCTGTGCCTCGACGATGCCGTCGTGGTGCTGGACGGGTCGTTCGACTGGCTGTCGCGGGCCGTCCCGACCGACCTCGTCGCCACCGGTGGTCCGCTCGACGTCGTGGTGCGCGTCAAGGCGGACCGGGACTGTGCCTCGGTCGCTGCCGCGTCGGTCGTGGCGAAGGTCGAACGGGACGCCCTGATGGTCGCCGCGCACGAGGACGCGCCGCACTACGGCTGGGCGTCCAACAAGGGGTACGGGTCCACCGCGCACTACGACGGCATCCGCTCCGTCGGCGCGCACCCGCTGCACCGGAAGAGCTGGCTGCACCAGGCGTCGAGCGTCGCGCTCGACGGCTTCGACGAGCTCTCCGTCGCGGGCTGATCGGGCTGCGTCCACGCCCGCTCGACTCGCCGTAGACTGTGCGGGCGATGGATGACGACGAATTCGACGACTACGACCGCGAGGTCGAACTTGCCCTGTACCGCGAGTACCGCGACGTCGTGTCGCAGTTCCGGTACGTGGTCGAGACCGAGCGGCGGTTCTACCTGGCGAACGAGGTCGACCTCGTCCGCCGTGACACCGAGCACGACTTCTACTTCGAACTCACGATGAACGATGTGTGGGTCTGGGACGTCTACCGTTCGGATCGCTTCGTGAAGTCCGTCCGCGTGCTCACGTTCAAGGACGTGAACGTCGAGGAACTCACGTCTCGTGAACTCGAACTCCCCAAGGAACTCGCACTCGACGAGTGATCCACAGTTTCTTCGGAATTGCGACTCAGGTGCTTTTCCGAACACATTCCTGCAATTGTCGCGCTACGGTGGTGGGGAAGCTTTCCCCGTGACTCGTCGTCACGGGGGCCACAATCCCTCACACCAGGAGCACGACATGGCACAGAAGGTCACCGTCCAGCTCGTCGACGACCTCGACGACTCGCCCATCGCCGCAGGCGAAGGCCGCACCGTCGAGTTCGCGTTCGACGGTTCGAACTACGAGATCGACCTGTCCGACGACAACGTCGACAAGTTCCGCGAAGCGATCTCCGACTACGTCGCGGCGGCGCGGAAGGTCTCCGGTCGTCGTTCCGGCAGCAGCAACGGTTCTGCACCGAAGTCCGCGCCGAAGCGCGGGAACTCCGAGGAACTCGCGAAGATCCGCGAATGGGCCAAGGAGAACGGCTACGAGGTCTCGAGCCGCGGCCGTATCTCGACCCAGGTGCAGGAAGCGTACGCAGCCGCGCACTGACGCACGACCGCACGAGACCCCGGATGCCCTGACGGCGTCCGGGGTCTCGTCATTCCTGCACAGCATTTCCATCCCAACTGCTCGTCCACAGTTCTGGTGTGCGGCCGATGGCACGGGGATGCATTGCCGCATCGTCGTCGGTGGAGGCGACGACATGGAACGACGAACACTCGGTGCGTACGGCGAGGACCGCGCGGTGGAATGGCTCACGGCGCGCGGGTACCGGTTGGTGGAGCGGAACTGGCGGTGTGCCCGGGGCGAGGTCGACGTCGTCGCCTGGCACGGGCGGACCCTGGTCTTCGTCGAGGTCAAGACGCGAGCGGGCACGGCGACGGGGCACCCCTTCGAGGCGATCACCGCGGGGAAGACCGCGCGGCTCCGACGACTGGTGCCGATGTGGTTCGCCGCGCACCCGGACACGCACGCCCCGGCCGTCCGACTCGACGCGGTGGCGGTGCACGTCGCCGGGGACGTGTTCGGGATCGAGCACCTGGAGGGAATCCTGTGACCGGCATCGGCCGGTCCGCGGCGGTCGCCCTGCTCGGGGTCACCGGGCGACGGATCGAGGTCGAGGCGCACCTGACGAGTCAGTTGCCCGCGTTCAGCATCATCGGGCTGCCGGACACCTCGTTGGGCGAGGCCCGGGAACGGGTGCGGGCAGCAGCGGCGAACGCCGGTGCGCCCCTCCCGGCCCGACGGATCACGGTGAACCTGACGCCGGCGGCGATCCCGAAGCGCGGGTCCGGGTTCGACCTCGCGATCGCCATGGCCGTGCTCGCCGGGGCCGAGGTCGCACCCCGCGTCAGCGAGCGGGTCGTGTACATCGGGGAGCTGGGGCTCGACGGCCGGGTCCGACCCGTCCCCGGAGTGGTCCCGATGCTGCTCGCGGCACGGGACGCCGGAGCCGAGCGGGTCGTGCTGCCCGCGGGCAACCTCGACGAGGCGCGGTTCGTGCGTGGCGTGGAGGTGCGTGCCGTGGACTCGCTCCGCGCCGCGGCGATCGACGCCGGAGCGCTCCTGCCGCCGGTCGAGGTCGATCCGGTCACCGCTCCGCCGGTGCTCCCCGAACGCTCGCCCGTCGCCGAACTGGCCGACGTCGTGGGCAACCCCACCGGCGTCCGGGCGGTCGTGGCGGCTGCCGCCGGGGGCCACCACGCCCTGCTCGTCGGACCGCCGGGTGCCGGCAAGACGATGCTCGCCGAACGGTTGCCCGGGTTGCTCCCCGACCTCGACGACGACGCGGCCCTCGAGGTCGCGGCCGTCCGGTCCGTCGCCGGGCACGGTGTCGCGTCGTGGACGACCAGGCCGCCGTGGGAGGCCCCGCACCACTCGGCGTCGGCGGTGTCCCTGATCGGCGGGGGCTCCGGGACGGTCCGGCCGGGAGCCGTGTCGCGCGCGACGCAGGGCGTCCTGTTCCTCGACGAGGCACCCGAGTTCCCGCGCGCGGTGCTGGACGCACTGCGACAGCCGCTGGAGTCCGGTCGGATCACCGTCCACCGCGCGGCCGGGGCCGCCGAGTTCCCCGCACGCTGCCAGGTCGTGCTCGCCGCGAACCCGTGCCCGTGCGGCAACGCCGGGTCGGTGCAGCAGCCGTGCGAGTGCCCGCCGGCGACCGTCCGTCGGTACCTCGGCCGCATGTCCGGGCCGCTGCTCGACCGCATGGACATCCGGGTGCGCGTCCCGCGGGTGACGACCGGGCTCATCCGCGGTGAAGACGGGACGACCCCCACCACGGCTGCGGCACGGGCGATGGTCGAGGCGGCGCGGGGCGCGATGCGGACCCGGCTCGCCGGCACGGGGTGGACCCGGAACGCCGAGGTGTCCGGCGCCTGGCTCCGCGGCCAGGGGCGTTCGGAGCCGGGCGCCACGGAGCCACTCGACCGGGCGCTCGACCTCGGCACGCTGACGATGCGCGGCTGGGACCGGACCATGCGGCTCGCCTGGACCCTCGCCGACCTGCAGGGCGACGACCGTCCGGGTGCACGGCACGTGCGCGAGGCGCTCGCGCTGCGGAGTGCGCTGTGAACGAGGCGCAGGACCTGCTCGGGACGGTCGCGGCAGCCCTCGGTCCGGGCGGTGCCGACGCGGTCGACCCGGTCGAGGCAGCGGCACGGGTTGCGTGGTCGACCGTCGTCGAGCCCGGTGATGCCGTGGCCGGACTGCTCGTGCAGGAGCTCGGAGCAGAGCGTTCGTTCGCGCTGGTGCGCGCTGCCGGAGACGACGGGCCGAGGAACCTGCTCGACGCGTGCGCCGATCGGCAGGTGCCCGGAACGGAGTCCCCGGGGTCCTTCGCCCGGACGCTGCGGGTCGCCCTCGAACGGTGGAACCCGCGGCTCGGACGGGTGGACGTCCTGACGACGCTGGCCGCCGCGGGCACGGTCGGCGCGCGACTCGTCGTCCCGGGCACGGCAGCGTGGCCGGCCGGGATCGACGACCTGGGCCCGCACGCGCCCGTCGTGCTCTGGACCCGCTCGGGTCGGCGCGCCTCCGGGCCGGGCCTGGCCGTGGTGGGGTCGCGTGCGAACACCGCGGCCGGGGCCGAGGCGACGGCGGAGATCGCCTCGACCGCTGCCGATGCCGGGTGCACGGTGGTGAGCGGTGGAGCGTACGGCATCGACGCCACCGCCCACCGGGTCGCCGTCGCCGCAGGCACCCCGACGGTCGCGGTGCTGGCGGGCGGGATCGACCAGCTCTACCCGACGGGCAACGTCGAGCTGCTCCGGAACGTGGCGCGGCAGGGGACGCTGCTGGCGGAGTCACCGCCGGGGACCCGACCGACGCGTTGGCGGTTCCTCGCGCGCAACCGGCTGATCGCGGCGATCAGCGCAGCGACCGTCGTGGTCGAGGCCGGCGCCCGGTCCGGAGCCCTGAACACCGCGCACCACGCCGCGCAGCTCGGACGGCCCGTGTTCGCCGTCCCGGGTGCGTTCTCGTCGCCCGCGTCGGTGGGGTGCCACCGGCTGGTCGCCGAGGGGCGCGCGCAGATCGTCGTGGGCCCGGACGACCCCGTCGACGCCGTCGTCGGTCCGCGCGGCCGGTCCGGCCGAGGCCGCTGGACACGTCGGGGCGGTGCGCCCCGGAGCGACGAGCCGCTCGGCGGTGGGCGGCAGGACCCCGAGGTGGTCCGGGTGCTCGACGCGCTGGGACGGCGGGCGCTCGGCGAGCAGGAGATCGCCGTCCGGTCGGGCATGTCGACCGGAGCGGTGGCGGACGCCCTCGCGCTGGCCGAGCTGCAGGGACTCGTCCGGCACACCGGCGGCGGGTGGGCCAGGTCGTGACGACGGTGGGCGCTTACCCTTGGGCCCGTGGCGGAGCAGACGGACGCGCGACTCGTGGCGGCGGTGGAGTCGTTCCTCGACCACGTCCGCAGTGCCCGTGGCCTCAGCGAGCAGACCGTCCGCGCGTACGCGAACGACCTCGACCAGCTGGTGGAGTTCGCCGCGCAGCGGGGGATCGGCACCACCACCGGCCTCGGGCTCGAGGCGCTCCGCGACTGGCTCTGGGACGCCGACCAGCGCGGACTGGCGCGGTCCACGATCGCGCGCCGGTCGTCCTCGGTCCGTGCCTTCACACGTTGGGCGAGCGAGACCGGTGTGCTCGACACCGACCCGGCCGCTCGGCTCCGCGCGCCGAAGGGGTCCGCACACCTGCCCCGCGTCGTGTCGACGGACCAGGTCCGGTCGGTGCTCGACGGGCTCGCCGCCCGTGCCGGGACGGACGACCCGGGTGCACTCCGGGACCTGGCGGTCGTCGAACTGCTCTACGCCGCGGCGATCCGGGTGAGCGAGCTCGTCGGCATCGACGTCGAGGACGTCGACCGTTCCCGACTGACCGTCCGCGTGCTCGGCAAGGGCGGGAAGGAACGCGTGGTGCCGTTCGGCGTACCCGCCAGGGACGCGCTCGACGCATGGCTCGACCGGGGGCGTCCGGTCCTGGCGGCCCGGGCTGCGGCGCAGACGCCGGACCGGTCCCCGGGGCAGGTGCGGGCGCAGCGCTCCGGAGGCGACGCACTGTTCCTCGGCGACCGGGGCGGCCGGCTGGGGGTCCGGAGCGTGTACCGGGTCGTCGCGCGGGCCCTCGAGGACCTGCCCGGTGCCGGGCCGAGCGGGCCGCACACGTTCCGGCACACGGCGGCCACGCACCTGCTCGACGGGGGAGCGGACCTCCGGGCCGTGCAGGAGCTCCTCGGGCACGCGAGCCTCGGCACGACGCAGATCTACACGCACGTGTCGTCCGCACGCCTCCGCGAGGTCTACCGGACGGCGCACCCCCGCGCCTGACGGCGAACGGCCGGGCGGGGGTCTCGACGCCGTCCCGCCGCACCGCCTCGCGGCCTCCGTCACGTCACCCCGGCCACGCCGACTCCGGGAGCAGCACGGGCCAGGCTGCCGGTGACAGGAACCGCAGCGGATCGACGTACTGACCGTCGACCCGGGTACCGAGGTGCACGCACGGATCGGTGGCCGGGCAGTGCCCGACCGTGACGACACCGACCACCGTCCCCTGCTGGACGGCGTCACCCGGCGCCACCGAGGGTTCGACGGAGTCGAGCGTGCTCACGAGGCCCTCCCCGTGGTCGATCGTCACGACGGCCCTGCCGGCGACCTGGCCGGCGAACGACACCGTGCCGTCCGCGACGGCCACGGCGGAGGCCCCGAGTGGGGACGCCAGGTCGATGCCGCGGTGTCCGGCCGAGTAGTCGTCCGCGGGCGCCTCGAACGGTCGGACGACCTCGCGCGTGCCCGTCGGCCAGACCCACGGCGGCGGGGCCTCGGCCTCGCCCGCCACGATCGTCGCAGTCGACCGGCCTGCCTCGTCGGAGGTCGCCGGACGCCCCGGCAGACGCGGGCCCACGAGCGCGACCACGAGCGCGACCGCGAGGACGAGGAACCCGAACGGCCGCTCGGGTCGGGGGAGGAGGAACGGTGACCGTCTCATGTGACGAGGGTCGTCGAGCCGGACCGGCCCATCGGCGGCGGCGAGCCGACCTGGGGACGGTGCCCGCTGCCTCCAGGCCTGTGCAGGGGCGGCGGCGGAGCAGCGCGCCAGGTGCCGGCTGCGACACGACGCGCGTCGATCGACGCGCGCAACGTCGGAGAACCCGCGCGATCCACGACGACCCCAGAACGCGTGCGACCCCGCACGACCCACCGCCCGCCGCGCCCCGCCGCACCTCGATGTGCCCCACGAGCCGCCAGCGAGTACAGTCGGGGCCGCTCCGGAACACGCAACGCCGCTCGGACGGCGAACCAGCCGACCGCCGGGGCACCGTGCGCCACCCAGCACGGCGGCAAGAACCTGGAGCACCGTGTCGAACACGTCCACCCAGCACGGCGAGGACCGTGCGTTCAAGGGGAAGGTCACCCTGTTCGCCATCGCGGCGGCAGTCGGCGGCTTCCTCTTCGGATTCGACTCCTCCGTCATCAACGGAGCCGTCGACGCGATCAAGGGCGAGTTCGGCCTGTCCGAGGCCGCGAGCGGCTTCGCGGTCGCCTCCGCGCTCATCGGCTGCGCGTTCGGCGCCTACTTCGCCGGCCGCCTGGCCGACCGCTGGGGCCGCACCCGCGTCATGTTCTGGGCAGCGGTGCTGTTCTTCGTCAGCTCGATCGGCTCGGCGTTCGCGTTCGCGACCTGGGACCTGGTCGTCTGGCGCCTCGTCGGCGGCCTCGGCATCGGGACCGCGTCGGTCATCGCCCCCGCGTACATCTCCGAGGTGTCCCCGAAGGCGATCCGTGGCCGTCTGGCGTCCTTCCAGCAGCTCGCCATCACGCTCGGCATCTTCGCCGCGCTGCTCTCCGACCAGATCTTCGCGGTGACCGCCGGCGGTGCGTCGGAGCAGGTCCTCGGCCTGGCCGCCTGGCGCTGGATGTTCCTCGTCGGTGTCGTGCCGTCCGTCGTCTACGGCGTGCTCGCGATCACGCTGCCGGAGTCCCCGCGCTTCCTGCTCTCGAAGGGCCGTGCCGACGACGCCCGCGAGGTCATGGGCAAGATCGTCCCGCGTGACACCGTGAACACGAGCCTGGAGGAGATCCAGGACGGCATCAAGAAGGAAGCCAACGAGAAGAAGGGCTCCATCCGGGGCAACCGCTTCGGCCTGCAGCCCATCGTCTGGGTCGGCATCATCCTCGCCGTGCTGCAGCAGTTCGTCGGCATCAACGTGATCTTCTACTACTCGACGACCCTCTGGCAGGCGGTCGGGTTCAAGGAGGAGCAGTCGTTCCTCATCTCGACGATCACCTCCGTCGTGAACGTCGCCGTCACCTTCATCGCGATCTTCACGGTCGACAAGCTCGGTCGGAAGCCGCTGCTCATCGCCGGTTCCTCCGGGATGTTCGTATCGCTCACGATGGTCGCGATCGCCTTCTCCCAGGCCACGATCGTCGACGGTGAGCCGAAGCTGCCGGGCGCCTGGGGCCTCATCGCGCTCGTCTTCGCCAACCTCTTCGTCGTGTCGTTCGGCGCGACCTGGGGTCCGCTCATGTGGGTGCTGCTCGGCGAGATGTTCCCGAACCGCATCCGCGCGACCGCGCTGGGCGTCGGCTCGGCGGCCAACTGGATCGCGAACTTCCTCGTCACGATCTCCTTCCCGGTGCTGTCCGGCTTCAACCTGACGGTCACCTACGGCATCTACGCGCTGTTCGCCCTGCTGTCCCTGTTCTTCGTCATCGCGAAGATCCCCGAGACGAAGGGCCGCTCCCTCGAGGAGATGGGCATCTCGGCCGAGGGCGACACGGTCTCGGCGAAGTAGCGTCCACCGGCGTCACCACCTGACGGGAGGCGCGGGGGGGGGGGGGGCCCCCCCCCGCCCCCCCCGGGGGCCCCCCCCCCCCCCCCCCCCCCCGGGGGGGGGGGGGGGGGGGGGGGCCCCCCCCCCCCCCCCCTCCCGTGCGTCCACGGTCCGCATCCCATCCCGCGTCGGGCAGGTCACCGGGACCTGCTAGCATTGCCACCGCAGCGCGCTCCAGCGCGCTGACTTCGCGCGTCCACAGTGCTTGCAACGACACCGCTCGTCCAACGGCACGTCCCGCGGCCACCGGTCCCGTTCTCGCGAGCGGGCGGCCGCGCGGGCAGGGCGCCAGGGGCCACGACCACCGGTCGTGACCGACACAACCGCAACCGTGCGCACGGCCCAACAGTCGTGCGCCGAGAACAAGGAGGGACGGCATGGCCGTCGTCACCATCCGCCAGCTGCTCGACAGCGGCGTCCACTTCGGACACCAGACCCGTCGGTGGAACCCGAAGGTGAAGCGCTTCATCCTCGCCGAGCGCTCGGGCATCCACATCATCGACCTGCAGCAGTCGCTGGCCTACATCGACCGCGCGTACGACTTCGTCAAGGAGACGGTCGCGCACGGTGGCACGATCCTCTTCGTGGGCACCAAGAAGCAGGCGCAGGGCTCCATCGCCGAGCAGGCGACCCGCGTCGGCCAGCCGTACGTCAACCAGCGTTGGCTCGGCGGTCTGCTCACGAACTTCCAGACGGTCTCCAAGCGCCTCGCGCGCATGAAGGAGCTCGAGGAGATCGACTTCGACGACACGACGAAGGGCTTCACCAAGAAGGAGCTCCTCATCAAGAAGCGCGAGCTGGACAAGCTCCACAAGACCCTCGGTGGTATCCGCAACCTCACGCGGACCCCGAGCGCGCTCTGGGTCGTCGACACCAAGAAGGAGCACCTCGCGATCGACGAGGCGCAGAAGCTCGGGATCCCGGTCATCGGCATCCTCGACACCAACTGCGACCCCGACGAGATCACGTACCCGATCCCGGGCAACGACGACGCGATCCGCTCCGTCGGTCTCCTGACCCGCATCGTCGCCGACGCCGCGGCCGAGGGCCTGAAGACCCGCCACAACGGTGGCGACGAGGAGACGGCCGAGCCGCTGGCCGAGTGGGAGCAGGAGCTCCTCTCCGGTGAGCAGGGTGGCGAGCAGGCTGCTCCGGCAGCCGAGGCCGCTCCCGCAGCCGAGACCCCCGTCGAGGAGAACGACGCCGACGCGCAGGTCGCCGCGAAGGAGATCGGCGAGCCGATCGCCGACGAGGCCAAGAACGCCGAAGCCACCTCGGCCGAGTAGTCACCGGGGGCGTCGGGCCGGTCGGCTCGGCGCCCCTTCCTTCTCTCCCCACAACCACAGTCCAGAAAGGACTCCAGTCAATGGCCAACTACAGCCTTGCTGACGTGAAGAAGCTCCGTGAGGACCTCGGGGCCGGCATGATGGACGCGAAGAACGCGCTCGTCGAGGCCGACGGCGACTACGACAAGGCCGTCGAGCTGCTCCGCATCAAGGGCGCGAAGGCCGTCGCCAAGCGCGACGACCGCGCGACCTCCGAGGGTGTCGTCGTCGCGACGACCGAGGGTGGCGCCGCCACCGTCGTCGAGCTCGCGAGCGAGACCGACTTCGTCGCGAAGAACGAGAAGTTCACCACCCTCGCCGACAAGGTCGTCGCCGCGGTCGCCGCCGCCGGTGCGTCCGACGTCGAGGCCGGCAACGCCGCGCCGCTCGACGGCAAGACGGTGGCCGAGACGATCGACGAGGCCGCCGCCGCGCTGGGCGAGAAGCTCGCGCTGCGCACGGTCGTCCGTGTCGAGGGCGACGCCTTCGAGGTCTACCTGCACAAGACCAGCCAGGACCTGCCGCCGCAGATCGCCGTCGTCATCGCGTACGCGGGCTCCGACGCCGCCGAGGCGCGCTCGATCGCCCAGCACGTCGCGTTCGCGAACCCGACGTACCTGACCCGCGACGAGATCCCGGCCGAGGCCATCGAGAAGGAGCGCGCGACCGTCGAGGCGATCACGCGCGAGGAGGGCAAGCCGGAGGCCGCCCTGCCGAAGATCGTCGAGGGTCGCCTCAACGCGTACCGCAAGCAGGTCGCGCTCCTCGAGCAGGACTACGCGAAGGACAACAAGCTGTCCGTCGCGAAGGCCGCCGAGAACGCCGGTCTGACGATCCAGGGCTTCGCCCGCGTCAAGGTCGGCGCGTAACGAACCCGTGACGGGGCTCGGAACCACATCGGTTCCGGGCCCCGTTTTCTGCGCGCTGCGACACGCGCGGACCCGGCCTGGAGGCACGGCCTCCTCCGCCGGACCGGCTGCGGCCGGGTAGATTCCCACGAGACATTCGACGAAGGGTGCGCCACATGACGAACGAGAAGACCGGACGCCGCCGGGTCCTGCTGAAGCTGTCGGGGGAGGCGTTCGGGGCCGGGTCCCTCGGGGTGAACCCGGACGTCATCAGCACCATCGCCAAGGAGATCGCGCAGGCCGCGCAGGACGTCGAGGTGGCCATCGTGGTCGGCGGCGGCAACTTCTTCCGCGGCGCCGAGCTCTCGCAGCGCGGCATGGACCGCGGGCGTGCCGACTACATGGGCATGCTCGGGACCGTGATGAACGCGCTCGCGCTCCAGGACTTCCTCGAGCAGGCCGGTGCGGCGACGCGGGTGCAGTCGGCGATCAGCATGACGCAGGTCGCGGAGCCGTACATCCCGCGGCGGGCAGAGCGGCACCTCGAGAAGGGGCGCATCGTGATCTTCGGTGCCGGTGCGGGCCTGCCGTACTTCTCGACCGACACCGTCGCGGCGCAGCGGGCGCTCGAGATCGACGCGCACGAGGTCCTGGTCGCCAAGAACGGTGTCGACGGCGTGTACACCGCCGACCCGAAGAAGGACGCCACGGCCGAGAAGCTGCACCACGTCACGTACCAGGACGCCCTGCTGCAGGGTCTCAAGGTCGTCGACGCCACCGCGTTCTCGCTCTGCATGGACAACGGCATGCCGATGCACGTGTTCGGCATGGAGGGCGAGGGCAACGTCGCGGCCGCGATCCGCGGGGAGCGGATCGGCACGGTCGTCAGCAACTGACCCGCACGCTGACTAGACTCGACGCAGTACCGAAGGAGAACCACCGTGATCAGTGATGTCCTGACCGAAGCCACCGAGAAGATGGCGAAGGCCGTCGACGTCGCCAAGGACGACTTCGCGACCGTCCGTACCGGACGCATCAACGCCGCCCTCTTCCAGAAGATCCCGGTCGACTACTACGGGACGCCGACCCCGCTCGCGCAGCTCGCGTCGCTCCAGACGCCCGAGGCGCGTACGCTCATCGTCACGCCGTACGACAAGTCGGCGCTCAAGGAGATCGAGCGCGCCATCGCGACGTTCCCGAACCTCGGCGCCAGCCCGTCGAACGACGGCGAGATCGTCCGTGTGACGATCCCCGAGCTCACGCAGGACCGCCGCAAGGAGTTCGTGAAGCTCGTCCGTGGCAAGGGCGAGGACCACAAGGTCGTCATCCGCAACATCCGTCGCCGCGCGAAGGACGACCTCGACGCCCTGAAGGGTGAGATCTCCGACGACGAGATCGCCCGCGGCGACAAGGACCTCGAGACCCTGACGAAGAAGCACGTCGACCAGGTCGACGACGCGCTGAAGAAGAAGGAAGCCGAACTCCTCGAGGTCTGATGCGTCTCCCCGAGCCGGGCGGCGACCGCCCCACAGAACCGCGCCCGCCGGAACCGGTCCCGACTGCGAAGAAGGGGCTCCGACAGGACTTCGACGCCCGTGCCCGTGCGGCGCGCGCCGACTTCGAAGCGCAGCTCAAGCAGCGCAAGGCGGAGTTCGGCGCGCGCAACGAGGCCCTGACCGCTCGCACCGGTCGGAACCTGCCGGCCGCGATCGCCATCGCCCTGGCGTTCGCGGTCGTGATGCTCGGTTCGCTGCTCATCTGGAAGCCGGCCTTCATGGTCGTCGCGGCGTTCCTGCTCGGTGTCGGGGTGTACGAGCTCGCGAGCGCGATGCGCTTCGCTGGTCGCGACGTGCCCCGCGTGCCCAGTGTCCTGACGGCGGTCGCCATGGTCCCGGCGGCGTTCCTCGGCGGACAGGTCGCGGCACTGTTCGCGATCATCGGCGGCATCGTCCTCATCGCGGTGTGGCGGCTCGTCGAGGTCGGGCTCACGCGTGAGAAGCCGCCGGCCGGGCACGTCGCCCGTGACCTGACCAACGGACTCTTCGTCCAGGCGTACATCACCCTGCTCGGCGCCTGCATCGTGCTGCTCTCCGCGCAGCCCCGCGGCGAGCTGTGGGTGATCGCGTTCATCCTCGTGGTGGTCGCCGTGGACACGGGGGCGTACGCCACCGGGTTGAACCTCGGCAAGCACCCGATGGCACCGAGGATCAGCCCGAAGAAGACCTGGGAGGGCTTCGCCGGGTCCGTCGCGGCGAGCATCCTGGTCGGCATCGTCGTGACGTGGCTCATGCTCGGGCTGCCCTGGTGGACGGGCATCGTCCTCGGCGTGCTCATCTCGGGCTCGGCGACGCTCGGTGACCTGACCGAGTCGATGATCAAGCGGGACCTCGGGATCAAGGACATCTCGTCCTTCCTGCCCGGGCACGGCGGGCTGCTCGACCGCATCGACAGCATCCTGCCGTCGGCTGCCGTGGCCTACGTGCTGTACCTGATCGTCAACCACTGACCTGAACGGCCGACGCTCCGGTGGGCCGCGCGTCCAGGTCGCGCCATGGTCCGGTGCTGGCAGAATGTCGCCGTGGCCACGACCTTCCCCTCCGCAGACCGCAAGTCCCTCGGGTACGACGTCGACGAGGTCGATCGGTTCCTCGAGGACGCCCGTCGTGCCTACACCGCGGGCGACACCGCCCCGGGCATCGAGGCGGCGAAGATCCGTGCGACCGCGTTCTCGATGCGCAAGGGCGGGTACTCCACGGCGCACGTCGACGCAGCGCTCGAGCGGCTCGAGGACGCCTTCGCCGCACGGGAGCGGGAGCGCGAGATCGCCGACGTCGGCCAGAAGGCCTGGTACGCCGAGGCCCGCGCCAAGGCCTCGGACGTGGTCGCACGGCTCGAACGCCCGGCAGGGCAGCGCTTCGCCCGCACCAGCCCGCTCGGCACCGGGTACCACCCGAAGGACGTCGACGCCTTCGCGGAGCGGCTCGCCGGCTACTTCCGTGACGGCAAGCCCCTGAGCCTCACCGAGGTCCGGTCGGTGGTGTTCCGTCCCAAGCACGGCGGCTACCGCGAAGCACAGGTGGACGCCCTCCTCGACGCCGTCGTCGAGGTCATGCTCGCCGTCCGCTGACGACGCGCGGGTCACGGGTGCTTCTCATCTCGTGACCGTTCCGTTATCCTGGTCCCACTCATGGGCAGGCACACGGCAGACTCCAGCTCCGACCGCGGTACCCGCGAGCACCTCGACCCTTCGGTCGTCGGTGAGCGCCGCGCGGCACGCGACCGACTCCGCACGACGGGGCACTCGGTCCTCCACGCGACCCCGCGGGTCGAGACGGCCTCGCTGCCGTCGGCCGCGCTGGGCGCACCCGTCACGGGCCCGACCCCCGTGGCGACGGCCGCGGCGCCGACGACCGGTCCGGTCCTCGTGCGTGGCCCGATCGCGCCGACCGGTGTCGCCGACCCGCGGATCGTGCAGCGCCGCCGTGCGGTCGCCGCACCGGCGAAGCCGAAGGCCGCCCGCACCCTCAACTCCTTCATGCGCCGGCGCGCGACGATCCCCACGCTCTCCTTCTTCGCCGTGTTCGGCTTCGTGGGTGGCTCCCTCTTCAACCCGATGCAGCCCGACGTGGCCCAGGCCGCCGTCGTGGCGCCCGTGCTCGTGAAGGCGCCGGTCGAGCCGCAGCAGTTCACGGCGCACGGCACCTACGCTGCGTTCGACGTGACGCGCGACGGCTACGGGGTCACGCTGCCGAAGCCCAAGGTCGTGGAGCAGCCGGCCGAGACCACCGACGACCAGGCCGGCTCCGCAGCGAAGAGCTCGGCCGTCACACCGTCGAACACCCTCGCCGCGACGGCCGCGACGCCGAACCCCGGCAGCGCGCAGGCCATCGCGCAGCAGATGGTCGCCGCTCGTGGGTGGGGCAGCGACCAGTTCAACTGCCTCGTGTCGCTGTGGAACAAGGAGTCGGGCTGGCGCGTGAACGCGTACAACCCGAGCGGTGCCTACGGCATCCCGCAGGCGCTGCCGGGCAGCAAGATGGCCACGGCGGGCGCGGACTGGCAGACGAACCCCGCGACGCAGATCACCTGGGGTCTCAACTACATCTCCGGTGTCTACGGCACCCCGTGTGGCGCCTGGGGCCACAGCGTCTCCCACAACTGGTACTGATCGGCAGTTCCGGGGTGCCGCGCAGCAACCGGCCGCGGCGCCCTCGCGGCCGTGGTCCCGAGCCGACCGGGGACGAAACCGGCCTCGACCGTCTCATGAGCACGTGGAAGCGGACCGAGGTCCGTCGTGGTCGCACGTACACCGTGCAACCGGTGTCCGCAGCATCCGCGCAGAAGGAGTACGTCTGCCCGGGCTGCGGCCTCGCCGTGCTGCCGGGTGTGGCGCACGTCGTGGTCTGGCGCGCCGACGGTGTGCTCGGGGACGCGGCCGACCTGGCATCGCGCCGTCACTGGCACCACCACTGCTGGAGCATCGCATGAGCACCGAGATCCGCTCGAACACCGAGCTGCCCGCCCGCCGTACCGACATCGAGCTGGTGACGGACGACCACCTCACCCTCGTCGGTGAGCTCGCCGAGCCGCTCGACCGGCCGGCGCGGGGCACCCTCGTGACGCTCCACCCGCTCCCGACCGCGCAGGGCTTCATGGACTCGCACGTGCTCAAGAAGGCGGCGGCACGACTGCCGGCCCTGGCGGACATCGCGGTGCTCCGGTTCAACTTCCGGTCCGTCACGTCGCCGCGGGGCACCTCGGAGGGCGTGTTCGGCGACGGCGAGTCCGAGGGCTTCGACCTGCGAGCGGCCGTGCACGAGACCGTCGAGCGCGGGTTGCCGACACCGTGGCTGCTGGGCTGGTCCTTCGGTACCGAGGTCGCGCTCAAGCACGGGCTCGAGCACGTGGCCGCCGGCACCGTCGCCGGCGTGGTCCTGCTGTCGCCTCCGCTGCACCGGACGACCGACGACGAACTGCGCCGCTGGGCGGACCTGGACGTGCCGGTGGTCGCGCTGGTGCCCGAGCACGACGACTTCCTGCAGCCGGACGAGGCCGCACGACGCTTCGCGATCGCGCCGAACGTGCGCGTCGTGCCCGTCGCGGGCGCGAAGCACCTGTGGGTGGGGGAGCGGTACGTCCGGACGGTGCTCGACGCCGTCGCGGACCTGGTGGTGCCCGGCAGCGCGCCGCTGCCCACGCACCTCGAGGACTGAGCAGCCGGCCGCCTCTGCGGGCGGCCGCCTCGGCCGGCCGCCACTGCGGGCCGGCCAGCGCCGCCACGCATGCGCGCGGCGAGCGGACGGCCGGAGGTGACCGGCGGGCACCACAGGTGCCGCGGACGACGTGACCCGGCGTGGAGGCGCGGGGTGCGCCTCCAGACCGGGTCACCGGTGCCGCCGTCAGCGGGCGGTCGTGTCCTCGTCGGCGTCGGCGTCGGCGTCGGCGTCGGACGGTCGGCCGTTCGCCGTGGGGTCGTCGAGCAGCCCGGTGGCGTGCGTGAGCACACCGCGCAGGTTCTCCAGGTAGCCGGCGACCGCGTCGCGTTCGGTGCGGATGGCGGCAAGGCGGTCCTCGGACTCGGCGATGGCCGCTGCCGACCGCTCCTCGGCCTCGGCGATCATGCGGTGGACACGCTCCTGTGCGTCGCTCACGATCGTGCGGGCGCGCTCCTGGGCCTGCGCGGTGCTCGTGCGCTCGAGGTCGTCGGCCTCCTGCTGCAGCCGCTCGGCGCGCTCTCGGGCCTCGGAAGCCCGGCGAGTGGCCTCGGCGAGCTGCAGGTTCGCCTCGTCGAGGTACCGCTGCGTCTCGCTCACCGTCTCACGGTGCTTCTGCAGGTAGTCCTGCTCGGCGTCGTCACGCCGGGCGGCGAGCTCGGACTCGAGCGCGGCGCGGGCCTCGTCCCGTTCGCGGACGATCGCCGCACGGACCTCGTCGCGCTCCTTCGCGAGGTCGGCCCGGACCGTGGCGACCTCCTGCTGCAGCGCGGTGCGTTCCGCTTCGAGGTCGGAGAGCTCCGCCGTGCGACGGTCGGCGATCTCGGTGTCGACCTCGGCGTGCTCGCGCTCGCGGCGTGCGGCGAGCTCGTCGGTGTGCTCCCGCACGGCACGCTCGGCCGCGGACTCGGCCTCGGCACGCTCGCGCTCGATCCGGGCGCGGTGGTCCTCGAGCTCGGCGGCGATCCGCGCTGCGGTCTCCTCGACCAGACGGGCGTTCTCGGCGCGGGTCTGTTCCTCGTCGACCCGGAGCTGGGCGCGGGCGGCCTCGAGCTCCTGGTCGAGCGCGGCGCGGGCCTCGGCGACCTCGCGCTCCCAGCGCGCGCGGGCGGCGCCGAGTTCGGCGTCGAGCTCGCGGCGACGGTGGTCGGTCTCCGCCTCGAGCGCCGCGCGGCCACGCTCGACCTCGGACTCGAGTTCGGCCCGACCGGTCTCGAGCGCGAGCTCGTGGGCGCGTCGCTGTCCGTCGCGCTCGCGCTCCCAGGCCGCACGGGCCTCGGCGAGCTCGCGTTCGAGCGCGGCGCGACGCGTGGTCTCCTCACGGTCGAGGTCCTCGGTGCGGCGAGCGTGCTCGGCCTCGAACACGCTGCGGCGGTGCTCGGTCTCGCGGTCCAGGTCGGCGGCGGCGCGACGGGCGTCCTCGGCGGCGCGCTGGGCGTCCTCGCGGAGCTCGGCCGCCTCGCGCTCGACCCGGGCTCGCAGCGCGTCGGTCTCGCGGATGGCGACGGACCGGACCTCGGCGGCCTCGGTGACGGCGGCGCCGCGGACGGCCGCTGCCTCGTTGCGGGCGTCCTGCGTGAGCAGGCCCGCCTCGGCGCGGGCGCGCTCGATCGTGTCGGACGACTCGGCACGGGCGCGGGTCAGCTCGTCGGTCGCACGGGACCGGGCGTCCTCGAGGGTCGCCGATGCCTCCTGTCGGGCTTCGCGCAGCAGCCGCTCGGCCTCGTTCCGGCTCGACGCGCGGAGACGCTGGGCGTCGATGTCCGCCTGGCTGATCAGCCGGGTGGACTGCTCCTCGGCCACGCGCAGGGTGGACTCGAGGCGGGTGCCGAGACCGCTGTAGGTCGGGGTGCCGGCTTCGTCGAGCTCACCCTGCAGGTCGGCGACGCGGGCCTGCAGGAGACGGATCTCCTTCGCGGCCTCGGCGCGGTCGGTGTTCGACTTGATGAGCTCCCGACGGAGCTCGTTCACCGAGCGGTCGACCTCGTCGCGGCGGTACCCGCGCAGCTCGGTCCCGAACTCGGCCTCGTCGTTCGCCACGTGTTGCTCCTGGGGGTCGGCGGAGGGCCAGCCCTTGGCCCGCGGACGAGTCTAGTGGCGGCCCGTCGGCCCCGACTGTGCCCGCGGACAGCGGTGGAGGATGCGACTTCCAGGGTGGCTCGCTATCCTGGAGCGCTGATTCGCGCGCCGATCCCCCCACCCCCGGCGCGGTAGGGAGAAGATCCGTGCGATTCGTCCTGGCGATCGTCAGTTTCGTCATCGGTCTGCTGCTCGTCGGTCTCGCGGTCGGGCAGCGCACCGTCTTCGCGCCACCCTCGTCGCTCGTCGCACAGTCGTCGAGCTCGGCCTCGGCCCCGGTGACCGTGATCCCGGGTTCGACGCTCACCGCGAACCCCGGCTACCAGCGCATCAACGTCGCGGGCTCCGGCACCGTCTTCGCCGCCTACGGCAAGACCGCCGACGTCGACGCGTGGATCGGCGACGCGAAGCACACCACGCTGCGCTTCGACGCCGAGCAGGACCGCCTGGTGGGCCGTACGACGGGTTCCGGTGACTCCGTGCCCGACCCGAAGGGCAGCGACCTCTGGTACCAGGAGTGGGACGGCGCGGGGCAGTTCACCGTCCGGCTGCCCGCCGACGTCTCCGTGGTGGTCCTCGCCGACGGGTCGTCCGCCGCACCGACCGACGTCTCCGTGACCTGGCCTCGGGACACCGCGACGCCGTCCGTCGGGCCGCTGCTCGTGGCCGGCGGGCTCTTCCTGGCCGGTGGCGTGGCGCTGCTCGTCTGGGCCTTCCTGCACCAGCGCCGTGGTCGCGGACCGCGTCGTCGAAGCGGAGGGACGCGACCGCCGCGGGTCCGGGCGTCGCGTCGTGCGGCCGCCGCAGGTGCGCAGGTGCCGGTGCGCGGTCGACGCGGCCGTCGCTCGCTGGTGGCCGTCCCGATCGTGCTCGTCGGTGCGCTCGGCCTGGCCGGGTGCTCGTCGGACTACTGGCCGCACGGCGGGGGCTCCGGTGCCACCCCGACCCCCACCGCCTCGGCGACCGGGACCGCGGACGCGGACGAGCCGACCGCCGCGACCGAGCAGCAGATCCGCCGCATCGTCGAGCGGGTCGCCGACGTCGCCACGAAGGCCGACGCCGACCGGGACACGTCGCTGCTCGAGTCCCGCTTCACCGGGGCGGCGCTCGACTTCCGCAAGGCCAACTACGCGATCCGCGAGAAGGACGCCGACGTGGGCGCGCCGCCGGCGATCTCCGCCGGCCAGGTCTGCGTGGCCCTCCCGCAGCAGACCGACACCTGGCCGCGCACGATCTTCACCGTCGTGGCCGAGGACTGCTCCGCCAAGACCGCACCGCAGGCCCTCACCCTGGTGCAGGAGAGCGCCCGCGATGACTACAAGGTCGCCTACGACGTGTCGCTCGAGGCAGCGGCGGAGATCCCGAGCCTGGCCCCGACGTCGCTCGGTGCGGCACGGCTCGCCGGCGACACCAAGCTCCTGCGCATCGCTCCGGACGACATCGCCGCGGCCTACGGCGACGTCCTGGCGAAGGACTCCGAGAGCGGATCGGCCTCGCTCTTCGCCTCCGACGGGGACGGGCTCCGCTCGACCATCGGCAAGGCCTACAAGGACAAGAAGGCCGAGTCGCTGCCGGACACCGCGAAGATCGAGTACTCGTCCGAGGTGCCCGACGCCAGCCCCGTCGCGATCGCGACGGACGGTGCGGGTGCGCTCGTGTCGGCGTCGCTCGACGAGGTCGAGAAGGTGACGCCGACCGCGGCGGGCGCCGAGGTGAACACCGAGGGGGCGGTCAAGGCCCTCTCCGGCGTCGACTCGAGCACGAAGGGGATCAGTGCGACGTACAGCGTCCAGCTGCTGTTCTCCGTCCCGCCGGTCGGCAGTGATGAGAAGGTGGTCCTGCTCGGGTTCACGCAGGGCCTGACCGCAGCGAGTGAGGTGCAATGACCAACGTCCCCCCGACCCCGTCCGGTCTCCGCGGAGCCGTCGACCTGTCGTCCCTCGTCGACCGTGCGCAGCGGCCGACGCAGCCCGGTGGCGCTCCCGCCGGGGCCCAGGGTGCTGCCGCCGCAGCCCCGGCTGCCGTCCAAGGCGGCGCCCCGGCTGGCGGCGCCGGTCCCGAGGGCGACCTGACCGTCCCGTCGCTCGTCATCGACGTCACCGACCAGACGTTCCAGGACGCCCTGCAGCTGTCGTCGGTCGTCCCGGTGATCGTCGACATCTGGGCCGAGTGGTGCGGGCCGTGCAAGCAGCTGTCGCCGATCCTCGAGCAGCTCACCGCGGAGTACGACGGCCGCGTCGTGCTGGCCAAGGTGGACGCGGACACGAACCCGCAGCTCGTGCAGGCGTTCCAGGCGCAGTCGATCCCGACCGTCGCAGCGGTCATCGGTGGGCGTCCGCTCGGCCTCTTCGTCGGCGCCCTGCCCGAGGCGCAGGTGCGTGACGTCTTCGAGCAGGTCGTCGCCGCCGCCGAGCAGAACGGCGTGACCGGCCGGGTCACGGTCGACGGTGCCGCCTCGGCGGAGCCCCAGGGCGAGCCCGAGCCGGAACCGCTGCCCCCGCACCACCAGGCCGCGTACGACGCGATCGAGCGCGGTGACTACGCCGCGGCCGTGCAGGAGTACAAGACCGCGATCGCGCAGGACCCGAACGACCAGATGGCCGTCGCCGGGCTCGCGCAGGTCTCCCTGCTCGACCGGCTGAACGGCCGCACCGCCGACGAGCTGCGGAGCGCCGCAGCCGCCGCGCCGCAGGACGTCGAGGCGCAGATGGCCGTCGCCGACCTGGACGTCAGCGGCGGGCACGTCGAGGACGCCTTCGGCCGACTGCTCGACCTGGTGCCGACGGTGTTCGGCGCGGAGCGCGAGGCGCTGCGTGTCCGGCTCGTCGAGTACTTCGAACTCATCGGGGTCGACGACCCTCGCGTGGTCGCAGCACGGCGCCGGCTGGCGAGCGCGCTGTACTGACGCTCACGGCGCTCGTCCGGGACCGGTACGAGACGCCGGCGTCACCGCGAGACGCCCCAGGAACCGCGGAACGCCCCCGGGAACGGGGGCGTTCCGCGTGCTCCGGGGGCGTCTCGTGCGGAAACGGGCGTCTCGCGGGGGTGTCGGTACCCACGGCCCAGCCGGGCGGACGACGGACGGGAGGCCCGGTGCCAGCTGGCACCGGGCCTCCCGTCCGTCTCGTGGTCGCGCCCGCTCCCGGCCGCGTCCCGTGGTCGTGTCAGTCGGCCAGCCGCAGCCAGACCGCACCGAGCGGCGGCACCACCAGGTGCGCCGACGCCGGACGGCCGGCCCACGGCGTCTCCTCCGCCGTCACCGAGCCCATGTTGCCCACACCGGAGCCGCCGTACTCGGCGGCGTCGGTGTTGAGCACCTCGTGCCAGGTGCCCGCTGCGGGCAGCCCGAAACGGCGCTCGACGGGGACGCCGGAGAAGTTCACGAAGACCGCGAGGCGGTCGTCACCGTCCTTGCGCAGGAAGCCGAGCGTGGAGTGCGGGGCGTCGCCGCCCTCGATCCACTCGAAGCCCTCGGGCGAGGAGTCGTGCCGCCACAGTGCCGGCGTGTCCTTGTAGACGCGGTTGAGCGCCGCGACGAGGTCCTGCACACCGAGGTGACCGGGGTCGTCGAGCAGCCACCAGTCGAGCCCACGGGCCTCGGCCCACTCGGACGGCTGGGCGAACTCCTGGCCCATGAACAGCAGCTGCTTGCCGGGGTGCGCCCACATGAAGGCGAGGTACGCCCGCACGTTCGCGAGCTTCTGCCACTCGTCGCCGGGCATCTTGCCGTAGAGCGAACCCTTGCCGTGCACGACCTCGTCGTGGCTGATCGGCAGGGTGAACTGCTCGCTGAAGGCGTAGACCAGCGAGAACGTGATCTCGTCGTGGTGGTACGCGCGGTACGCGGGATCACGCTCGACGTACTGCAGCGAGTCGTGCATCCACCCCATGTTCCACTTCTGGCCGAACCCGAGGCCGCCGGCGCTCGTCGGCTGGGTGACGCCCGGCCACGAGGTGCTCTCCTCGGCGATCATCACGATGCCCGGGTAGCGCTTGTACGCCGTGGCGTTGGTCTCCTGGAGGAACGAGATCGCCTCGAGGTTCTCGCGACCGCCGTGGACGTTCGGGAGCCACTCGGTGCGGGAGTAGTCGAGGTACAGCATCGAGGCGACAGCGTCGACCCGCAGGCCGTCGATGTGGAACTCCTCGAGCCAGTACAGCGCGTTCGCCACCAGGAAGTTGCGGACCTGCGGGTGTCCGAAGTCGAACACGTAGGTGCCCCAGTCGAGCTGTTCGCCGCGGCGCGGGTCCGGGTGCTCGAAGAGGGCGTAGCCGTCGAACTTCGCGAGCGCCCACTCGTCCTTCGGGAAGTGGCCGGGCACCCAGTCCATGATCACGCCGATACCGGCGGAGTGCAGACGGTCGATCAGGTACCGCAGGTCGTCCGGCGTGCCGAAGCGGGCGGTCGGGGAGTAGTACCCGGTGACCTGGTAGCCCCACGAACCGCCGAACGGGTGCTCGGCGAGCGGCAGGAACTCGACGTGGGTGAACCCGAGGTGCTGCACGTGGCCGATGAGCTGGTCGGCGGCCTCGCGGTAGGAGAGCCCGGGGCGCCACGACCCGAGGTGCACCTCGTACACGCTCATCGGTGCGTCGTGGGACGTCGTCTGCGCCCGACGCTCCATCCACTCGGTGTCACCCTCCGACCAGGAGTGGTCGGAGGCCGTGATCACGGACGCGGTCGCCGGCGGGACCTCGGTTCGGCGCGCGAACGGGTCCGCCCGCTCGACCCAGCCCGAATCGGTGAGGATCTGGAACTTGTACCGCTGGCCGACGAGGGCACCGGGCCAGAAGAGCTCCCACACGCCGAGGTCGTTCAGCCGGCGCATCGCCGTGGTGCGACCCTCCCAGCCCTCGAAGTCGCCGATCACGCGGACGGCGGTGGCACGCGGTGCCCAGACCGTGAAGGCGACACCGTCGACACCGTCGACCGTGCGGACGTGGGCGCCGAGGTGCTGCCAGAGCTGCTCGTCGCGACCCTCGCCGAACAGGTGGAGGTCGAGCTCGCCGATCGTCGGCGCGAAGCGGTAGGCGTCGTCCGTGGTCCAGGTCGCGTCGTCGGCGTCGGTGGACTCGTCGAGGTCGTAGTCGGCCTCGACGCGGTAGCGACCGAGCGTGCCGGTCGTGGCGCCCGCCCACAGGCCGTCGCCCTCGTGGGTGAGCTCGACGTCGTCGCCGTCGGGTCGGACGATGCGGACGGCGGTGGCGAGGTGGCGGACCACCCGCACGCTCGTCCCGCCGTCGACCGGGTGCGGGCCGAGCACGTCGTGCGGCTGCGACCAGCGGCCCTCGGAGACCTGCTGTCGGAGCCAGTCCTCGACCGGTGCCGGTCGGGGTCCGGCTCCTGACGCTGGAGCGTCGTCAGCCGGGGCGCCGTCGACCGGGGTGCCGTCGGCCGGAGCGCCGGGCTCCGGCGCTGCGACGAGGTCGGCCGCGGTCGCCGTCGGGGTCCGGCCGTCCGGACGCCCGCCCTCGGGGAGCGGAGCGTCGGCACCGTCCGCCGACGCCGCCGTCGTGTCCTCGGATCCCGGGGTCGCCGGCGCGTGGGCGTCGTCGCGGGCGGCGCCGGCGAGCGTCGCGGATTCGGGGACACCGCGGTCGGGTGTCTCCTTCACCGCCGGCGCGGCGCCGGGCAGGTCCTCGTGCGGCGCGGACACCCGCGGCTCGTACCGCGGTGCCGGCTCGTCGACCTGCGGGACCGCGCCGGGGGCACGGGTGCGGGTCACGGGCGGCGGGGGCGGCGGTACCGGCGGGACGCTCGGCCCCTGGCCTCGGCCCGGCGTGGTGGGGGTGGGACGGTCGGAGCCCATCGGCGGGGTCCCCTTCGGGTCTCGGTCGGTCATCGGACGGGTCCTTCCACGACGAGCAGGTGCACCGGCTCCTGGAAGGCGTCGAGGCGCACGTAGTTCGACGAGCCCCACTCCCAGCGCTGCCCGGTGACGACGTCGCGGACGACGAACGGCTGCTCGTTCGGCAGCCCGAGCGCGGCGAGGTCGAGGTGCACGGTGGTCTCGCGGGCGGAGTGCGGGTCGACGTTGGCGACGACGATCACGGTGTCGGCGCGGCCGGAGCGGATGAACTCGCCGGGGAGGTGCTTCGAGTAGACGACGATCGCCGGGTCCTCGGCGTCGTGGACGTGCAGGTTCCGGAGCTGCCGCAGCGCGGGGTGCGCCTGGCGGAACCGGTTCAGCATCGTCACGTACGGGGCGAGGCTCGCACCCTCGGCCTCGGCCAGGGCGAAGTCGCGCGGCTTGTACTCGTACTTCTCGTTGTCGATGTTCTCCTCGGACCCCGGGCGGGCGACGTCCTCGAAGAGCTCGTAGCCGGCGTACATGCCCCAGGTCGGAGCACCGGTCGCGGCGAGCGCGGCGCGCACCTTGTAGCCGGCGCGACCGCCGAACTGCAGGTACTCGGTCAGGATGTCGGGCGTGTTCACGAAGAGGTTCGGGCGCAGGTAGGCGCTCGTCTCGTGGCTGAGCTCGGTGAAGTACTCCTCGATCTCCTCCTTCGTGTTCCGCCACGTGAAGTACGTGTACGACTGCTGGAACCCGGCCTCGGCCAGCGCGCGCATCATCGCCGGACGGGTGAAGGCCTCGGCGAGGAACACCGTGTCCGGGTGCTGGTCGCGCACCTCGCGGATGACCCGCTCCCAGAACCAGAGCGGCTTCGTGTGCGGGTTGTCGACGCGGAAGATGCGGATGCCGAACGCGATCCAGTGCTCGAGGACCCGCAGGACCTCGGCGACGATGCCCTCGGGGTCGCTGTCGAACTGGACCGGGTAGATGTCCTGGTACCGCTTCGGCGGGTTCTCGGCCGTCGCGATCGAGCCGTCGGCGCGGACCGTGAACCACTCCGGGTGCTGCTGGACCCACGGGTGGTCGGGGGAGCACTGCAGCGCGAAGTCGAGGGCGACCTCCATCCCGCTGTTCTTCGCCGTCTCGACGAAGTCGCGGAAGTCGTCCTCGGAGCCGAGGTCGGGGTGGATGGCGTCGTGCCCGCCCTCGGGTCCTCCGATCGCCCAGGGGCTGCCCGGGTCGTGCGGTCCCGGGGTGAGGGTGTTGTTCGGCCCCTTGCGTGCGGTCGTGCCGATCGGGTGGATCGGCGGGACGTAGACCACGTCGAAGCCCATGCGCGCCACGGCCGGCAGCCGGCGTGCGGCGGTGCGGAAGTCACCGCTCCGCCAGGAGCCGTCGGGGTTCTTCTTCGCCCCTTCGCTGCGGGGGAAGAACTCGTACCAGGCGCCGACGCCTGCACGCTGCCGCTCGACGTCGAGGAGCTGCGTGGGGGAGTGCGTCCGGAGCGAGGTCAGCGGCGAGTCCTCGACCTCGCCCGTGATGCGGGGGTCGTCGACGGCCGCCAGGCGCTCCGTCGGCTCGAGGTCGGTGTCGCGCAGCTGCTCGGCGGCGCGGACGGCGGCGCTCGAGTCGGTCTCGGCCGCGAGGCGGTCGAGCAGGACGGCGCCGTCGAGGAGCGTCGCCTCGGTGTCGACACCGGCGGCGATCTTGAGCCGGGCTGCGTGCAACCACGTCGCCCAGTCGTCGGAGAACGACTCGACGTGCCACGTCCAGACGCCGACGTGGTCGACCTGCACGGTCGCCTCGTACCGGTCGGTGCCGGGGGCGCCGAGCAGCATCGGGACCGTGCGCGTGCCCCCGTCCGGGCGTTCGAGCACGAGGTCGGCGCCGATGACACCGTGGCCCTCGCGGAAGACGGTCGCGCCGAACGTGATCACCTCGCCGTCGAACGCCTTGCCCGGGAACCCGTTCGGGGTCGTCGGCGCGAGCTGGGTGATCGGGATGCGTCCGATCTTCGGTCGGCGGGGTCGATCTGCGGTGGCCACGGAGCCGACGCTACCCGGCTGCAGCGTCCGCGTTCCCCGGAACGCGTTCCCTGTGCAGTGTCGGGCGCGTCACACGACCTGTGCAGGAGGCGAGCGCGGCCGGCGGAACGGCCCTACGCCACCTCGAAGACGTGGATGCCCGGCCCGTACGCCGTGAAGACCTGGCCACCGGGCCGGAGCCGCTCGTGGTCCCGGTGCTTCTCGCTCGACCACGCCAAGCGGTACCCGAGCACGTCCTGGCGTTCCGGCAGCGTCAGGTCTCGCGTCCGCCCGCTGCCGTGCACGACCACGAGCACCCGGTCGAACGGCTCGTGCTCCGGCGTCGACTCGACGAAGTACTGCACGACCCGGTGGATCGGCTGGTCCCACCCCTCGGACGTCATCGGGTGCCCGTCCGGCCCGTACCAGGCCATCCGCGAGGCACCGGGGGTCTCCCGACCCTCGACACCGAAGCGGGTCGGTCGGAGCGCCGGGTGCGCGGCGCGGAGCCGTGCGAGCGCCGCGACGGCCTCGGTCATGGCCTCGGCGTCCTCGTCGTCCGTCCAGTCGACGGCGGTCAGGTCCTCGGACACCACGTAGGCGTTGTTGTTCCCGTGCTGCGTCCGGCTGCGCTCGTCGCCCGCGGTCAGCATCGGGACGCCGGCGGAGAGCATGAGGGTACCGACCAGGTTCCGCATCGAGCGGCCCCGGGCGGCGCGCACGCCCCGGTCCGCCGTGTCGCCCTCGATCCCGTGGTTGAACGAGCGGTTGTCGTCGGAGCCGTCCCGGCCGTCCTCGCCGTTCGCCGCGTTGTGCTTCCGGTCGTGGGAGACCAGGTCGAGCAGCGTGAACCCGTCGTGCGCCGTCACGAAGTTGATGCTCGCGAGCGGACCGCGTTCCTGACCGAACGTGCCCCGGGACCCGGTCAGGGCCTCCGCGAGGCGACCGATGCCCGCCTGCGGGGTGCCGTTCCGCCGTTCCTCGGCGACGTCGGTGAGCCAGAACTGCCGGACGGTGTTCCGGAACCCGTCGTTCCACTCGCTCGTCCCGTCGCCGAACGCGCCCGTGCGCCACCCGTCGGGTCCGACGTCCCACGGCTCGGCGACGACGAGCACGTCCTGCAGGTCCGGGTGCTGCCGGATGCGTTCGAGCAGCGGGTGCGCCGGGTCGAACACGTGGTGCGCGTCGCGGGCGAGCGCTGCCATCAGGTCGAAGCGGAAGCCGTCGACCTGCACCTCGAGCGCCCAGTAGCGGAGGCTGTCGACCACCAGGTCCGCGGTGGCCTCGACCGACGTGTCGAGGGTGTTCCCGCAGCCGGTGGTGTCGTAGTACGACGCGCCGTCCTCGGTCCAGCGGTAGCGCTCCGCCCCGTCGATCCCGCGGAGCGACGAGGTCGGACCGCCGAGGCCCTCCTCGGCGGTGTGGTTGTACACCACGTCGAGGAGCACCTGGATGCCGGCCTCGTGCAGGAGCCGGACCATGCCCTTGAACTCGCGGAGCACCGCCGAGGCGCCCGCGGCACGGGCGTCGGCCGACGCGTACGCCGCGTGCGGGGCGAAGAACCCGAGCGTGTTGTAGCCCCACGCGTTCTCGCGGCCGGCCTCGCGCAGCCAGGCCTCGGTGTCGAAGGCGTGCACCGGCAGCAGCTCGAGGGTCGTCACCCCGATGCGGCGCAGGTGGGCGATGGTGCTCGGGTGCGCCACCCCGGCGTACGTGCCACGCAGGTGCTCGGGGACGTCCGGGTTGGCCGCGGTCACCGTGCGGACGTTCGCCTCGTACACGACCGCCCGGTCCAGGGGCACGTCCGGCTTCCCGACACCGCCCCAGTCGAAGGCGTCGTCGACGACCACGCTCGTCCACCGCGGGCCGCCGCCGTCCGGGCCGGCCGTCGACGGGACGATGCCCCGCGCGTACGGGTCGAGCAGCGGTCGCTCGGGATCGAACTCGTGACGGGGGCCGTCGGGCCCGTCGACCAGCAGGTGGTAGCGGTCCCCGGGGCGCACGTCCGGCGTCCCGGCCGCCCAGCGGTCGGTGTCGTCGACCCGCGACAGGGCGTGGCGGGTCTCGCGCCCGTCGGCGTCGACGACCACGAGGGTCACCGCCGTCGCCGAGGCGGAACGCACCGAGAAGCGGGGCGCGCCGTCACCGAGGCGGAAGCCGGGGGTCTCGTCGATCACGGTGCGGTGCATGACGACCAGGGTACGAGGGGGCGCGGGTACCCTGTGAACGCACACGGAAGGGGAGTGGGTCATGCCGGTCTACCTCGACCACGCGGCGACGACGCCCGTCCTGCCCGCGGCGCTCGCCGCGTTCACCGAGGCGCTCGCCACGGTGGGCAACCCGTCGTCGATCCACAGCGCGGGCCAGCGCGCGAAGATGCTGCTCGAGGACGGTCGCGCCGCGGTCGCCCGGTCGCTCGACGCCGAGCCGGTCGAGGTCGTCTTCACCTCGGGCGGCACCGAGAGCATCAACCTCGCGATCAAGGGCACGTACTGGGCGCGGCAGCAGGACCGACCCCGGCCGCGGATCGTCCTGCCCGCGGGCGAGCACCACGCCACCGTCGACACGGTCGAGTGGCTCGAGCGCCACGAGGGCGCCGTCGTCGACGTGGTCCCGCTGGACGCGCAGGGTCGCGTGGACCTCGTCGGCCTGGAGGCGCGGCTCGCCGACGCCTCGGACGTCGCCCTGGTCACGTTCCTGTGGGCGAACAACGAGGTCGGCACCCTGCAGCCGGTCACCCGGATCGTCGAGCTCGCGCACGCCGCCGGCGTTCCCGTGCACAGCGACGCCGTCGCGGCCTACGGCCAGGTCCCGGTGTCGTTCGCGGCGTCCGGCCTCGATACGCTCAGCGTCTCGGCGCACAAGACCGGCGGCCCGGTCGGCATCGGGGCGCTGGTCCTCGGTCGCCGTGCGACGGTCGAGCCGCTCATCCACGGTGGTGGTCAGCAGCGGCAGGTCCGCAGCGGCACGCAGGACGCCCCGGCCGCGGCGGCCTTCGGGGTCGCCGCGGCGGCCGGCCTGCACGACGCGTCGATCCTGCGCGACCGGCTCGTCGCGGGGGTGCTCGAAGCGGTGCCGACCGCCGTGCTCATGGGCGACCCGGTCGACCGGCTCCCCGGCAACGCCCACTTCACCTTCCCCGGGTGCGAGGGGGACTCGCTGCTGTTCCTGCTCGACGCGGCGGGGGTCGCGGTGTCGACCGGGTCCGCGTGCCAGGCCGGCGTCCCGGAGGCGTCGCACGTGCTGCTCGGCATGGGCCTGTCCGAGGACGAGGCGCGCGGTGCCCTGCGGATCACGCTCGGACGCACCTCGACCGACGCCGACGTCGACGCGTTCCTCGCGGCGCTGCCCGACGCGGTGGCGCGGGCGAGCCGAGCGGGCATGGCGTCCCGCGCGCCGTCGCTCGGACGGTGAGCCGGCGGTCCGCGCGGCCGGGTGACCGGCGGTGACCGACGGGACGGGCGTGCGCCGCGCCTCCGGGCCGTCGCTCGGTCGGCTCCGCACGACGTGCGCCGCTAGGATCGGTGACCATGGTCGAACTTGACTTCACCGAGCAGCTGTCCGCCCTCCGCGAGACCTTCGGCAACATCCGCTCGGTCGTCGACGTCGACCGGCTGCAGCGGGAGATCGCCGAGCTGAGCGAGCAGGCGGGCGCGCAGGACCTCTGGGACGACGTGGAGCACGCGCAGCAGGTGACGAGCGCGCTCTCGCACCGGCAGGCCGAGCTCCGGAAGATCACCGACACCGAGCAGCGCATCGACGACCTCGAGGTCCTCGTCGAGATGGCGAACGAGGCGGACGACGCCGACTCCGCCGCCGAGGCGCAGGACGAGCTCAAGGCGATCCAGAAGACCATGGGGGACCTCGAGGTGCAGACGCTCCTCGACGGTGAGTACGACGAGCGCCCCGCGGTGATCACGATCCGCGCCGGTGCCGGTGGTGTCGACGCCGCGGACTTCGCCGAGATGCTGCTGCGCATGTACCTGCGCTACGCCGAGCAGCACGGCTACAAGACCACCGTGATGGACACGTCCTACGCCGAAGAAGCCGGCATCAAGTCGGCGACCTTCGAGGTCGACGCGCCCTACGCCTTCGGCACGCTCTCGGTCGAGGCCGGCACCCACCGCCTCGTCCGCATGTCGCCGTTCGGAGCCGCGGGCAAGCGCCAGACGTCCTTCGCCGCGGTCGAGGTCATCCCGCTCATGCCGGAGACCGCGGTCATCGACATCCCCGAGAACGACATCCGCGTCGACGTCTTCCGGTCCTCGGGCCCCGGCGGGCAGTCCGTCAACACGACCGACTCCGCCGTCCGCCTGACCCACCTGCCGACCGGCACCGTGGTGTCCATGCAGAACGAGAAGTCGCAGATCCAGAACCGCGCCGCCGCCATGCGCGTGCTGCAGTCGCGCCTGCTGCTCCTGAAGAAGGAGGAGGAGAACGCGAAGAAGAAGGAGCTCGCCGGCAACATCACGGCGAGCTGGGGCGACCAGATCCGCTCGTACGTCCTCGCGCCGTACCAGATGGTCAAGGACCTCCGGAGCGAGCACGAGGTCAACAACCCGTCGTCGGTGTTCGACGGCGACCTCGACGGCTTCATCAACGCGGGCATCCGCTGGCGCAAGCAGGGCGACGATTCCTGAGCGACCTCGCGGCGGAGTCGAGCCGCGCGCCTCGGTTGACTTCCGGCCCGGCCGACCTACCCTGATCCGGTCATGATCAAATTCGACCAGGTCACCAAGGTCTACTCGGGCAACCCGAGTCCTGCGCTCGACGACCTCTCCCTCGAGATCCTCAAGGGTGAGTTCGTCTTCCTCGTCGGCGCGTCCGGCTCCGGCAAGTCGAGCTTCCTGCGCCTCGTGCTCAAGGAGGAGAAGCCGACCCGCGGGCAGATCCACGTGCTCGGCCAGCGCCTCGGCGCCCTGTCGTCGCGCAAGGTCCCGTACTTCCGCCGCAACCTCGGTGTGGTCTTCCAGGACTTCCGACTGCTGCCGAACAAGAACGTCTTCGACAACGTCGCGTTCTCGCTCCAGGTGATCGGCAAGAGCAAGGGCTTCATCAGCGAGGCCGTCACCGACGTGCTCAAGCTCGTCGGCCTGGCCGGCAAGGCCACCCGCATGCCGCACGAACTCTCCGGTGGTGAGCAGCAGCGCGTGGCGATCGCCCGCGCGGTCGTCAACAAGCCGGCGATCCTGCTGGCCGACGAGCCCACCGGCAACCTCGACCCGACCACCTCGGCCGGCATCATGGCGCTCCTCGAACGCATCAACCAGGGAGGCACCACCGTGCTCATGGCGACACACGACGCCAGCATCGTGAACCAGATGCAGCGTCGGGTCATCGAGCTCTCGAACGGCACCGTCCTGCGCGACGAGCAGTCCGGCGGGTACCAGACGCAGGCGCTCCCGATCCAGCGCGGGTCGGGCGTCTCGAACACGACCGGCATCCAGACGATCCCGGGGCTCATCCGATGAGGCTCGGGCTCGTCATGTCCGAGGTCGGCTCGGGCCTGCGGCGCAACGCGTCGATGGTGGTCTCGGTCGTCCTGGTGACCTTCATCTCGCTCACCTTCGTGGGCACGGCGATCCTGCTGCAGATGCAGATCAACCAGATGAAGGGGTACTGGTACGACCGGGCGCAGGTCGCGGTCTACCTCTGCACCGACACCGACACCACCGGCAACTGCACCGGCGCCAAGGCGACCGAGGACCAGCGCGAGCAGGTCCAGGCGCAGCTCGACTCGACCACGCTCAAGCCGTACATCGAGAAGACGTACTACGAGGACCAGGACCAGGCGTTCACGCGGTTCAAGGAGCAGTTCAAGGACTCGCCCGCGACCGAGTTCGTCAAGCCGGAGTACCTCAACGAGACCTTCTGGGTGAACCTGAAGAACCCGTCGCAGGCGGACGTCCTCGTCGAGAGCCTGTCGAAGGTCGCCGGCGTGCAGAGCGTCGTCGACCAGCGCGGGTACCTGCAGCCGATCTTCAACCTGCTCAACGCGTCGTCCTACACGGCGATCGGCATCGCGTCCCTGATGCTCGTCGCGGCCGTGCTGCTCATCGCGACGACGATCCGACTGTCCGCGTTCAGCCGACGGCGTGAGCTCGGCATCATGCGGTTGGTCGGCGCGTCGAACCGGTTCATCCAGACACCCTTCGTGCTCGAGGGCGTGATCGCCGCCGCGATCGGAGCGGTCCTGGCCGGCGGCGCGATCACCGCGGTGGTCTGGTTCTTCGTGCGGAACTACCTGGCGCGCCGGTTCTCCGGCACTGCGTTCATCGGGATGGGTGACGCGGCCGTGGTGGTCCCCGCGGTGATCGTGATCGGTGTGCTCCTCGCCGGCGTCTCCGCGTTCATCGCGATCCGCCGCTACCTGCGCGTCTGACCTGCGCACCCCACGACCGCGGCGCGCCGGGAAGGTGCGCCGCGGTCGTCGTGTTCACTAGGCTGTAGGGCTGCGCAGCAGCACCGGGATCTGTCCCCGGTCACGGAAGGGAGCCACCATGGCGAAGGAACGCGGCGAGAAGATCGTGGCGACCAACCGACGCGCGCGCCACGACTACCTCATCGAGGACACGTACGAGGCGGGCATGGTGCTGTCCGGCACCGAGGTGAAGTCCCTCCGCGAGGGGCGGGCGTCACTCGTCGACGGCTACGCGTTCATCGACGGCGGCGAGGCCTGGCTCGACTCCGTCCACATCCCCGAGTACACCGAGGGGACGTGGAACAACCACACGCCGCGGCGGAAGCGCAAGCTCCTCCTGCACAAGCAGCAGATCGTGAAGATCTCGCACAAGACCGCGCAGGGCGGGTACACGCTCGTGCCGATGAAGATCTACTTCCACGACGGCCGAGCGAAGGTCGAGATCGCGGTCGCGAAGGGCAAGCGCGAGTTCGACAAGCGCCAGGCCCTGCGCGAGAAGACCGACAAGCGCGAGGCCGAGCGCGCCATGCGCTCGCGCAACCGCATGGGCGAGTGAGCCCACGGCGAACGGCGTTGGCATCGTCCAGCACTCCCCGCTAGACTGGGGGACCGCTCCTCGCCAGGAGCGTTGGCAACTCAACAGCGTGACAGCGGCTCGCACGTCACGGCCCGTACGGGGATGATCGGTTTCGACATTGCCTGTGTGCCGACGGGAAGCGGGCCGAGGACCCACGGTCATCTCGTGAACGATCCGTGGAAAACAACAAGTGCCAATTCCAAGCGCACTGACTTCGCTCTCGCTGCGTAAGCAGCCCAGCACATGAAGTCCGTCGGCCAGGTGATCGTCTTCTAACCTGAGTTCCGGCGTCATCCAGAGGACTTGCTGCACGGTTGCGCCTCAGGGCCGTGCGGGACTTGCACTGAGACTGGGCCCGTCGTCCTAGAAGCCGGTAGCAAAGGACGGGGCCGAGCAGAACGACTCATCCGGATACGCCCGTAGAAGACGTCGAAGCGCAGCGATGGACGGGGGTTCGATTCCCCCCATCTCCACCACCGCCGGACGTCGGGCCGCTGTCACGCTGATCACCGAGATCGCCACCTGAGCGCCCCGTCGTCGTCCCCTGGACGTCGACGGGGCGTTCGTGCTGTGCGGGGGAGTCCGGGACTACTGTCCGGGTCAGGCACGGGGCCGCTCGTGTCGTTCTCGAACGAGAGGTGTGCGCGTGGTGCAGGAGATCGCGATCCGGGTCCGTCTGCGAGAGCAGGACCGTCTGGGGCTGGCGGAGTACGAGCGGACCGTGGGGTCCGTCGCGACCGTCGCCGCGGTCGTCGCGTGGCTGCCCTCGCCCGAGTCGCGGCTCGTCGTCCGCGGTCGGGGGGCCGAGCCCGTGCGCCTCGAGACGGTGTCGTACGGCGGTGTGTTCGAGATGCTCGTCGTGCTCGACCAGCGCTCGGCAGCGGTCGAGCGCGCCGCGTCGGCAGTGGCGGCGCTCATCGCTTCGGTGCGGGACGACCACGTCGAGGACGACGACGCCGGCGTCGCCGGTGAGCTCGACCGCCTCGACCGCTCGGCGCCGCGGGGTCGCTCGGCGGTGGAGCGGGCGCTGCGCGGGTTCCTCGAGGGTGCGCGGGCCGACGTCCTGGCGCGCCGGACCACGACGCGGGTGCGGGCGGCGCAGGCACTGCTCCGGCTCGCCGAGGACGGCGCCGAACTCGTGGTGGAGCGGGTGGAGGACGCGCTCGTCCCGGTCGTCGCGGAGCAGGAGGTCGACGTGCTCGCGGACACCGGTGCCGCGGTGGTCGTCGAACCCGTCGACGGCCTGGCGCTCTCCGGCGTCCGCGCGGAGCGGCCCGTCGAGGAGCAGCCCGACGGGGAGCAGCCCGACGAGAAGACGAAGGACAAGAGCAAGAAGAAGGACAAGGGCAAGAAGAAGCCCGACAAGAAGAAGTCCGACGGGAAGAAGTCCGACGAGAAGAAGGACAAGGGCAAGAAGAAGTCGGGCAAGAAGAAGTAGGACCTCGCGGATCCGCAAGACGCAACGTCGGCGGCTCTGCGCAGCGGTACAGCGCTGCGAGCAACCGCCGACGTTGCGTTTCGCGGGGGAGGGGCGGGGGTCAGAAGTCGAACAGGTTCGCCCGCAGGCCGCCGTCGCCGTACTCCCGACGCAGCAGCCCCCGGCGGCGCAGGACCGGCACGAGGTCGCCCGTCATCCGGTACACCTGCGCCGGGTGCAGGTCCCCGGACAGGATGAACCCGTCGTTGTCAGCGTCCGCCCCGAGTTCCTCGACGAAGTCCGCGAACTCCTCGGCCGTCCCGACGAACCCCTCGTGCGCGCTGATCCGTCCGAGCCGGGCCTTCCGGGTCAGGAGTTCCCGCAGGGGCGCGTCCGGCGTGTCACCGACCAGCCCACGGACCGTCCCCGCGGACACGTGGTCGCCGAACGTGCCCGCCGGGATCGGTGCGTCGAGGTCGAGCGCGAGCAGGTCCGTCTCCGAGTCGCTCGACCACGCGACGGCGGCGGCTCGGAGCTCGGCGTCCGACGGGTGTCGTGACGCGGCGACGATGCGATCGGCCTCCTCGACCGAGGGCACCAGCACCGGCTTCAGCACGAACAGGACCCGGAGGTCCTCCGCGCTGCGCCCGGCGTCGGCCGCGGCGGTCAGCACCCGCGAGCGGTACGCGCGGACCGCCTCGGCCGTCAGCGGTGCGAGCGCGAGCTGCACGTCCGAGTGCGTCCCGGCGAACCCGAGTCCGCGCCCGGACCCACCGGGGGAGACCACGACCGGGTCACCGTCGAGCGGCAGGGCGTTAAGCGGACCGTCGGCGGTGAAGTACGCGCCCTCGTGGTGGAGCGCGTCGAGCGCGTCGCCGTCGGCGAAGTGCCAGTCCGTCGGGTCCCCGACGTAGCCGTCGCCCCACGAGTGCCACAGCCGTCGGAGCAGCGTGATCCACTCCTCGGCCCGGTCGTACGCGGCGTCGTGCGGCAGCGGCGCCGCCCCGACGTGCCGGGCGCTGCCGGTGTCGGTCACGACGTTCAGCCCGAACCGGTCCGAGGACAGGTGCGCGAGCGTCGCGGCCTGGCGTGCGGCGAGGTACGGCGGCGTGATGCCCGCGTTCACCGTCGGCGCGATGCCGATGTGCTCCGTGACGGCGAACAGGTACGGCGCGAGCAGCAGCGGGTCGTGCTTCGGGCCGCCGTACGCCTGCCGGATCCGCAGGTCCAGGGTCGCCGGACTGCCGAGCGAGATCGCGTCCTCCGCGATGACGAGGTCCATCCCCGCGTGCTCGAGCGCCCGGACGGACTGCTGGTACAGGTCCGGCTTCGTCCAGTCGTGGCCCCAGTCCCAGTCGGCGCGGCCCCAGGCCTGCGGGCCGAACCCGCGCGAGAAGAAGTACCCGAAGTGCTGCAGGTCGCCCACGGTCAGACCTCCTGCGCGACGACGGGCCCCTGGGGGACCGCGTGTGCGAGGTCCGCGACCTCCGTGGCGGGGGTGGGGCGTGCCTCCAGGCCGACGCCGTCGCCTCCGGTGGCCGCGCGGACCGCTGCCAGACCGCGCTCCACGTCGGCGAGCAGGTCGGCGACGTCCTCGATGCCGACGGACAGGCGGACCAGGCCGTCGCCGATGCCGAGCTCGACCCGCTCGGCCGCGGTGCGGCCGGCGTGCGTGGTGGTCGCCGGGTGCAGCACGAGCGAGCGCACGTCGCCCAGGTGGGTCATCCGGCTGATCAGCTGCACCGCGTCGATGAAGGCCCGTGCCGCCGGCTCGCCGCCGGCGAGCGTGAAGGCGAACACCGACCCGGCTCCCCGGGGCAGGTAGCGCTGGGCGAGGTCGTGGTACGGACTGGAGGCGAGACCGGCGTGGTCCACGCTCGTCACCTCCGGCTGGCGCTCCAGGAAGGACGCCACGGCCAGCGCGTTCGCGACGTGGCGCTCCACGCGGAGCGACAGCGTCTCGATGCCCTGGCGCAGCAGGAAGGCGTTGAACGGCGACGGCGACGGGCCGATGCGCGCGGCGACGACGTCGCGGGCGAACACGACGAACGCGCGGCTGCCGTACCGCTCGACGTAGCTCTGCCCGCCGAGGGCGCGCTCCGGGGTGGTCAGGTGCGGGAAGCGCTCGGGGGTGCGGCCCCAGTCGAAGCGGCCGCCGTCGACCACGAGTCCACCCAGGCCGGCGCCGTGGCCCGACAGGAACTTCGACGCGGAGTGCACCACGACGTCGGCGCCGTGCTCGACCGGGCGGACCAGGTACGGCGTCGCCAGGGTGTTGTCGACCACGAGCGGCACGCCCGCCCGGTGCGCGGTGTCGGCGACGCCCTGGATGTCGAGCACGTCGTTCTTCGGGTTCGGGATCGTCTCGGCGAAGAACGCCTTCGTGTTCGGGCGGACCGCAGCGGCCCACGCGTCGAGGTCGCGCTGGTCGGCGACGAAGTCGACCTCGATGCCGAGTCGGGCGAGGTTCTGCAGCAGCAACCCCTTCGTGCCCTCGTAGATGCTCCGCGCGCTGACGACGTGGTCGCCGGCCTGCAGGAGCCCGAGGAGCGCCACCGTCACCGCTGCCTGACCACTCCCGACGAGGATCGCCTCGGCGCTCCGTTCGAGCAGCGCGACCCGGCGCTCGACGTCGGCGTTCGTCGGGTTGCCCAGACGCGTGTAGGTGTACCCGTCGTCGGTGCCGGCGAAGCGCTCCCGGGCCTGGTCGAAGTCGTCGAAGAGGAAGCCCGAGGTCATGTGGATCGCGGGCACCCGTGCGCCGTGCGCGGTGTCGGGCAGGAACCCGCCGTGCACCTGCTCGGTGGCGAAGCCGTGGCCGTCGTTCGACATGGGGTCCTCCTGCGTGGTCCGTCGTGCGGGTACTCTCGCAGGCCGGACGGGTCGGCGGCGCATTGCGGCGTCGGGTTACGGGCGAGTTCTGTCAGGGTGGACGCGTGGATGGTGGCAGGACGAACGTCGAGACCCTGGCCGACGAGGTCCGGCGAGTCCGCGCAGCGGCGGGTCGTCCCGTCGTCGTGGGAGTCTCCGGCTTCTGCGGATCGGGCAAGTCCACGCTGGCCAGGGCACTGGTCGGCAGGTTGCCGGGCGCGGTGCGGATGCGCGGGGACGACTTCCTCGACCCGGCGCTGTCGCACGCGCGCTCGGACGACTGGTCCGGGGTGGACCGGGTGCGACTGCGTGACACGGTGCTCGAGCCGTTCCGGGCGTCGGCCGGAGGGTCCTTCCGCCGGTACGACTGGTCGGCCCGGGGCCTGGGCCGCGCAGAACGGCTCCCAGGCGGCGAGGTGCTCGTCGTCGACCTGATCGGACTGTTCCACCCGGAGACGCTGCCATCCATCGACCTCACCGTCTGGTGTGACCTGGACCTCGAGACGGCAGTTCTCCGCGGCCAGCACCGCGACCGTGTGCTCGGACGGGACCACGAGCGGCTCTGGAACGACGTGTGGGTCCCCAACGAGCGCGACTTCGCGGCACGGTTCGACCCACGCGCCGCGGCGGCCGTACTCGTCTCGACACGCTAATCGTCCGCGCCGGTGCCCCGCGGTGCGGCGGGACCGGCGAGCAGCGCGGCAAGGCGCCGGTCGAGCCCGGACGCGAGCGGGGCGGGCAGCGCGTCGACCGGGAACCAGCGGACGTCCTCGCTCTCGTGGCTCACGGCCGTCGGTGTCGAGGGGTCCGCCGTCGCGACGAAGCCGACGTCCCAGTGCGCGGCGCAGGAGAACCCGCCGTGCAGGTCGTGCCGGTCGAGGTCGGCCACGGCGTCGTCGTCGAGCTCGAGCCCCGCGATCCCGGACTCCTCGCGCGCCTCGCGCCGTGCCGCTCCCGCCAGGTGGTGGTCCTGCGGCTCGAGGTGTCCACCGAACTGCACCCAGAAGCGACCCTTGCGGTGCAGGCAGAGCAGCACGAGGGACCGGTCGGGCGAGAACACGAAGCACGACGCCGTCAGGTGCTCCGGGCCGAGCGTCCGGTCGATCGCGGCGTCCCCCGAGGCACGGACGAACGCCGTGAACCGCTCTCGGTCGGGCGACGGCGCGTCGGTGAGCGCGGCGAGGGCATCGGCGGGGCGCATCCGACGATCGTGGCACGTCCGGCTCTGCTCTGGTGCACCTGGTCGGGCGGCTGGTGCGACGATGTGGTCGTCGTACGACAGCGGAAACGTCGTGTTGGTCGCGCGGGTCGCTCGGAGGCGCGATTGGTGCGACATCGTGGTCGTCGTACGACAGCGGAGGTGTCGTACGACAGCGGAGGTGTCGTACGAGCACGGCGGTAGGGGGCGGGCGTCAGAACAGCGCGCGCACCCCGGCGGCGACGGTGTCCCAGGAGGCGAGCAGCGGCTCCCGGACGAGCCACACGACGACCCCGTTGACGACCACGAACAGCACGAACCACAGCACCGCCGGCACACGCATCTCGGCCGCGGCGATGTGGAAGTCGGTCTGCACCCGCGCGCCGGTCAGCAGCCAGCGCGCGACCTGGACGAGCGACCTGAGCCCGTCGACCACGAACGCCGCACCCACCGCCGCGACGACCAGCACGGTGACCTCCGACGGACGGACCGCGACCCAGAGCGCCAGCGCGTCGAAGCCGACCACGACGAGCAGTCCGAACCAGTTCCGGACGAACGCGAGGGCCACGAGACCGACCACGGCGAGCACGGCCACGGGCAGCCACCGCGACCCGTGCAGCACGCCGGTGACCAGCAGCACCCCGGCCCAGACCGGCGCGCTGTACCCGGCGAACAGGTTGAGGATCCGCACCAGCCAGCGGATCGCACCCGGCACCCGCCCGAGCCGGACCCACGCCTCGCCGGAGCCGTCCGGGTGCAGGTCGATCCGGTCGATGCGCCCACCGAACGGCACCACGACGACGCAGTGCCCGACCTCGTGCACGATGGTCGCCGCGATCCGGGCGACGCGGCCGACCAGGGGCACGAACGGCAGGACGGCGCCGACCAGGACGGCGACGAACACGAGGGGTGGGGCTGCTGCGGTCAAGACGCCAGGATGACAGCGCCCACCAAGAGGACCCTGACCGCGCGGGCCGTGGCGTCAGCGGACGGCGTCCACCACGACGAGCACCACCACGACGACGGTCGCGACGACGGCGAGCCCCGTCAGGACGGCGAGGAACACCGTCACCCGGCTGCGCTGCGTGTGCCTGGCCATCCGACCCCCACCGACCTCTCGGGAGCGCGGGGTTTGTCGACCGCACAGCCGAGCTGCACGGCGAGCTCCCGGGCGAGCATCTGCAGCGGCACGACGGCCTCGACCGGTCCCCAGGGGGCGAGGGGCCGTCCCCACGCCAGGTCGGTGGCGTCAGCGCGTCCGGCGATCACCGGCAGGTCGGAGCCGGCACCGCCGATCGTGACGACGAACCCGCCGCGGGCGCGCACCTCGGCGACGGCGGACCGGATCCTGGGGTCCCCGTGGTCGACCACCACGACCGGCGTGCCCTCGTCGACGAGCGCGAGCGGTCCGTGCCGGAGCTCGCCGACCGCGCAGGAGCGCACCCACCGGTAGGCGAGCTCCTCCACCTTCAGCGCGCCTTCGGCGGCGTAGGGCAGCCCGTGCCCGCGGCCGACGAAGAGGAACCCCGGAGCGTCCCGCACGGTCGCGGCCAGCAGCGGGACCCGCTCGGCCGCCACCACCGCGGCCGTCGCCATCCGGTCGGGCAGCTCCGACAGCTCGTCGACCAGGGCGGCGGCACGGGCCGGTTCGAGTCGGTCCGACGCGACCAGGGCGGACAGGACCGCGGTCACGCCGACGACCACCTGCGCGGTGAAGGACTTCGTCGCGGCGAGCCCGACCTCGGGCCCGGCGTGGCAGTCGAGCACGGCGTCGGCCCGGCGAGCGAGCGACGAGTGGACGTCGTTCGTCAGCGCGAGCACCGGGACCCGGTCGTCGAGCCGGTCGAGGGCCCGGAGGACGTCCGCGGTCTCACCGGACTGGCTGATGGCGACCACCAGGGTGCCTCGACCGAGGACGACCTGGTCGACCTCGCTGGCGGCGACGACGTCGGTCGGGACACCGCCCAGGGTGCGCGCGGTGCCGGCGACGACCTGACCGGCGTGCAGCGAGGTACCGCAGGCGACGACGGCGAGCCGCTCGAACGCCGGGAGCCCGAGACCCGCCCAGGTGCTGCCGTCCGCGGTGCGGTGCCGGACACGGTGGAGGAGGTCGGTGACGACGCCGGGCTGCTCGGCGATCTCCTTGGCCGTGTGGTCCGGGTGGTCGCCGAGGTCGACCTCGAGCGCACTCGCGGCGAACGGTGACGCCGTGGGGAAGGGCACCGGTACGGCGATCCCCTCCGAGGACCAGCTCCACGCCTCGCCGAGCTCCACGACGTCGCCGTCCCGGAGCGGCACGAAGGTCTCGCACCACTCGGCGATCGTGCCGACGTCGCTCGCGACGAAGTCCCCCCGGGCGGAGCGCGCGACGACGAGCGGCGACCGGTGCGCCGCAGCGACCATGCGGCCGTCGCGGGCGTCCAGCACGACGATCGCCCACGAGCCGCGGAGCTGCGCGGTCGCGATCTGCACCGCGAGCACGAGGTCCGGGTCGACCAGCAGGGCGCGCTCGACGAGGTGTCCGATCACCTCGGAGTCGACCTCCGACCGGAACACGTGCCCCTGCCGCTCGAGCGTGGTCCGGAGGCTCGCCGCGTTCTCGACGGTCCCGTTGTGCACCACGCTGATCCGTCCGGAGCAGTCGGCGTGCGGGTGCGCGTTCTCCTCGCGCACCGCCCCGCAGGTCGCCCAGCGGGTGTGCCCGATCCCGACACCCGTGGCGGCCTCCTCGGGCGTCCCGACCGTGGCCCGTGCCGCGAGGTCCGCCCGGAGGTCCGCGACGCGCGAGACCGACCGGACCGTGGCGATCCGGCCGGCGGCGGTGCGCAGTGCGACCCCGACGGAGTCGTGGCCTCGGTACTCCATCCGCTCGAGCCCGTCGAGCAGGAAGGGGGTCACGTCGTCGCTCACGCGGGCCGCGATGATGCCGCACATACGGTGTCCGTTCAGGTGGGGGACCGGCCAGGTGCCGGGGAACGGCACCGACCGCCGCCGGGTCTGCCGCGGGTCCGGGGCCGTCGACGGACCGTGCCCGCCCGCGGATCGGGTGGGGCGGAGACGGTTGGTCGGCGGGTCGGGTACCGGACGGTCGGGGATCGCGGACGGGCCCTTCCGTGAAGGGCTCGGCGGTCGGTGCACCACGAGCCTCGTCCTGCCGCACCGCCGTGACAAGCGTCCGGGCCGCCTCTTGCGGTTCACCGCGTGAGCGGTGCGAGCCGCCCGCCCGCCGGTGCGGACCCACGCAAGTCGGCTCGGTGGCCGACGCTGCGCGTGACGGACGGGAGGCCCGGTACCAGCCGGTACCGGGCCTCCCGTCCGTGGGGTGGTCGCCGGGCGTCCACCGGTCGCGCGATCAGGTGAGCAGCGCCACCAGGTGCGAGCGGGAGCGCGCACCGACCTTCCGGTAGATCTGCGTGAGCCGCAGCTCCACGGTGCGCTGCGACATGAACAGCGACGAGGCGATCTCGCGGTTGCGGTAGCCCTCCGTCACCTTCTGCACGACGGCGCGCTCCTCGGCGGTCAGCTGGGTGAGCACCACCGACGCGTCGGGCGCGCTCCGCGGCGAGCCCGGGACCGGCGCGGAGTGCACCGGACCGGACCGCAGCGAGGTCGGCGCCCCGAAGGGCGGCATGACGGCCGTCGGAGCCGGCGCCGCGAGCGGTCGACGGAGCCCGGCGGCCTCGTACGCGGCAGCCGCGGCGGCGCCCAGGCGGGGCCGTTCGGCGTCCGTGCCCACCGCCGCCAGGGCAGCGAAGGTCCGGGCGCGCTCGTACTGCGAGTCGTGCGGCTGGAACAGCTCGAGCGCGCGACGACGCGCCGTCTCGCGCGTCGCGTCGTCGGCGACGAGCGCCAGGCTCCTGGCGAGCACGAGCGCACCCCAGCGGGACGGCCGTGCGTGGTGGTCCGCCGCGAGGCGGGCCGTCGCGTTCCGGGCGTCGTCCACCCGACCGAGGTGCACGTAGCCCTCGACCAGGTCGCCCAGGTGCCGGAGCACGGTCGGGTTGCGCAGCGACCGACCGACCGCGTCCGCCGCCTCGAGCGCGGTCACCGCCTCGTCCACCCGGCCGTCGAGCAGCAGGACCCGTCCGCGCAGCGCATGCAACCGGGCCGTGGTGCCCCAGAGCAGCACCGTGGAGCGGAGCGCCAGGCAACGGTCCACCACCTCGAGCGCCTCGTGGGTGCGGCCCTCGGCGAAGTGCCGCCACGCGACCGCCACCGCCCGCGACGGCTCGCGCAGCCGTTGGGCGGACAGGGCGCTCCCGGCCTCCCACGCGTCGACCGCGCGTAGGGCCTGCCGGAAGTTCCCGGACCGGAGCTCGTTCTCGGCGGACAGGTAGCGGGCGCCCTCGACCCAGACGGCCTCGGTGTCCTGCCCGCGGGCGACGACGAGGGCGAACACGCGCCGGGCGCTGCGGTACCGCTCGGCGAGGCTCAGCGCGTGCGCGACGAGCAGGAGGGCGGCATCGGACATCGCCATCAGCCGGGGCGTCGCGAGCCCGTCGTAGAGCTCCGTGTCGGCGGGCAGCGAGCCGTCGAGTGCGGCGACCAGGCACTGCACGGCGCCGGCGATCTCCGCGGTGCGCGGGGTGATCACCGCACCGAGCTGCTCGACGCGGGCGAGCAGGTCACGGGCCTGGTCGAGGTCCCACGTCTCTGCCCGGAAGCTCGCGACCATCGCCAGGAGCCCGGCGGTCGCGGGGGCTTCGGGTGCCTCCGCGTCCACGGGCACGAGGAGTTCGTCCGCGTGCACGGTCTCACCGCGCAGGTACTGCACGGAGTACAGGACCCGCAGCCGCCGGACCTCCTCCGCTGCGCGCCGGAACGGACGCATCGCGGTGAGGTAGCGCGCGGCGAGCCCGAGCAGGCGCTGTGCGAACAGGGCCTCGACGACGGCGAGCAGTGCCGCGCGCTCGTCCTCGCCGCCGGAGCCGACGTGCAGGGCACGCTCGGCCAGGGCCACCGCGGCGTGCGGTGCACCGTCGAGGACGTAGCCCGCGGCGGCGTCGAGCAGTGCGACCACGTCGGGGACGTCGTCGACGAAGCTCCGGTGCCACGCGGCGGCGCGGGGGTCGGTCTCGGCGCTCGCCGCGGCGAGCTCCCGGTGCAGGGTGCGCCGGGTACGTGCGGACGTCCGCCAGTACAGGGCCGACCGGAGTAGCGGGTCGCGGACCGCGACGGTCTGCCCGCGCACCACGACGAGCCCGGCGTCGGCGAGGTCGTCGACGGCGTCGCGGTCCCAGCCCGTGGTCCGCGCCACGGGGACGAGGGCGAGGCGCACGAGGACGTCCGGACCACGTCCCGCGTCGGTGTCGGTGTCGGCGGTGCCCTCGACGGCGTCGAGGGCCAGCGCTGCGATGGCCTCGGTCGTGGCGGTCGGGCGCAACGGCAGCACGAGCGGCTCGGTGCCGGTGAGCTGCGCCGTCGAGAACGCGTCGAACTGCTCGCGGAGCGCGCCCGGGTTGCCGCCCGTGGCCTCGGCGAGGATCGCGAGGACGCCGTCGTTCGCGCCCTCCGGTGCCATCGTCCGGGCCAGCGCCAGGGACTCGTCCGTGGTGAGCGGCTCGAGCCGCAGCACGGGGAGCGCCGCGAGCGGGCCGTCCGACGGCACGGTCCGGACCGTGGCGACCAGGCGCAGCGCCGTGCCGGCGAGACGACCTGCCAGGAACGCGATGAGCTCCTGGCTCTCGGCGTCCATCCGGTCGAGGTCGTCGATCAGGACGACCGTCGGCGGCAGGGTCAGGGTCTGCACGGCCTCGAGGAAGTCGTGCGCCGCGGCGAGTCCGCTGGTCGCGCCACCGGCCTGCAGCAGGTGCGCGATGTGGGCGGTGGCCCGCGGGTCGTCGAGTGCGGTGAACAGGGAGGTCACGCCGGCCAGCGGCCAGCGGGACTCGCTCCCGTTGACCCCGACCCGCACGACGGGGAGGGAGACGCGGTCCGCGACCGCGTCGAGGACGCTGCTGCGTCCGGAACCAGGGTCGCCGACGACGACCATCGCGCACTCACGAGGGAGTGCAGCGAGGGTCGCGATCCGGTCGACCTCGAGACGGCGACCGGTGAGTGCCATGACTCACCGGCCTCCGGGTCCGGAGGCGAGGACTGCGGAGGACGTCCGGTCGGCGGTGCGGCGGGAGGCCACGGCGACGGACGGTATCCGGACGGCAGCACGGGCAGGGACCGTGGCGACGGACGGACGCGAGGCGGCGACGGAGCGCGCACCAGGGCTGTCGGTGAGATGTCGCGGACGACGAGTGAGGGTGCACTCGCTTCCGCCTGGGAACGATGAAGTCATCGTCTGGACCACCCCTCGGGTCAGGGTTTTTCGGACGAGTATTGGACGGCGGACCCGACTCGGTCCGGGTCTAGGGAACCCGGTGCGCCTGATCAGCCGTGAGCACGATAACCCGCCGGTCGGACGCCGACGGAGTGCTCGTCAGCACACTGTCCGCCCTCCCTGGCCCCAGTCCGGGGGGTATCTGCCCCCTTCTGGGGGTCCGACGCGGGGAGGCGGGTGCGCCCAGGGGACAAGCGGGGTACACCGCGGTCCGCCGCCGGTGCGGACCGTCCGCGGGACTACGAGCGCCGGATGACGTCCACCACGGCGTCGTGCACGAGACCGTTCGTGGCGAGGGCGCTGCCGTGCCACGGGCCCGGGTCGCCGTCGAGCGAGGTGAAGCGACCACCCGCTTCCTCGACGATCGGCACGAGGGCCGCGATGTCCCACGGCTTCAGGTCGGGTTCGCCGGCGACGTCGAGCACTCCTTCGGCGACGAGCATGTACGACCACATGTCGCCGTACGCCCGCGTGCGCCAGACCTTCCGGGAGAGGGTGACGAGGGCGTCGAGCCGGTCGTCCTCGTCCCACTGCTGGATGCTGTTGTAGCTGAGGCTCGCCTCGGACAGCTCCGCGACGCCGGAGACCCGCAGGGGGCCGTCGGTGGAGTGCGCGCCGAGGCCCTCGGCAGCCCACCAGCGCTTGCCGAGCGCCGGGGCGCTGACGACGCCGAGCACCGGGCGGCCGTCGACGGCCAGGGCGATCAGGGTGGCCCACACGGGCACGCCCCGCAGGTAGTTCGCAGTGCCGTCGATCGGGTCGACCACCCACTGGCGGTGGCCTTCGCTCAGGGCGTCGGCGCCGGTGTCCGCCGTCGTCTCCTCGCCGAGGAACGCATCGTCGGGGCGTTCGGCCGCCAGTCGCTCGCGCAGGGCCCGTTCGACCGCCTGGTCGGCATCGGTGACGTGCGTGCTGTCGGCCTTCGTCGTGACGTGCAGGTCGGCGGCGCGGAACCGCTCGAGGCTGATCGCGTCGGCGGTGTCGGCGAGGGAGCGGGCGAAGTCCAGGTCGGCGCTGAGGTCCACGGAGGTCAGGGTAGCGTCCTAGGCCGCCACCACCTGCTCCTCCTCGTAGCGCGAGACGGCGCGTTCGCGGGCGATCCGGGTCCGCCGGGCGGCGAGCCCGTGCACGAGGACCCCGAGCAGCACGGCGAAGACGAGCCACAGCACGAGCACGACCACCGACCGTGTGAGCGACGCCCCCGGGAAGTACACGAGGTCCTGCGCGGCACCGAGCCAGGCGGCCCCGCTCCAGAACGCGTTGAGCGCTGCGAAGAACCCGGGCTGGAACGACGGCTGGAAGATCCCGCCGGAGCTCGTGAAGTTGAGCATGACGAAGAGCATCGTGAGGATCGGCGTGGTCCACCGGCCGAGCAGCGGGTGCAGGCCGACGCCGAGGGCGACGATGACGGCGTCGTACAGCCAGGCGAACAGGAAGACCTGCCAGCGGTGGTCCGGGATGACGCCGTAGAGCGGCCCGGCGACGATCACGCCGATGCCGGCGACGACCCCCGCGGTGGCGGCGCCGACGACGACCGTCCAGAGCGCACGGAGCTTCGCGGCCGCCGCGGCGACGGCGATCGCCGAGGCGTACCCGCCGACGCTCAGGCCGACGAGCAGGAAGAAGAGCCCCTGGCCGGTCGGGTCCTCGTCGCCGGTGGGGACGACGTCGTGCACGGTGAACGGCAGGTGCTGCTCGTACGCGATCGGCAGGAAGACCTTCTGCGCCGCGGTCGCGGTGGTCTCGCTCGCGGCCGTCGAGACGTAGAGCACGGCACCGTCGGTCGCGGGGGCGTAGACCGCGGCGAGGTCGCGGTCCCGCACCTGCCGCTCGGCCTCGGCCGTGGACCCGACCACGTGCGCGACCAGCCGGCCGTCGGAGCCGTCGGTGACGCTCTGGGCGAAGACCTGGGCGCTGGGGCCCTGGCCGACGATGCCGACGGGGAGCTCGTGCGGGGTCGGAGCGTGGAAGGCGCCGAGGTAGGCGAGGCTCATCCCGACCGCGAGGAACAGCGGGACGAGGATGTGCGACCCGAAGGACCGCAGCGTGCGACCGAGGTGCTCGGGGCGCAGGACCGCCGCCGCGAGCGCCGTCGACCGGGACGTCCGCTGCGGGTGCGGCGCTGCGTGGTCGCCGTGGTGGACCGTATCCGGACGGGCTGTGTTGTGTTCTGCAACGTCGGGCACGAGGAGCAACGGTACACCCGTGCCGGCGGGGCCGATCCGCCCGGGGTCAGTCCGCCCCGGGCCGTCGCCCGGGGTCGTCCCACCCCGGGGTCGTCCGCGCCGGGGTCAGTCCGCGCCGGGGTCGTCCGCGCCCATGCCGGTGAGCAGTGCACGGAAGGAGTCGAGCCGCTCGACGCCCGTCGGACCGAGCTCCCCGTCGTGCACCCGGTCGACGATCTCCCAGTCGTGCGCCTGCGACAGCGGGATGCCGTCGGCGGGCTCCCGCACCGGGACGGCGTGCGCCGCGAAGGCGCGGAAGACGTTCTCGGGCTGTACGTGGCCGAGCCCGAACGACCGGACGCCCGGCGTGTCGATGATCCAGCCGCCGTCGCGCACCCGCAACGCGATCGAGGACGACGAGGTGTGCCGCCCCCGGCCCGTCACCGCGTTCACGACGCCGGTCGCCCGGGTCGACCCGGTGATCGCGTTGACGAGCGTGGACTTGCCGACGCCCGAGTGGCCGACGGTGACCGTGACCTGGTCGTCCAGGACCTCGTGCAGCGCGTCGAACGGCACGTCGTCGGAGCGGCTCGTGACGATCCGCAGGTCCAGGCACGCGAAGTGCGCCAGGAACGGCGCCGGGTCGGCGAGGTCGGTCTTCGTGATGCAGAGCACCGGGTCGAGCCCGGCGTCGAACGCCGCGACGAGGTACCGGTCGATGAGCCGCGGCCGCGGTTCGGGGTCGGCCGCGGCGACGACGATCAGCATCTGGTCGGCGTTGGCGACGATCACGCGCTCGACCTCGTCGCTGTCGTCGGCGCTCCGGCGCAGCAGGGTGGACCGCTCGGCGACCTTCACGATGCGGGCGAGCGAGCCCGGGTCGCCGGAGACGTCCCCGGCGAGGGACACGTGGTCGCCGGTCACGACCGACTTCTTGCCGAGCTCGCGGGCCTTCGTCGCGGTGATCACCCGTTCGTCGTCCTGCCCGGCCGACACCAGCACGCCGAAGCGTCCGCGGTCGACGTTCGTCACCCAGCCGGTCGGGGCGTCGTCGTAGCTCGGACGGGTCTTCGTGCGGGGCCGGTTGCCCTTCGGGTTCGGTCGGATCCGCACCTTGGACTCGTACTGCCCGTAGGGCTCGTCCTCGTCGGTGTCGTCCCCGTCGGCGTCGTCCCACCAGCTCACGGCGTCACGCTCCCGTCTCGACGGTCCCGCGAGGGCCCGTACCGGTCGCCACGAGGTCTGCCCAGAGTTCGGGGAACTGGGGCAGGGTCTTCGCGGTGCAGCCGATGTCGTCGACGGCGACGCCGTCGACGACGAGGCCCACGAGGGCGCCCGCGGTCGCCATCCGGTGGTCGTCGTACGCGGCCCAGGCACCGCCGTGCAGCGGAGCCGGGGTGATCCGCAGGCCGTCGTCGAGTTCCTGCACCGAGCCTCCCGACCGGTTCACGTCCGCCGCGAGTGCGGCGAGACGGTCCGTCTCGTGGCCCCGCAGGTGGCCGATCCCGGTGATCTCGGTCGGCTCGTCGGCCAGGGCCGACAGCGCGACGAGCGCCGGTGCGAGCTCACCGCCGCGCGTCAGGTCGAGCGTGACACCCGGCAGGGAGGCCCCACCCGCCACTCCGACGCCGCCGTCGAACACCAGGTCGTCACCGTCCCTCGTGACGGTCGCGCCCCACAGGGGCAGGAGCGTCTCGAGATCGGCACCGACCTGCGTGGTGTCGGTCGGCCAGGTGCGGATCCGGACGGTGCCGCCCGCGACGAGCGCAGCCGCCGCGAACGGCGCGGCGTTCGACAGGTCGGGCTCGATGACGACGTCACGCGCTGCGATCGGGCCCGGGTGCACGACCCACTCGCCGACGGCCGGCTGGTCCACCCGGACGCCGCGTGCGCGGAGTGCCGCGACGGTCATGTCGATGTGCGGCAGGCTCGGCAGCCGCTCGCCCACGTGGGTGAGGTGCAGGCCCTCGTCGAAGCGGGGTGCCGACAGCAGCAGGCCGGAGACGAACTGCGACGAGGCCGACGCGTCGATCTCGAGACGACCGCCGCGGACCGCTCCGGTGCCGGTGAACGAGAACGGCATGGCGCCGCCGCCGTCGTCCGTCACGTCGACGCCGAGGTCGGCGAGGGCGCGGATGATCGCGCCCATCGGTCGCTTCCGGGCGTACGGGTCGCCGTCGATCGTCACGGGGCCGGTCGCGAGCGCGGCGAGCGGCGGCAGGAAGCGCATCACGGTGCCGGCGAGGCCGCAGTCGACGGCGACGTCACCGTGCATCGGCGCGGGCGTGATCCGCAGGTCCGGCCCGTACGGGTTCGGTGCTGCGCCGTCCGCGGGGACGACCTCGTCGATGCCGACACCGAGCTGGCGGAGTGCCGCGACCATCAGCGCCGAGTCGCGCGAGTGCAGGGGCAGGCGGATCGTCGAGGGGCCGTCGGCCAGCGCCGCGAGCACGAGCTCACGGTTCGTCAGCGACTTGGAGCCGGGCAGGGCGACGTCGCCGCGCAGGGGCCCGCGGGCGAGGGGGGCGATCCAAGGACCGGGCTGCTGGGAATGCGTCGACTCTGCCATCGGTTCACCAGGGTACTGAACACCCGCGGGAGGACCATTGGCGACAGTCACACTCGAGCGCACCCGGACGGCGCTGCCGGCCGTGCGGACGACGATCGGGCTCGGCCTAGACTCGTCCGTGATGACGACCGACGAACCGCAGGCAGCACCGCACGACCTGGTCGAGGAGACCGAGGCGCAGCTCGACGCGGTGTCCGAGGAAGCGGACGCCCTCGAGCCCGACATCGAGCCCGCCGACGAGAAGACCGTCTCCGAGGCCGAGCTGCGGTCGCTGTTCGAGGACCAGGCGCTCCCGTTCATGGACCAGCTGTACGGCGCCGCGATGCGGATGACCCGGAACCCGGCCGACGCCTCGGACCTGGTGCAGGAGACCTTCGTCAAGGCGTACGCGGCGTTCCGGCAGTTCCGGCAGGGCACCAATCTCAAGGCGTGGCTCTACCGGATCCTGACGAACACGTTCATCAACACGTACCGCAAGAACCAGCGGAACCCGTACCAGGGCACGATCGACGAGCTCGAGGACTGGCAGCTCGGCGGCGCCGAGAGCGTCACGCAGTCGGTGTCCGCGCGTTCTGCCGAGGCCGACGCGATCGACCACCTGCCGTCCTCCGCCGTGAAGGACGCGCTCCAGTCGATCCCCGAGGACTTCCGGATGGCCGTGTACTTCGCGGACGTCGAGGGCTTCTCCTACCAGGAGATCGCCGACATCATGAAGACCCCCGTGGGGACGGTCATGAGCCGTCTCCACCGTGGCCGCCGGCTCCTCCGTGGGCTCCTGGCGGACCACGCGCGCGAGACCGGCATCGTCCCGGACGCAGCGTCGACGGCGACGATGCGCGGGCGGGGCCGGAAGACGACTGCGGCCGCTGGTCGCACCGACGGGAAGGACGCACGATGAGCGGCTGCGACTGCTCGAAGGCCAAGGCCGAGCTCGAGGAGTTCCTCCACGACGAGCTCTGCCGCGAGGACGCCGCGGACATCCGCGAGCACATGGAGTCCTGCGAGGACTGCACGAGCGAGCACCGCGTGGGCGTCGTCCTCATGGAGACCGTCAAGCGCGCCTGCGCCGAGACAGCTCCGGACCAGCTCCGGACGGAGATCCTGGCGCGGATCCGCGTGGAGCAGTCGACGCACCAGGTCTGATGAGGCGACGCCGTCGCGCGGCGGCGCGTCGTCACACGGCGCCGACGCTGGGTAGGGTCGCCCCATGACCCTCACCGCCGAGTCGATCACCACCTGGTCCGACACGGACGTCACCGACGTCACCGCCCTCGTCCGTCTGCTCGGGCACGTCGTCGACGAGTCCGCCATGCGTGCACGGCTGGAGCGGCTCGTGCCCGAGGCCGGGCACCGCACGTGGCTGGTCCGTGGCGACGACGGCCGCGCGGTCGCCGTGGCCGGAGCGCAGGTCACCTGGTCGTACGCGAGCGACGAGCCCACGGCGCAGCTCCTCCTGCTGGTGGTCGACCCGTCGGCCAGGAGGCACGGCACCGGTTCCGCGCTCATCGACACGTTCGAGACGTGGGCGACCGACCAGGGCGCGCACCGCCTCAGCGCCGTGTCCGCCGCTGCGACCGACAGCGCGCACCGCTTCTACCAGAAGCGTGGGTACCACGAGGCCGGCGTCCGCTACACGAAGCTCCGGTAGCCCCGCGCCCGCGCAGCGTGCCGGTGCTGCTGTTGCGTGCCGGTCGGTCCTGCGCCCGTGACACACGATGCGCCCCGTTCCCACGGGGCGCATCGTGCGTCAGGGGGCGTGGTGGGTCAGCCGAGCGCCTTGCGGATGACCTCGGCGGCCTCACCCGCGGAGCGCTTCGACGATCCCGTCGCCGGTGCGGCACTCGCCGGGCGCGAGGCCACGGAGAGCGGACGGCCGTCGAGGTGCGGCGACAGGTTCATGCAGACGAACGGCCAGGCGCCCTGGTTCTCCGGCTCCTCCTGCGCCCACACGACCTCGGCCTGCGGGTAGCCCGCGAGCACCTGCAGCAGCTCGTCGAGGGGGAGCGGTGCGAGCTGCTCCAGCCGCACGAGGGCGACGTCTGTCGCGCCGGACTTGTCGAGCTCGGCGCGGAGGTCGTGGTGCACCTTGCCCGAGTGCAGCACGACGCGGCGCACGGCTCCCTTGTCGGTCACGCGGTCGTCGTCGAGCACCTCGCGGAAGGACCCGCTCGTGAACGCCTCGACCGGGCTCGTCGCCTGACGCAGGCGGAGCATGGCCTTCGGCGTGAACACGACGAGCGGCTTCTGCGGGCGCTCCCACGCCTGGCGACGGAGCAGGTGGAACCACGACGCCGGCGTCGACGGCCGCGCGACGATCATGTTGTCCTCGGCGCAGAGCTGCAGGTAGCGCTCGATGCGCGCCGAGGAGTGGTCCGGCCCCTGGCCCTCGTAGCCGTGGGGGAGCAGGAGCACCAGACCGGAGCGCTGGCCCCACTTCTGCTCGGCGGACGAGATGAACTCGTCGATGACGGTCTGCGCGCCGTTCGCGAAGTCGCCGAACTGCGCCTCCCAGAGCACGAGGGCCTCGGGACGTTCGACCGAGTAGCCGTACTCGAACGCCATCGCCGCGTACTCGCTGAGCAGCGAGTCGTAGATGTACAGGCGGGCCTGGTCCTCGGCGACGTTGGCGAGCGGCAGCCACTCCTGCCCGTTCACCCGGTCGTGGAAGACCGCCTGGCGCTGCACGAACGTGCCACGTCGGGCGTCCTGGCCGACGAGTCGCACGGGCTTGCCCTCGACCAGCACCGAGCCGATCGCCATGAGCTCCGCCATCGCCCAGTCGATGCCGCCGGAGCGGGTCATCTCCGTGCGCTTGGTGAGGAGCTGCTGCAGCTTCGGGTGGATCGAGAAGCCGACGGGCGGGTTGCTGTGCGCGTCGCCGATGGCCCGGACGAGCTCCTCGGAGATCGCCGTGTCGTGCACCTCGACCTCGGCGTCGTCGCGCTGCGCGGTCGGACGCTCGAGGCCGTCCACGGCGCCGTCGTCGTCCGTCGTGATGACGGGCATCGTGCCGGTCTGTGCCTCGTGGGTCTCGGCGAAGGCGCGCTCGAGGCGGTCCTGGAAGTCGCGGTGCGCCTCGTCGTACTCCTCCTGCGTGATGTCACCGCGGCCGACGAGGGCCTCGGTGTACAGCGTGCGGACGGAGCGCTTCGCCTCGATGAGGTTGTACATGAGGGGCTGCGTCATCGAGGGGTCGTCGCCCTCGTTGTGGCCGCGGCGGCGGTAGCAGACGAGATCGATGACGACGTCGCGGTGGAACTCCTCGCGGTAGGCGAAGGCGAGCTCCGCGACACGCGCCACGGCCTCGGGGTCGTCCCCGTTGACGTGGAAGATCGGCGCCTGGATCGTCTTCGCCACGTCGGTCGAGTACACCGACGTGCGCGCGGACTCCGGGGGCGTGGTGAACCCGACCTGGTTGTTGATGACGAGGTGGACCGTGCCGCCCGTGCGGTAGCCACGGAGCTGCGACATCTGCAGGGTCTCGACGACGACGCCCTGGCCGGCCATGGCGGCGTCACCGTGCACGAGCACCGGCAGCACGCCGAAGGTGCCCGGCGGGGTGCGGTCCTGCTTCGCGCGGACGATGCCCTCGAGCACGCCGTCGACGGCCTCGAGGTGCGACGGGTTCGCGGCGATGGTCACGGGGATGCTCGAGCCGTCCGAGGCACGGAAGAGGCCCTCGGTGCCGACGTGGTACTTGACGTCGCCCGAGCCCTGGCCGGACACGGCACCGGGCAGCGACGAGCCCTCGAACTCACGGAAGATCTGCCCGTAGGTCTTGCCGGCGATGTTCGTCAGCACGTTGAGCCGGCCGCGGTGGGCCATGCCGATCGCGACCTCGTCGAGGCCGGCGCCCGCGGCGTGCTGGATGAGGGTGTCGAGGAACGCGATGGTCGACTCGCCGCCCTCGAGCGAGAAGCGCTTCTGGCCGACGTACTTCGTCTGCAGGAAGGTCTCGAACGCCTCGGCCTCGTTGAGCTTGCCGAGGACGCGCAGCTGCTCGTCCTTCGACGGCTTCGAGTACGGCACCTCGATGTGCCCCTGGACCCATCGACGCTGCTCCGGGTCCTGGATGTGCATGTACTCGATGCCGACGGTGCGGCAGTAGGCGTCGCGCAGGATGCCGAGCACGTCGCGCAGCGGTGCGGTCGTGGTGCCGGCCAGGCCGCCGGTGACGAACTCGCGGTCGAGGTCCCAGAACGTCAGCCCGTGGTTCTCGAGCTCGAGGTCCGGGTGCGTGCGCTGCCGGTACTCGAGCGGGTCGATGTCCGCCATCAGGTGTCCGCGCACCCGGAAGCTGTTGATGAGCTCCTGCACGCGGGACGTCTTGTTGACGCGGTGCGCCAGGTCGACGTTGATGTCGTTCGCCCACTGGATGGGCTTGTAGGGGATGCGCAGCGCCGAGAAGATGCCCTCGTAGAAGCCGTGCTCGCCGATGAGCCGCTCGTGCACCTTCTTCAGGTACTCGCCCGACCCGGCACCCTGGATGACCCGGTGGTCGTAGGTGCTCGTCAGCGTGATGGTCTTGCCGACGCCCAGCTCGACCAGGGTCTTCGTCGCGGAGCCCTGGAACTGCGCCGGGTACTCGAGCGCGCCGGCGCCGATGATCGACCCCTGGCCCTTCGTCAGGCGCGGGACCGAGTGCACGGTGCCGATGCCGCCCGGGTTGGTGAGCGAGATCGTCGTGCCCTGGAAGTCCGCCGGCGTGAGCTTGTTGTCGCGGGCGCGCTTGACGAGGTCCTCGTAGGCGGAGAGGAACTGGCCGAAGGTCAGGGTCTCGGCACGCTTGATGCTCGGGACGAGGAGCGAGCGGGTGCCGTCCTTCTTCGGGACGTCGATGGCGATGCCGAGGTTCACGTGCGCGGGCTCGACCACGAAGGGCTTGCCGTCGCGCTCCTCGTAGAACACGTTCTGGCTCGGGAAGTCCTTCAGCGCCTGCACCATCGCCCAGCCGATCAGGTGCGTGAAGGAGATCTTGCCGCCGCGGGCACGACGCAGGTGGTTGTTGACGACGATGCGGTTGTCGATCATCAGCTTCGCCGGGATCGTCCGGACGCTGGTCGCCGTCGGGACCGTGAGCGAGGCGTCCATGTTCGAGGCCAGCGTCTTCGCCATGCCCCGGAGCGGGGTCGCCACGTCCTCGTGGGTCTCCTCGTGGTCGTCGGCCTGGTCGTTGGCCTCGGCCGGGATCGGCTGCGGGGTCGGCTGCCGCGAGGTCGTCTTCGCCTGGATCGGACCGCCCGGCTTCGCCTCTGCCGGGACGTCACCCGTGGCGGGCTGCTGCGTGGTCGACTGCGACGACGACTGCGTGGGAGCGGGAGCGGAGGAGCCGGACCGGGCGGAGCCACCGGCGGCGGAGGAACCGGTCTGCGAGCGGTGGTAGCTCTCGAGCACGGGCCACCACGACTTGTCGACGGACTCCTTGTCGGCGACGAACTGCTCGTAGAGCTCGTCGACCAGCCACTCGTTCGCCCCGAATTCGCCCGCGGTCTCGTCCGTACCCGTCAGATGGCTCGACACAGCCGATCGCCCACTCTCCGTCGATAGATGCTCGTGTGTGTCGTGCGGGGCAACCCTGCTCCGCACTGGCCGCCAGCCTAGCCGTTCCGCGCCGACCGTTCGGTGACCGTCGGACGCGCGCCGCGCCTCCCGGCCGCGCTCGCGCGTGTCGGGACGGGACCCGCTCACCGGGCCGGTCGCACGGACGACGGGTGTCGTGCAGCCGGGCGACACGGTGGGCCGGCGGCAGGGCTCGGCGAGCACCGCGGCGGCAGGGCTCGGCGAGCACCGTGGCGGCACGGCCGAGCACGTGTCCGCGCGACTGCGGGGCCGTACGATTGCACCCATGAGGTTCTACGAGACGCGGCCGACGCACGACCTGACCTACTCCGACGTGTTCCTCGTGCCGAGCCGGTCCGGGGTGACGAGCCGCTTCGACGTTGACCTCGCCACGAACGACGGCACGGGCGCCACGATCCCGATCGTCAGCGCGAACATGAACTCGGTGACGGGTCCGCGCCTCGCCGCGACCCTCGCCCGCCGCGGTGGTCTCGGGGTGCTGCCGCAGGACATGCACCTGCAGGACCTCGACGCCGCGATCCGCTGGGTCAAGGAGCAGCCGGTCGACTTCGACACCGCCTACGACATGCGCGCCGACACCACGGTGGCCGAGGCACTCGAGCAGCTCCTGCCCGTCGCCGGCCGCGGGGTCGTCGTCCGCGACGGCGCGGGGGAGTACCTCGGCTGTGTGCCGGCCGCCCGACTCGGCACCGCCGGTGCGGACGCCACGATCGGTGACCTGCTGCACGGGCCCTCGACGGCGATCGACGCCGAGGACGCCGGCACCCCGCGGCACGTGTACGACGTGCTCTCGGCCGCCGAGGTCGACTTCGCGCCCGTCGTGCGACACGGCCGGGTCGTCGGCACCACCAGCCAGACCAGCGCGATCCGCCAGGACATCTACACGCCGGCCGTCGACGGGGAGGGTCGCCTCCGGGTCGCCGCAGCGGTCGGCATCAACGGCGACGTCGCCGCGAAGGCGAAGGCCCTCGCCGCGGCCGGGGTCGACGTTCTGGTGCTCGACACCGCCCACGGTCACCAGGAGGGCATGCTCCGCGCGCTCCGCACCGTCTCGGCGCTCGACCTCGGGCTGCCGATCGTCGCCGGCAACGTCGTCACCGCCGACGCCGTCGCGCACCTCGTCGACGCCGGTGCGACCATCATCAAGGTCGGCGTCGGCCCGGGGGCGATGTGCACCACGCGCATGATGACGGCCGTCGGTCGTCCGCAGTTCTCCGCCGTGCTCGAGACCGCCGCGGCCGCCCGGTCGCTCGGAGCGCACGTCTGGGCGGACGGTGGCGTCCGCTACCCGCGCGACGTCGCGCTCGCCCTGGCCGCCGGCGCGTCGAGCGTCATGATCGGCTCGTGGTTCGCGGGCACGCTCGAGGCACCGGGCGTGCTCCGTCGCGACGCCGCGGGCAAGGCGTACAAGGAGAGCTGGGGCATGGCGTCGGCGAAGGCCGTCCGGGAGCGCTTCGAGCGGCTCGACCCCTACGAGCGGGCGCGCAAGGCGCTCTTCGCCGAGGGCATCTCGTCGTCGACGATCTACCTCGACCCGGAGCGGCCGAGCGTCGAGGACCTGCTCGACATGATCACCACCGGCATCCGCAGCTCGGCGACGTACGCGGGGGCGTCCTCGCTCGCCGAGTTCGCCGACCGGGCGCTCGTCGGCATCCAGTCGGCTGCCGGCTACGAGGAGGGCAAGCCGCTCCCCGTGAGCTGGTAGCCGGCCCGGCCCGCCCGCCCGCCCGGCCCGCCGGCCGGCCCGGCCCGCCGGTGGCCCGAGTCTCGGCCTGAGCGACGTCTCTCGGGCCGAGGAGCGCGAGGAACGTCGCTGAGCGCGAGTCTCGGGTCCGCGACCGACGGACGGACGGGAGGCGCGGTGCCGGCTGGCACCGCGCCTCCCGTCCTCTGTCGGTGCGGTCAGCGCCGTCGGGTCGCGTCCTCGACGGTGCCGACGAGTTCCTCGAGGATGTCCTCGAGGAACAGCACACCGATCGTGCGTCCCTCGGCGTCGAACGCCCGCGCCACGTGGCGACCGGCGGCACGCATGGTCGCGAGGGCGTCCTCGAGGTCCATGTCCGTGTAGAGCGAGATGAGCTGCCGGATCCGCTTCGGCGGCACCGGCACGTCGAACTCGTCCGGGCGCAGGTCGATGACGTCCTTCACGTGCACGTAGCCCGTCGGGTCGCCGTCGTCGCCGACGAGCACGTACCGCGAGAAGCCGCGCTGGGCGACCGCACGCTCGACGTCCTCGGGGGTGGCGTCCTCGGGGAGCGTGACCAGGTCGGACATCGGCACGGCGACGTCCTTGACCTTCTTCTCCGTGAACTCGAACGCCATCGCGAGCTTGCCGTCGTCGGTGAGCGTGCCCTCGCGACGGGACTGCTCGACGATCGTCTGGACCTCCTCCACGGTGAACGCGCTGACGGCCTCGTCCTTCGGCTCGACCTTGAACAGGCGGAGCACGGCGTTCGCGGTCTCGTTCAGTCCGACGATCACCCAGTGCAGCGCGTGCCCGATGTACCAGAGGGTCGGGACGAGCAGCAGCGCGGCGCGGTCGGGCATCGAGAACGAGATGTTCTTCGGCACCATCTCGCCGAACACCACGTGCAGGAAGGACACGAGCAGCAGCGTGAACACGAAGGCCACGGTGCCGATCACCTCGACGCTCCAGCCGGTCAGCCCGAGCGGAGCCTCGAGCAGGTGGTGGATCGCCGGCTCGGACACGTTGAGGATCAGGAGCGAGCACACCGTGATGCCGAGCTGCGTGGTGGCGAGCATGCGGGTGGCGTGCTCCATCGCGGCGAGCGTCGTCTGCGCGGCCTTGGAACCGGCCTCGGCGCGCGGCTCGATCTGCGAGCGGCGGGCGGAGATGACGGCGAACTCGGCGGCGACGAAGTAGGCGTTGCCGAGCAGCAGCACGACGAGCCAGAAGATGCCCCACCAGTCGGAGCTGCTCGACGCGGACTCACCGGCGGCGAGGACGACCATCCCGTCGTGCACGGACGTGGCGCTCATCGGGAGCCCTCCTTCGTGGCGGGGATGATGATCCCGGTGGCCGGGCGCTGCGCGGTCGCGGTGCTGCCGGTCGTGCTGCTGCCCGTCGTCGTCGGGACGGGGTCGGGGCGGTTCGGGGTCCAGCGGACGCGGTCGACACGGCGCCCGTCCAGCCGCTCGACGCGGAACACACCGTCGTCGAGCGCGACCTCGTCACCGACCGCGGGCAGGCGCCCGAGCGAGGACATGATGAACCCGCCGACGGTCTCGTACGGTCCGTCCTCCGGCACCGTCACGCCGGCACGGTCCTCGAGCTCGTCGGGGCGCAGCAGCCCGGGGAAGGTCAACCAGTTGCGGGAGTGCACGACGTCGATGCGGGCCCGGTCGTGCTCGTCGGACACCTCGCCGACGATCTCCTCGACGAGGTCCTCGAGCGTGACGACACCGGCGGTGCCGCCGTACTCGTCGACGACGATCACCATCTGGTACCCGCGGCTCCGGACCTCGGCGAGCAGGGTGTCGCCGGGCATGGTCTCGGGCACGCGCTCGGCCTCGGTCATCAGGGCACCGACGGGCACCTCGGGGCGCTTCTCGCGCGGGACCGCGACGGCCTGCTTGACGTGCACGATGCCGACGACGTCGTCAGCGTCCTCCTCGATGACTGGGAAGCGGCTGAAGCCGGTCCGGCGGGCCAGGGCGAGGACGTCGTCCGCCGACTCCGAGACGCGGATGGTCGACAGCCGGGGGCGCGGGGTCATCACGTCGCTCGCGTCCAGCTCGGAGAACGCGATCGTGCGCTGGAGCAGCGTCGCGGTGTCCTGCTCGAGCGAGCCCTCGGATGCCGAGCGGCGCAGGAGCGAGCTGAGCTCCTCGGCGCTGCGGGCACCCGACAGTTCCTCCTGCGGTTCGATGCCCATCGAGCGCAGGACGGCGTTCGCGGTGCCGTTGAGCAGGGCGACCGCAGGCTTGAACACGGTGGTGAAGGCGATCTGCAGCGGGACGACGAGCCGCGCGGTCTGCAGCGGGAGCGCGAGCGCGAAGTTCTTCGGCACGAGCTCGCCGAGGATCATCGACAGCAGCGTGGCGATGACGAGCGCGACGATCGAGCCGACGGTCTCGACGACCGCCTCGGGCAGCTGCATCGCGAGGAACGGTGCCTCGAGCAAGGTCGCGATCGAGGGCTCGAGCAGGTAGCCGGTCAGCAGCGTCGTCAGCGTGATGCCGAGCTGCGCGCTCGACAGGTGCGTCGACGTGACCTTCAGCGCGCCAATCACGGGCGCCAGGCCGGTCTCGCCGCGGTCGCGCCGGGCCTCGACCTCGGCGCGGTCGAGGTTCACGAGCGCGAACTCCGAGGCGACGAAGACACCGGTACCGAGGGTCAGCAGGATGCCGCCGACCAGCATGACGATGTCGAGGGGACTCATTCTCCACCTCCCGACACAGGGGAAGCGGGGCTGCTCACCGAGTGAGCGCCGGATGAGTGGGAAGGCGAAGAGGGATTCGGAGGATCGTCCACAGTGAGCAACATCGTACCGGGTGCGCGGAGGCGGAGCCGAGAGGAAGTACAGGAAGTGCGTCGCGCCTCCCGTCGGTGCGTGCCGACCGGACGGGAGGCGCGACGCGCGTCGCGGACGCCGGCCTACGCCGTGACGCGCGCGCGGTGGTACTGCTGCGGCTCGTAGTCGAGGGAGACGCCGAGTTCGGCCGCGGCCCGGAGCGCGAACGCAGGGTCGCGGAGGAACTCCCGCCCGACCATCACGACGTCCGCCTGACCGGTGGCGACGACCTGCTCGGCCTGGAAGGCCGTGGAGATCATGCCCACCGCGATCGTGCCGATGCCGGCGTCGCGCTTGACCCGCTCGGCGAACGGGACCTGGTACCCGGGGCCGACCGGGATCGGGGCCTTCGCGACGTTGCCGCCGGTCGAGACGTCGGCCAGGTCGGCGCCGTGCTCGGCGGCCCAGCGGGCGACCTGCACGGTGTCCTCGACGGTGAGCCCGCCGTCGACCCAGTCGGTGGCCGAGAACCGGACGACCACGGGGAAGCCCGCACCGACCTCCGCGCGGACGGCGTCGATCGTCTCGAGCAGCGCCCGGGCACGGTTCTCGAGCGAGCCGCCGTAGGCGTCCGTGCGGTGGTTGCTCAGCGGCGACAGGAACTGGTGCAGCAGGTAGCCGTGGGCGGCGTGCAGCTCGACGAGGTCGAAGCCCGCCTCGACCGCGCGTCGGGCAGCAGCGGCGAACGCGAGGGCGACGACACGGATGTCCTCGGTCTCGAGCTCACGCGGCACCGCGTAGCCGTCGAAGGCCACGGCGGACGGGGCGACCGTCGCCCAACCGCCCTCGGACTCGGGCACGCTGCCCGACGTCCCGGACCATGGGCGGTAGGTCGAGGCCTTGCGCCCGGCGTGCGCGAGCTGGATGCCGGCAGCCGCGCCCTGCGCGTGCAGGAAGTCGACGATCGGCCGGAAGGCGTCGCGTTGCTCGTCGTTCCACAGCCCGACGTCCTGCGGGCTGATCCGGCCCTCGGGGACGACGCCGGCGGCCTCGACGACGACCGCTCCCGCGCCGCCCTTGGCGAACCCGCCGAGGTGCACGAGGTGCCACGGCGTCGGGACGCCGTCCTGCTGCTCGACCGAGTACTGGCACATCGGGGAGACCCAGAGCCGGTTGCGGACGGTCAGGTCGCGGATGGTGATCGGTTCGAACAGGGTGTGCGTCACGCGGGTGCTCCTTCGGCGTTCCGTGCCGCCAGGTCCTGCAGGAAGGCCCGCAGTCCGGCCGGCGACGTGAAGTGGTGGCCGACCGCCCCGATCGCGTCTGCACCGGCGGCGTTCTCGGCCCTGTTGTCCACGAACACCATCTGCTCGGCCGCGATTCCCAGGCGTTCGCACGTGGTGCGGTAGACGGACGCGTCCGGCTTCAGAACGTGCTCCTCGGCGCTCACCACGACCGTCTCGAACACCGACCCCATCGGCGACCAGCGGTACGGGTCGCCGAAGTCGCGGCCGGCGTTCGAGAGCAGGGCGAGGCGCGTGCCGGCGTCGTGCAGCTCCTCGACGATCGCCAGGACCTCGGGGTCGACCTCGAACCAGCCGGTGAAGTCGACGGCCCAGAAGCGGTGGATGTCGGTGAGGCTCCACCGGCGGCCGGTCCGCGCCGCGATCGCGCGCCAGTACTCGAGCACCGTGAGGTCGCCGCGGTCCAGGTCGTGCCGCAGCTCCTGGTACACCGGCAGCAGCTCGTCCGCGGGCACACCGGTCATCGCGACGAGGGTGTCCCACGCGCCCTGCGGCGTCCGGCTGATCACCTCGCCGTAGTCGAAGACCACCACGCGACCGGGCAGGAACAGGCTCATGCGCTCCACCGTAACGTGGCGGTCGTGAACGACTTCGTCCCCTTCGCCCCGACCGACTCCGCCGCCTGGACCACCGCACCGCACGGCGAGTCGACCAAGTACCGCCGGGGAGTGCTCGGCGTCGCGACGGGTTCCGACCGGTACCCGGGAGCCGCCGTGATGGGCGTCGACGCCGCGGTGCACACCGGGGTCGGGATGGTCCGGTACGTCGGGCCGTCGCGGGCGACCGACCACGTGCTCACCCGGCGTCCCGAGGTGGTCTCCGGTGTCGGTCGCGTGCAGGCATGGCTGGTCGGATCGGGCATCTCGGCGGACTCGCTCGACGAGCTCGACCGGTCCACCGCCGACGCGTTCCGGCACGCCTCGGACGACGGGGTGCCGGTCGTGGTCGACGCCGGGGCGATCCCGCTCGTCGACCTCGGCCCGCTCGCGGTGCTGACGCCGCACGCGGGCGAGCTCGCGCCGGTGCTCGACACCTCGCGCGAGACCGTCGAGCGCGATCCGGCGACGGCAGCGCTGCGCGCCGCGGAGCGGACCGGGAGCGTCGTCCTCCTCAAGGGCTCGGACACGCACGTGGCGACGCCGGACGGGTCGGTCCGGCTCGTGGCGTCGTCGGCGACACCGTGGCTGGCCGCAGCCGGCGCGGGGGACGTGCTCGGCGGAGTGCTCGGAGCGCTCGTCGCCACGCGGCAGGGCGCCGCGGAGGCGTCGGGCGCGGCGCTCACGCCGTCGGACCTCGCACACCTCGCGGCGACGGCGGCGGTCGTGCACGGCGTCGCGGCGCGGCGGGCGTCGCGGGGTGGGCCCTTCACGATGACGGCGCTGATCGATCAGCTGAGCGGCGTGGTGCGGGACCTGGTCGTCGACGGCGACGCGCGGGGGTAGCGCGCGCGGCCGGGTGGGTGGGTGGGGCCGCGGGCGCGGCGCTCCCCGCTGCGGAACGACAGATGCGATGTCGAGCGACAGCGGATCTGACGTTCTGCGTCGTCGCGGCGACCGGATGACGGCCGGGAGGCGCGGGGCGGGCGGGCGCCGTGCCTCCCGTCCGGTGGTGGGACGCGTCAGGACGCGGGGGTCGCGAGACCAGGCGGGGTCGCGTCCGACCGGCGCGTCAGGACGCGGGGGTCGCGTGCACGAGGAACTCGACGGCGCCCGCGTCGTCGACCTGCACGAAGCCGAGGTCGGGGGCCTGCACCCCGAAGTCCGAGAAGGTGATCGGGACCGTACCGGACACCGCGACGCCGTCGCCGTCCAGCCCGACCTGCAGGTCGGCGCGGACCGCCTTCGTCACGCCGTGCAGGGTGAGCTCGCCGTCGGCCCGGACCTCGGTCGTGCCGGAGCCGCTCGGGACGGCGTCGGCGATCGGCTCGGTGAGCGTGAAGGTCGCCTGCGGGAAGGCCGAGACGTCGAGGGCGGAGTCGCGGAAGTACGAGTCGCGCTGCGCCGAGTCGGTGGCGATGTCGGCGACCTGCACCGTGATCGTCGCCTCGGTGATCGAGGTCCCCTCGACCCGGGCCGAACCGGTGACGCTGTCGGTCCGTCCGGTCACGGTGACGGCGGAGCCGTTGAGGACCTCGTGGACGCGGTAGCCGGCCTCGGAGTCCCCGCCCACGGTCCAGTCGCCGGACAGGTCGGCCGGGTCGAGCGTCGACGGAGCGCGGCTCGCGGCGACCGAGGGCGTCGCGGAGGCCTTCGCGTTCTCGTTCGAGGTGTACACGCTCGTACCGACGGCGACGCCGACGACGGCGAGCACCGCGACGAGCAGGACGATCCCCGCCCACACGAGGGGCTTGCGGGTGGCGGGGCGCTGGCGGGGGTCGGTGCTCACCCGGGAACGGTGACACGTCCTCCTCAGGGGAGCCTGTGGGTCGTGCCGCTACGCTCGCACGGTGCAGCAGCGGTTCCGGTGGGTCGAGGGCGTCTCGCTCGCCGTGGTGTTCGTGCTCGTGCACGCCGTGCTGTGGTGGCTCGCCACGACGGCGCCGAACCAGCCGCTGGGTGACGTCACCCTCGCCTACCGGCGGTGGATCGAGATCGGGCGGATCGACCACTCGTGGGTCGGGGTCGACACCGACTGGGTGTACCCGGTGTTCGCGCTCGTGCCGATGGCTGCGGCGGCGCTCGGCGGCACCGCAGCGATCGCGAGCGGCTGGCTCACCATCATGGTGCTGCTCGACGCCGTGGCGTGCGCCTTCCTGTGGCGCTTCCGTGCCTTCGGCGTGCGGGTCGTGTGGTGGTGGCTCGTGTTCCTGCTCGCGCTCGGACCGATCGCACTCGGACGGATCGACACCGTGGCCACCGCCCTGGCCCTCGTCGCAGTGGCCTTCGTCGTGACCCGTCCGGCGGTCGCGTCGGCGCTCTTCACCGCTGCGGCATGGACCAAGGTCTGGCCGGCTGCACTCGTCGGCGTCCTGGTGCTGCTCCGACGGGGACACCGGAGCGCCGTCGTGACCGGCGCACTCGTCGTGACCGGGCTGATCGTGCTCGTCGACGTGCTCTACGGGGGAGCGCCGCACCTGCTGTCCTTCGTCACGGAGCAGAGCGACCGGGCGCTGCAGGTCGAGGCGCCGCTCGCGACGCCCTTCATGTGGGCGGCCGCACTCGGGGTGCCCGGGGCGGCGGTGTACTACGACCGCGAGATCCTGACCTTCGAGGTGTCCGGAGCGGGCACCCACGCCGCAGCAGCCCTGTCGACGCCGCTGATGGCACTGCTCGTGATCGGCGGCCTGGTCCTCGCGGTGCTCGCGGTCCGCGGTGGCGCCCGTCGCACCGAGGTCGCGCCGGTCCTCGCGCTGCTGTTCGTCGCGGCGCTCATCGCCGTGAACAAGGTCGGGTCGCCGCAGTACGTCGGGTGGTACGCGGTGCCCGTGGTGTGGGGACTGGTCGCCGGGCACCCGAGTGCACGGCGCTTCCTGCCGGTGGCGATCGGGCTGCTGCCCCTGGCACTGCTGACGCAGGTGATCTACCCGGGGTTCTACGACCAGCTGCTCGCGGTGCGCCCGTGGATGGTGTCCGTGCTCACGGTGCGGAACGTGCTCGAGGTCGCCGTGCTGGTGTGGGCGGTGGTCGTGCTGGTGCGGCTGGCTCGGCGTCCGTCGGGGCGTCCACTGGGGCGTGCGTCGGGCTCGTCGGGCTCGTCGTCGACGCCGGCGTCCGAATCGTCGGTGCACGGGGGAGTCGACCGGGGCAGGATGGACGCATGATCGTCGCGTTCTCCGTCGCACCGTCCGGTGGTCCCTCGGCATCCTCGGACGGGTCCGTGCACGACGCGGTCGCCGCAGCGGTGCGGGTCGTCCGCGAGTCCGGGCTGCCGAACCGCACCTCGTCGATGTTCACGGAGGTCGAGGGGGAGTGGGACGAGGTGATGGACGTCGTCAAGCGCGCCACCGAGGCCGTCGGCGCCCACGGCACGCGGGTGTCCCTCGTCCTCAAGGCCGACATCCGCCCCGGGCACACGGGCGAGATCGACGGGAAGCTCGAGCGGCTCGAGGCGGCACTCGGTGAGTAGCCGGTCGTCGTCAGGGGTACATGCGGCCGTTGTTGCGGTCGCGCTCGGCCTGCCGGAGGGCCTCGGCGATCTCGGGGTCACTGCCCTCGTACTGCCGCGAGCGTGAGCCGAGGTCCGTCAGGTGGTGCATCCACAGCCACAGCCCCACCGCGACGAGCAGGACGACACCGGTCACGATCCACCACCCCATGGGCCGAGCGTACGCCCGCTGGGAGGCGCAGGACACGCCGCGCGCCTCCCGGTGTTGTCGGTGGTCGGGTGTCTCATGGTCCGCATCGAGCCGCACCGGTGGCTCGGGTCGACCCCGACGACGACGAGGAGCGCGTGATGATGCACGACGGCTGGTGCCCCGACTGCGACCTGCAGACGGTCGTCATCGACAGCGACGAGCAGGGCGGCAACGCCTGGGCGAGCTGCACCGAGTGCGGGTCGGGGTGGGCCCATCGTGACGAGCTGCCCGAGCCGGTCTCGACCGGGTCCGTGAGCCAGGAGCGCCGCGCGGCCTGAGGCCCGTCGAGCAGCGACGGTACCTGTCGCGCTGGCTCCTCCGGCGGGAGCCGCTCCCGCTCCACAGCGGCGTGTCCGGCTGACGTCGAATCGATTCGGCCCGTCGTCTTCCGTCGGCCGTTTGGAGCGGTCTACACTGCTGGAACGGGCCGCTGCAGGCGTGCTCGGACCGTTCGACGCCGAACACGGACCGACCCCGCTGCCGACTCCGCCGCCACAGGGGTGCCGCACCGCTGCCGTGGGCACACCGGGAGCAGCGGGACGTCGTGGGCACACACAGCGTGCGGCGTGGCGGTCCGGTCAGGTCCCGGCACGCATCCGGGTCCGGCCCCTCGTCCCACCTCCGTTCCTCCCGATCCAGACAGGTCGCATGACGCTCACCACGCCGACGCAGCGCGCGTTCGCCCTCATCGCCCTCGCCCTCGGTGGCTTCGCCATCGGGTCCACCGAGTTCGTCGCGATGGGGCTGCTGCCGAACATCGCCGAGGCCCTGCTGCCCGCGCAGTACGCCGCCGACCCCGCCGCCGGTGTCGCGCACGCCGGCTGGCTCGTCAGCGCGTACGCCCTGGGCGTCGTGGTCGGTGCGCCGACGATCGCGGCGATCTCGGCGACGTTCCCGCGCAAGGGCCTGATCCTCGTGCTGCTCGTCGGCTTCGTGGTAGCCACGGTGGCGAGCGCGGTGCTGCCGAACTTCGGCCTCGTGCTCGTCGCTCGCTTCGTCGCCGGTCTGCCCCACGGTGCCTACTTCGGCATCGCCTCCATCGTCGCCGGCGAGATCATGGGCCCGGGCAAGCGCGGCAAGGGCATCGCGATGGTGATGCTCGGCCTGTCGATCGCCAACGTGGTCGGTGTGCCCGCGATCACCTGGATCGGGCAGAACGCCGGTTGGCGCATCGCGTACGGCGTCGTCTCGTTGCTGTTCGCCCTGACCTTCCTCGCCGTCGCAGCGTTCGTCCCGCGCAGCGCCGCCGACGAGCACGCGACCATCGGCCGTGAGCTCCGGGCGTTCCGGTCGCCGCAGCTCTGGATCGTGATGGGCCTCGGGGCCGTGGGCTTCGGCGGGTTCTTCGCCGTCTACTCGTACATCTCGCCGCTCGTGCAGAACGTCACCGGGCTGCCCGAGTCCGCCGTGCCGCTCGTGCTCGTGGTCGTCGGTCTCGGCATGGTCGTCGGCGGGGTGCTCGGCGGTCACCTCGCCGACCACAGCGTCAAGCGCACGATCTACATCGGGATGCTCGCGCTCATCGGTGCCCTGCTCGTGACCGTCTTCACGGCGCAGTGGGTCTGGGGTGTGTTCCTCGGCGCGTTCCTGCTCGGGGCGACCTCCTCCGCGATCCCGCCGGCGGTCCAGTCGCGTCTCATGGACGTCGCCGGTGACGCCCGGACCATCGCGGCGGCGCTGAACCACTCCGCGTTCAACATCGGGAACGCGCTCGGCGCCGCGCTCGGCGGGGCGGTCATCGCTGCCGGCTTCGGGTTCCTCGCGCCGGCGTGGCTCGGCATCGTGCTCGCGCTGCTCGGCTTGCTCGTGACGATGGTGAGCTACGGCGTCGAACGGCGGACGGACCGTCGTGCCTCCTTGCGCTCGTCGTCGCCGTCGACCGGACCGATCACTGCACCGGTGCCCACGGTCTGACCCCCAGCGGAGCCGGGCGCGGCACCGGTCGGCTCCACCGGGCTCGCTGACCGGTCACCGCCCGGACGTCGCGCTGCGACGCCGCCACCACCGTCGCAGTCGTGCGGCGTCCCCCCATTCGAACACCAGGTAGGTCAGTACCGCGAGGCCGATCGCTGCGAAGATCGCCGGGCTGACCCAGGTCGAGTCGATGTCGTCTCCGTTCCACACGGTGCCCGGCTCGGGATCGAGCAGGTCGGCGTCGCGGTAGCCGGTCCGGACGTCCCCGACAGGGGGTCCTGCGGGTCGGAGGACCCGCCGTCGTACTCGACGTCGCGAACCGGACGTGACCCGTCGTCCGGGGTCCACGTGCCGTACCAGACGCAGGACTCGTCACCGTTCCGATCCCTCGAGCAGTCCTGATCGGTCAGCCGGAAGCTGCCCCAGTGCACCGGCTGGTCCCGTCCGGCGGAGCGTGTCGCCGCCACGCCGGCCGCCCCGATCACGAGCACGAGCAGGACGGCGTACGCCGCCAGCGCCAGGCCGGTGAGCACGAGCGGACGTCGATCCGGGGAGCGGCCTGCGTGCCGTCCGACCCCACGTGCGCGACGGGCTGCTGAGCGAGGGCGGGTCAGGTCGGACACCTGCACATCTTCCCGTGCCGACGCTGGTCCGCGCGCTGACGCTCCGCTGCGCCTCGGCGCCGATGAGCTCCGCGGAAGCGACAGAAGGCCGCGAACGTTCCGTGTGAGCCTGTCGCTTTCGCGGCAGCCAGCAGCCGGCAGCCAGCAGCCAGCAGCCGGCAGCCGGCAGCCCGGCAGCCGGCAGCCGGCAGCCCGGCAGCCCGGCAGCCGGCAGCCCGGCCGCAACCGGCGGGCACACGCGCCGAGACGACGGACGGGAGGCCCGTGGCGGTGTCGCCACGGGCCTCCCGTCCGTCGTGTGGGTGCCGGCTAGAGCCCGACCGGGCTGCCGTCCTGCACGATGATGCCGTCGGTGATCGCGCGCTTCCGCAGCGCGACCTTCGTGCCGACGTCGAAGCCGGCGACGCGGTACTTCTCGCGGATGCGCTTGAGGTAGCTCTTCGCGGTCTCCTCGGAGATGCCGAGCTGGTACGCGACGCTCTTGACGGGCTCGCCGCCGCCGTACAGCGCCATCACGCGCCGTTCCTGCGCGCTGAGCTTCGGCACACCACCGACGTCGCCGCTGTTGATCGCCAGGTCGAGCTCGGCGGAGACGTACTGCTCGCCGCGCTGCGCCGCACGGATCGCCTCGACGATCATGTCGGCGTCCTCGCTCTTCACGAGGTAGCCGAGGGCACCGGAGCCGAGGGCCTCACGGACGACGTTCGGCTCCGAGTACGTGCTCATCACGACGGTCTTCACACCGGCGGTCTTGAGGGTCGAGATCTTGAGCGACACCGGGATGGAGTCCTTGAGGTCCAGGTCGAGCAGCACCACGTCGACCGGGAACGCCGGGCTCGTGAGGAGCTCCGGCCAGGTCGTGACGGCGGCGACGAGCGTGATGTCGTCGGCGGCGCTGCGGATCCACTCCGTGAGCGCGCCGAGCAGCATGCGGTGGTCGTCGACCAGTGCGAGTCGGATCGGTTCCTCTGGAGTCGCCATCAGGCGTCCTTTCTCGAAGGCAGTGCACGCCGATCCTAGGTGTCGGGACCGTCCGGGCTGGGGAGGTGTGCCGGGTGTCCGGCAGTTCGGACCCGTCTACATCGACGGGTGTCGGTCGACGACGCAGTGCGACACGACGCGGAGCGTCCCTTCGCGGAACGACTCCGTGTACGGACCGATGCGCTGCAGCGCGCTCCACGCGGTCGGGCCGAGGCGGCGGCGGGGGATCCCGCGGGACTCGAACACGATCGGGACGTCCATGCGCTCGTCGGAGACCGGGTGGCCGTCGGAGCCGATCGGGCCGAGCGTCACGGAGACGACCGGGACACCGGGCTGCGCCGGACGCCCGTCGCCCACCATCTGCCACAGGGCCTGCAGCAGGCCGTCCCGCTGGGCGGGTCCCAGGTGGCCGGCGAGGGACTGCGGGTCGGCCACGCTGACCGAGCGGCCGAGATGGTCGGACTCCGTGATCGCGTGGTAGAGCCACGTCTCGCGGCGCCCCTCGATGAGGTGCAGCCGGAGCTCGGTCGCCAGCGACGCGGCGACCGATGCCGAGGCATCCGAGAGCGGCAGCGGGTCCGAGCCGTTCGCGACGGCGTCGAGGAGCTTCTCGGCAGCCAGGTCGAGCCGGGCCAGTTCGTCGGACGCCAGCATGCCGACCGCGAACTGCGGCGCCTGGACGTTGCTCTGCACGAGTACCCGGTCGAGCTCGCGCTGCACGAGCTGCCGGAAACGGTGGACCACGAACAGGGCGACCGACGGCGGCACGACCACCAGCGCGAGCAGCGAGACGATGCTCGGCAGGCTCGTCGGGGTGATCGGCGTGGACACGGCCGCCATCACGGCGAAGCCGGTGCCGAGCACCGCGATGGCGGCCGCGACCTCGCGGGCGGGGCGGAGCGTCGCGACCGGGAGCAGGGCGAACGCCGCGGCCACCGAGGCGCTGGCGGTGTGCGCGATGTCGTGCTCGGGGAAGATGCCGATGAAGTCGAGGGTCACGACGCACGCCAGCACGGTGCAGATCAGCGCGAACGCGGTTCCGGTGAGTCGTTCGCCGTAGGTCATCAGGCTGAGGCCGACGCCGATCGCGGCGACCAGGTACAGCGCCCATGCGGCCGTGGGCAACCAGGGCTCGGAGTAGCCCGGCAGCCGGACCAGGAAGAAGACGATGCCGACGACGGCCTCGATGGCGGTGAGCACCGCGGCGCCGAGGCCGAGGTACCCGGCACCGAGCGATGCGCCGGGCTTGGCCGCCTGGCGGAGCGACCGGGCGCCGGTCGAGGTCGACGGGAGCCCTCGGGCCTGCCGTCGTTCGCTGCCTCGGTAGCGCTCGCGCGCCTCACGGCGGGTGCGGGGTGCCGGCTGCACGGTCTCTCCGGGCAACCCGCGGCTGATGGTGTCCTCGGGGATGCGGGTCATCGCGGGGCCTCCAGGACGACGGTCGTGCCCGAGCCCGGGGCGGAGAACAGCTTGGCGTCGCCGCCGACCTCGCGGAGCCGGTTCACGACGCTCTCCTTGAAGCCGAGGCGTTCGGCGCTCACCGCGTCGAGGTCGAAGCCGACACCGGAGTCGGTGACCATGGCGCGGACGGTCTCCTGGTCGTGGACGATGGTGACGTGGGCCTCGCCGACCCCCGCGTGGCGGCGGACGTTCTCCAGGCACTCGCCGAGGGCCAGCAGGAACGCGTCGAGGACGTGCGAGGGGAGCAGGACCTGCCCGGTGCCGTGCCAGCTGACCTCGAGCCCCATCCGACCGAAGCGCTGCTTGACCGACTCGAGGGTCTGGCCGAGCGGCGATTCCTCTTCGCGGGTGAGCGAGTAGTCCCCGGACTGCTGCGGCTGCGGGGTGGCCCCGAGACGGAGGTGACGGAGGAGCCTGGCGTCCTCGGCGGCCTGCTCGCGCATGGCCTGCTCGGACACCCCGACGCCGGAGTGGGCCAGGAGCGTGAGGGTCGCGAGCACGGTGTCGTGCAGGAGTCGGGCGCCCTGACGGCGCTGTGCCTCGGTCTCGCTGGCCTGCCGCTCCGCGCGGTGTGCCGTGCCGATGCTCTGGATGCGCCGGGCGACGCGGGGGATGCTCCGGGCGATCCACACCGACACGACGGCGACGAGCACCCAGCCGAGCACCACACCGGTCGTCGGACCGGAGAGCGGGCCGCCGGAGGCCCAGACGACGGCACCGACGGCCGCGACCCCGGCGACGATCGTCATCGCGAGTCCGACCGGGGCGCCCCGCTGGGCCATCAGCGGTGCGGACAACGATCCGGCGGCCAGTGGCACCACGGCGCTGGCGACCACGGACCGCACGTCGGGATCGGCGCCGAAGAGCAGCAGTGCGAGGGCGCCGAGGCCCGACGCGAGTGCGAGCGCGGTCCACCACACCGAGCCGTTCGTGCCGAAGACCAGCAGCGCGGCGATGAGCACGGCGATGCACGCGAGCGCGCCGAGCAGGGGGACGAGCGGTACCGCGAACGAGGACACGATGCCCACGACGGAGACCAGCGCGCACGTGACGCCGACGACACGGGTCGTCGACCGCAGCAAGCGGTCGCGTTCCTGTGCGATGAAGTCCATCGGTGTCCTGGTGGTGACGTCGGTTCGGTCGGGTCCGGTGGTTCGCCGGACCCCGCGGGCGGGGTACCCGTCGCCATCATTCCACGCGGCCCACCCGTTGTGGGGTGTTCGGCACGCGGACGTGGACAGATCGGTCCGTGGGCGCGCCGGGCGCGCCGCGCACGTGCCGCGGTGACGGCGACGGGCCGTTCAGTCGAGCAGCCGTCGCAGGTGCGCCCCGACGGCCTCGTGCTCGATGAGGAAGCCGTCGTGGCCGAACTCGCTGTCGAGCACCGCCGCTCGGTCCCCGTCGAGCGTGTGGGGGATCCCCGCCGCGATCCGGTGCTGGTCCTCGAGCGGGAACAGCCGGTCGCTCGACACCCCGACGACGAGCGTCCGGGCGGTCACCGACGCGAGCGCTGCGGACACCCCGCCGCGCCCGGCCCCGACGTCGTGCGAGTCCATCGCCTGCGTCAGCGCGACGTACGAGGAGGCGTCGAACCGTCGCGTGAACCGGTTGCCGTGGAAGTCGAGGTAGCTCTCCACCGAGAATCGTCCGTCGTCGCCGAGCGGGGAGACGTCGCTCTGCCACGACCGCGCGAACCGCCCGTTCAGCTCGTCCGGCGCCCGGTAGGTCATCAGCGCCATCCGCCGCGCGAGCGACAGGCCGCGGTGCGGCCCCTCGCCGGCCTCGGCCTCGTAGTAGTCGCCGCCGGCGTAGCCGGGGTCGGTCTGGATCGCGGCGCGCTGCAGCGAGTTCGCCGCGATCTGGTCGGCCGTCGTCTGCGCGGTCGACGCCAGGACGGCGAGCCGCTCGACCCGGGACGGGTGCGTGACCGCGAACTCGAGGGCGTGCATGCCGCCCATCGATCCGCCGACGACGGCCGCGAAGACGTCGATGCCGAGCGCGTCGGCGAGCTGCACCTGCACGGCGACCTGGTCCCGCACGGTCACGAACGGGAAGCGCGAGCCCCACTCGACGCCGTCCGGGGCGACCGACGAGGGGCCGGTCGTGCCCTGGCACCCGCCGAGCATGTTCGGCGCGACGACGAACCACCGGTCGGTGTCGATCGCCAGGCCCGGTCCGACGACGTCACCCCACCAGCCCGCCGTCCGGTGGCCGGGCCCGGCGGGACCGGTGACGTGCGAGTCCCCGGTCATCGCGTGCAGGAGCAGCACGGCGTTGTCGCGCGCCCCGTTCAACTCGCCCCAGGTCTCGTAGGCCACGCGCACCGACGGGATCCGTCCGCCGCGGACCCACTGCTCGCCGAGTGCGGCGAACTGCCGGGAGCCGGGGTGGTCACCCGGACGCCAGGCACCGGTCACGGGCGGCTTGCCGAGCGTCCCCAGTTCGGTGCCGGGCACGAGGGTGGACGGGACCGAGTCCTCGGGGATCGTCTGCCAGTCCATCGGGTCCAGTCTGCCGGGAGGCGCGCCCCGCCCGCGCCGTGTTACGTCACCTCGGGCGCGTGGCGGGGTTCCGTCCCGGGCCGCGCTAGGCGCGCTGGCCCTCCTGCGAGACCGCCCGGGCCGCCGCGAGCCCCGCCTCGAGGTCCGCACGCAGGTCCTCGACGTTCTCGATGCCGACCGAGAGCCGCACGAGGCCCGGGGTGACCCCGGTCGTCAGCTGCTGCTCGGGCGTGAGCTGCGAGTGCGTGGTCGACGCCGGGTGGATCACGAGCGAGCGCACGTCGCCGATGTTCGCCAGGTGCGAGAACAACCGCAGCTCGTCGACGAACGCCTTGCCGGCCGGCACCCCGCCCTTCAGCTCGAACGACAGCACGGCTCCGACCCCGCGCGGCGCGTACTTGTTCGCCGCCGCGTACCAGGGCGACGTCGGCAGCCCGGCGTACGACACGGTCGCCACCTCCGGGTGCCGGTCGAGCCACTCGGCGATCTCCTGGGCGTTCGACACGTGCCGCTCCATGCGCAGCGACAGCGTCTCGATGCCCTGGAGCAGCGCGAACGCCGTGTCCGCCGAGTTCGACGCGCCGAGGTCGCGCAGGAGCTGCACGCGGGCCTTCACGACGTAGGCGAGCTCGTTGCCGACGGCCTGCGCGAACACCGCGCCGTGGTACGACGGGTCGGGGGAGTTGAACTCCGGGAAGCGCTCGGCGTGCTCCGACCAGGCGAACCGGCCGCCGTCGACGATCACGCCGCCGATGACGGTGCCGTGGCCGCCGAGGAACTTCGTCGCGGAGTGCACCACGACGTCGGCGCCGTGCTCGAACGGGCGGATCAGGAACGGCGTCGCGATCGTGTTGTCGACGATGAGCGGCAGGCCGGACTCGTGCGCGACGCTGCTGACGCCCGCGATGTCGAGCACGTTGATCCGCGGGTTGCCGATCGTCTCGGCGAAGAAGAGCTTCGTGTTCGGGCGGACGGCGCGGCGCCACTCCTCGAGGTCGTCCTGGTCCTCGACGAACGTGGTCTCGATGCCGAGCTTCGCCAGCGTGTACTTGAACAGGTTGTACGTGCCGCCGTAGATCGACGACGACGAGACGATGTGGTCGCCGGCACCGGCGATGTTGAGCACCGCGTAGGTCTCGGCCGCCTGACCGCTCGACACCAGCAGCGCACCCGTGCCGCCCTCGAGCGCCGCGATGCGCTGTTCGACGACGTCGTTCGTCGGGTTCATGATCCGCGAGTAGATGTTGCCCGGCCGCGCCAGCGCGAAGAGGTCACGGGCGTGGTCCGAGTCCTCGAACACGTACGACGTCGTCTTGTAGATCGGCGTGGCGCGTGCCCCGGTGGTCGGGTCCGGCTGCGCGCCGGCGTGCACCTGCGTGGTCTCGAACCGCCAGGCGGCTGCGTCGTTCGTGCTCATCGGGGCTCCTGTCGGGTCCGGTCCGTCAACTGGTCGCTGCGCTCCGGCCGGGAGGCCCTGGGCGTCGTCGCGACGACGGTCACGCTACGCAGGTGGCGGGCCGGGCACCAGCGGCGTTGCCTCGCGACGTAACGCGCCGGCGACTGGCAGGATCGGACCGGACGAGAGGGGGAGAGTCATGCGCGCTCAGGACGTGGCGGAGAAGCGGTTCCAGCCGACGAAGTTCCGCAGGGGGTACTCGCAGGACGACGTCGACGACCTGCTGGACCGGGTGCAGGCGACGCTCGCCGCCGCGGAACGGGGCGACCGTCCGGTGACCGGGGACCGGACGGTCACACCGGAGGACGTGGTCGCCGTCCGCTTCCGCGCGACGAAGTGGCAGGAGGGCTACGACCAGGACGAGGTGGACGACTTCCTCGACGAGGTCGTGGTCGCGCTCCGGGCACTCGGCCGCTGAGCCGTCAGCGCTCGACGGGCTCCCGGCGGAACAACCAGTCGACCTTCGGCTCGAGCAGCCACCGCATGCCGCGCCGCACGAACGGCTGCGCGAGGAACAGGCTCACCGCGCAGGCCACGACGACCATGAGCAGCACGTACGGCCACGCCGAGTGCTCCCCGGCCAGGATGCCGGACTCGCGGATCGGGTAGAGCACGAACGTGTGGAGCAGGTAGACGTACATCGTCGCGGCACCGAACCGGGTGATCCACACCGTCCGGCGGGGCACGAGCAGCAGGAACGACGCCGTCAGCACGGTGGCGAGCAGCACCAGGCCGAGCCGGACCCCGCCGGCCCACCAGGCGTCCTCGCCGAGTCCCGAGTACGAGTCGTCGTAGAAGAACCAGTGGTGCAGGTCGAAGCCCTTGAACTGCGGGATGAACAGCACGCACGCGGCCGCCCACGCCGCGAAGACGACGATGGCGGCCGTGCGGAGACGGACCACCACGCGGCGGGGTGCCTCGTACCAGCGGTCGAACACGCCCCACCGCTTGACCTGCCACCCGAGCAGGAAGAACGGCAGCAGGCTGATCGCCCGGCCGAGGGATAACGTCGAGTCGACGTTGTCGAGGTACCCGACGCCGATGCTGAGCACCACGGCCCAGACGAGCGACCACCGCAGGATCGCCAGGTACGGCAGGATCAGCCGGAAGATCCCCAGGGCCAGCAGGAACCACAGCGTCCAGGTCGGCTTCGTCGGGTTGAACTCCTTACCGCCCTCGACGACCGCCTGCACCACCGTCCAGATCGTCTGCATGACGATGTACGGCACCACGATGTCCGTGAAGGTCCGCCGCATCCGCTCGGCCGTCGGCGTGGCAGCGGACGAGAAGTACCCGCTGATGACGCCGAACGCCGGCATGTGGAACGCGTAGATGAACGTGTAGAGCGCCAGGGCGTGCTCGCTGCCGGCCGTCTGCCGCTGGATCGCGTGCCCGATCACGACGAGCGTGACGGCGACGAACCGGGCCGTGTCCCACATCGGGATCCGTCGCGGCGACCGGCCCGGCTCGAGCGGCGTCGCCGGGGCCGAGGGCGCGGGGGGAGCGGCGTCCGTCGTCATGACCGGTCACGGTACCGGATCGTGTCCTCCGCGGATCGGTACGGTTGTGCCGACACCACCTGGAGGCACCCATGGCAGCACGTCCCGACACCGAGCGGCCCGACACCACCGAGCGGCTCGCCGTCGTCACCGGCGCGAGCTCGGGCATCGGCGCAGCGACCGTCCGGCTGTTCCGCGAGCACGGCTGGCAGGTCCTCGCCGTCGCCCGGCGGCAGGAGAAGCTCGAGGCGCTCGCCGCGGAGACCGGGGCGTCGTTCCTGGTCGCCGACGTGACCGACGCCGGCGCCGTCGTGGCGTTGGCGGCCCGCGTGGACCAGCTCGGCGGTGCGGACGTGCTCGTGAACAACGCCGGCGGTGCCCTCGGCTCGGCGAGCGTCGAGGAGTCCGACGTCGACGACTGGCGTGCGATGTTCGAGGTCAACGTCATCGGCACGAAGCGCGTGACGGCCGCCCTGCTCCCGCAGCTCCGACGTCGCGCGGCCACGCACGGGGTCGCCGACGTCGTCACGGTCACGAGCACCGCGGGGCATGTGGCCTACGAGAACGGCGGCGGGTACAACGCCGCGAAGTTCGCCGAGCACGCGCTGGTCGGTGCCCTTCGGCTGGAGCTGAACGGGGAGCCGCTGCGCGTCGTCGAGATCGCCCCCGGACTGGTGAAGACCGACGAGTTCGCCCTGACGCGCTTCCGGGGCGACCGCGCGAAGGCCGACGCGGTGTACGCCGACGTCCCGGAGCCGCTCGTCGCCGACGACGTCGCCGAGGCGATCGTGCACGCGGTCGAGCTGCCGGCGCACGTCAACCTCGACCTGGTGACGGTGCGGCCGGTCGCGCAGTCGGCGCAGCACAAGCTCGCCCGCGGGCCGCTGACGCCCCGGAGCTGACGTCCCGGCGCGCGCGGTGTCGGGGCGCGGGTCGCGGCGGGTGGCTCCCTGCCGGTACCGTGGGCGGATGCCGATCAGCAGCGAACCCGGGCACGCCGAGCAGGCGCCCTCGACCGTGACCGTGACGAGCGGGCCCGAGGTGCTCGGTTGGCTGGAGTTCGGCGATGCGGCACGGCTGCTCGCCAAGGACGTCCTGTCCTCCGGCTTCGAGCCCGAGGTCGTCGTCGCGGTCGCGCGCGGCGGCCTGATCATCGCCGGCGCCGTAGCGTACGCGCTCGGCACCAAGGAGTGCGGCTCGATCAACGTCGAGTTCTACACCGACGTCGAGCAGCGCCTGGACGAGCCGGTCATCCTGTCGCCCGCCCTCGACGCGCCGAGCCTGTCGGGCAAGCGCGTCCTCGTGGTCGACGACGTCTCCGACTCCGGCCGCACCCTGCGCCTGGTCGTCGACATCATCCGGAACGCCGGTGCCGACGTGCGGAGCGCCTGCCTGTACTCGAAGCCCGGCACCGTGCTCGAGCCCGACCACGTGTGGCGTCGTGTCGACGGGTGGATCACCTTCCCGTGGAGCGCCCTCGCCCCGGTGACGGCCGAGTCGTGAGCATCCACCTCGTCGGCGGGGGTCCCCTCGTCGCGGCGGACGTCGCCGCCCCGTTCCTGGCCGAGGCCACCGCGCGTTCCGCCGCCGTCGGTCGGAGCGTGCCCCGGATCGCCCTGCTCTCCGTGACCGGTCCGTCCGGTACCGCTCCGTCGTCGACGGCCGACATCGCCGGGGTCCTCGGCGGTGCTCGGCAGGCCGAGGTCCTGGTGACCGAGGTCGCCGCGGGCGAGGTGTTCGCCACCGCGGTCCTCAGTGACGTCGACGCGCTGGTGGTCGGGGGCGGGGTCACCCCGGCGTACCTCGACGCGATCCAGCCCCTCGTCGACCAGATCCGGCTCCTGGTCTCCGACGGACTCCCGTACCTCGGCTACTCGGCCGGCGCGATGGTCGCGGCCGATCGGGCGCTCGTCGGCGGGTGGCGCATCGGCGGCGTCGAGGTCTGCCCGCAGGCCGCGTCCGAGGGCTTGGACGAGGTGGAGCTCCGCGAGGGGCTCGGACTCGTCGACCTGACCATCGACGTGCACGCCGTGCAGGCCGGCACCCTGGCCCGACTCGTCGCCGCGGCCGAGGCCGAGTTCGTCACGGCCGGACTCGCGATCGACGAGGACACGGCGCTGGTCGTCGGCGAGGGTGCGCTCGAGGTCCGCGGGACGGGCAGCGTCTGGCGCGTGGTCGCCGGGGACGAGACCGTCTCCGTCGCGACCATGGGCGCCTGAGTCCCGTGCGGCCGCACCCCCTCCGCGACCTCGTCGACCCCGGGTGGGCCGAGGCCCTCGCGCCGGTCGAGGCCGACGTGCACCGGATGGGGGACTGGCTCCGCGACGAGGTCGCCGCAGGCCGCCACTACCTGCCCGCCGGCGACGTCGTCCTGCGAGCCTTCACGCAACCCTTCGACGACGTGAAGGTGCTCGTCGTCGGGCAGGACCCGTACCCGACGCCCGGCCACCCGATCGGGCTGTCGTTCGCGGTCGACCCGCACGTGCGCCCGGTCCCGCGGAGTCTGGCGAACATCTACCGCGAGCTCCACGACGACCTCGGCGTGACGCCGCCGGAGCACGGGGACCTGCGGGCGTGGTCGGAGCAGGGCGTGCTGCTGCTCAACCGGGTGCTGACCGTCGAGGCCGGTGCCGCCGGCAGCCACCGCGGCAAGGGCTGGGAGGCCGTCACCGACCAGGCGGTCCGTGCGCTCGTCGCCCGGGGGAAGCCCCTCGTCGCCGTGCTGTGGGGTGCCCAGGCCGCGTCGGTGCGCCCGCTGCTCGGCGACACCCCGGTGGTGGCGTCCGCGCACCCGTCGCCGCTCAGTGCGTCGCGGGGCTTCTTCGGCAGCCGGCCGTTCTCGCAGGTCGACGCGCTCCTCCGCGAGCAGGGCGCCGACCCGGTCGACTGGACGCTCCCCGCCTGACCCTCCGCCGGCTGACGACCGCCGCCGGGTTGCACCCCGTAGGCTCGGACCGTGCTCGAGGAGGAATACCAACGCCGTCGTGTGCTGCCGCGACACCTGCGTGCGCCCGTGCCCGCCGAGGCGACCTTCTCGTACTCGATCCGCGCTGCCGAGCCGCGCGACCTGCCCGACGTCCGCGAGATCCACACGCACTACGTCCGCAACTCCTCGGTGACGTTCGATCCGTCCGCGTTCACCTTCGCGCGGTGGAAGCAGCGGTACGACGAGGTCCGTCGCCGGGGGCTGCCGTTCCTCGTCGCCGAGAACCCGTCGGGGCAGATACTCGGCTACGCGCTGGTGGACCCCTGGAACCCGCGCGACCGGTCGAACCACGTCGTCGAGGACTCGATCTACCTCGGTGCCGCCTCGGGCGGGAAGGGCCTCGGCCGTGCGCTCATGGAGGCGCTGCTCGACGAGTGCCGCGCCGCCGGCGTCCGCGAGGTCATCGCCGTGATCGCCGACCGGCAGGCCGAGGCCTCGATCCGCCTGCACGAGCGGCTCGGTTTCGAGGAGGTCGGCCGCATGGGCAAGGTCGGCTTCAAGTACGACCGGTGGCTCGGCACCGTCACGATGCGGCTCCGCCTGCGCGGGCCGCGGCTCTTCGCGCGCGCCCGGCGCTGACCCGCGACCTCGAGACGCCGGCGTCGGCGCGGAGCGCCCTCGACGGGTGCAGGACGCCGCCGGGATCGAGGCGTCTCGGCGCCCCGGCGGCGTCTCGCCCGGGCCGCGGCGTCTCGCCCGGGGCGAGCAGGGCAGTCGAGGCGGCGCGGTGCCGGACGGGAGGCGCGTGGCGGGGCCGCCGCGAGCCTCCCGTTCGCCCGTTCCTTCCCATCACGCGTGCGATGGCTGGTGGTTCCGGGCGTACCTGGTGCTCTGGGAACGCCAGGCACGCCCGGTTCTGCCAGGTACGCCCGGTTCCGCCCGGTACGCCCGGTTCCGCCCGGTACGCGCACCGCGCGGCGCGCCGCGCGCCCGTCAGGCGTCCGGCGCCTCGGCGATGAACTCGTCCCGGGTGACGCGCAGCAGCGCGGTGGCCGCCTCGCCGGCCGCGGCGGCGTCCCCCGCGACGACCGCGAGCGCGACCGCCTCGTGCCGGACCGCGGCGTCGCGGGTCCAGCGGGAGATGGTGTCGCGCGACTCCGACGTCCGGGTCCGCAGCAGTGCCTCGACGGTGCCGGCGAAGTGGGTGAACACGGCGTTGCCCGACCCGGTCAGCAGCGCACGGTGGAAGCGGACGTCGGCCTCGAGGTAGGCGCGGCTGTCCTCCCGCGCCCAGGCATCGAGCATGTCCCGCGCCGCGAGCAGGACCGCGTCGGCGGGGGACCCGGCGGCTCCGGACGCGTCGCCGGCACCGGCGGCACCGGCGACGAGCGCAGCCGCGACGGGTTCGACCCCGAGCCGGAGCTCGAGCAGTTCCCGCTGCTGCACGAAGTACGCGGGCGAGGCTCCGCGCCACCGGATGACGGTCGGCGCGAGCAACTCCCACGACGTCACGGGGAGCACCAGCGTGCCGACGCGCTGCCGTGGCTCGACCAGGCCGAGGGACTGCAGGACGCGCAGGGCCTCGCGCACGACGGACCGGGACACGCCGGACTCCGAGGCGACGAGCTCCGGACGGACGACGGTGCCCGCGGGCAGCACCCCGTCGACGATGCGCTGCCCGAGCGTCTCGAGCACGTGGGCGTGGAGCCCGCGGGCGGTGGTCATCGGTGCTCCTCACGTGCGCTGGGTCGGGCCGAGCGTGATCTGGGTTCGACCGGGCGTGCACTGCGGTCCGGCCGGCGTCGGGGAGCGGTCCCTGTGACGCGGTCTCCATCGAAGCGGCAGACTGCGCCGCAGGGTGGCTGCCGCGCGGGAGATCGTTGTACAGTCTGATTTATCAGATTATTGGGCGGTCGAGAAGTCGCCCGGGCGGCCGCTCGCGAACGGCCGCCTGCGCGTCACGACCCACGGACGCACACGAAGGCGACGGAGCCGCGAGGCAGCGGCTCCAGGAAGGGGCACAGATGCCTCACGCACCCACCGGAGGAACCGCGCCGGCCGACGCGTTGCACGGGCTCACGGTCCTGGCAGCCGAGGGCGGCCCGACTCAGACGGTCGACCCGTCCGGCCCGATCGGGCAGCTGATCGTCGCCGCACTGCTCGGGATCGTCGTGATCATCGTGCTCATCACCTGGCTCAAGGTGCACCCGTTCGTCGCGCTGACGATCGGCGCGCTCGGGGTCGGCATCGGCGCGGGGCTCGCTCCCGACAAGACGGTGACGAGCTTCGGCAACGGCTTCGGCGCGACGATGACGAGCGTCGGCATCCTGGTCGGCCTCGGCTCGATGTTCGGTCGCATGCTGGTCGACTCCGGGGCCGCGGACCGCGTGGTCGACACCCTGGTCCGTCGATCGTCGAAGGCGGCGCTCCCGTGGACGATGGCGCTCATCGGCGCGCTGATCGGCCTGCCGATGTTCTTCGAGGTCGGCCTGGTGCTCCTCATCCCGATCATCGTGCTGGTCGCCAAGCGCAGCGATGTCCCGATCATGAAGATCGCGGTCCCGGCCCTGGTCGGCCTCTCCACCATGCACGCCTTCGTGCCGCCCCACCCCGGCCCGCTCGTCGCGGTCTCCACGGTCGGCGCGAACCTGGGCACGACGCTCGCGTTCGGCATCGTCCTGGCGATCCCGGTGATCATCCTGGCCGGCCCCCTGTTCGCGCGCTTCGCCGCGCGCTGGGTCGACATCCCGGCGCCGGACATGTTCGGCTCGCGCGGATCCGGCACCGGCTCGTCCGGCGGCTCCGGCCCGTCGGACCCCGCGCACGCCGGCCGGGAGGCACGCCGCGGCCCCGCAACGCAGGACACCGCGTCCCTGCCGAACGGCAAGAGCGACTTCACCCGCGTGATCAGCGAACCGCGCAGCCCGTCGTTCACGACCGCGCTCGTCGGCATCCTGCTGCCGGTCGTGCTCATGCTCGCCCAGGCGGTCCGCGAGGCGGTCGCACCCGACGCCGCCGGCGGCTGGGTGTCGCTGCTCGACTTCCTCGGCACCCCGATGATCGCGATCGGGATCGCCACCGTCTTCGCCATGGTGTTCTTCGCGATCGGCGGCGGGATGGACCGCAGCGCCGTCGCGAAGTCCCTCGAGGACGCCCTGCCCCCGGTCGCCGGCGTGCTGCTCATCGTCGGAGCGGGCGGTGGCTTCAAGCAGGTGCTCATCGACACCGGCATCGGCGGGGTCATCGCCGACGCGGTGCAGGAGTCCGGCATCTCGGTGCTGCTCGTCGCCTGGGTGGTGTCCGCCCTCGTGCGCGTCGCCACCGGTTCGGCCACGGTCGCGACGGTCACGGCGGCCGGCATCATGGCGCCGATCGCCGCCGACCTGTCCACCCCGGAGACCTCGCTCCTCGTGCTCGCGATCGGCGCCGGCTCGGTGTTCCTGTCGCACGTCAACGACGCGGGCTTCTGGCTCGTGAAGGGCTACCTCGGGACGACGGTCGGGCAGACGTTCAAGACGTGGACGGTGCTCGAGTGCCTCATCTCGGTGATCGGTCTCGTCGGCGTGCTCATCGCGGGGGTGTTCTTCTGATGGCGGCCACCACTCCGCGTGTCCTCGTGGTGATGGGCGTCTCGGGCTCCGGCAAGTCGACGCTCGCCGCGACCGTGGCCGAGCGCCTCGGGTGGGAGTTCGCCGAGGGCGACGACATGCACCCGCCCGCGAACGTCGCGAAGATGGAGGCCGGCACCCCGCTCACCGACGAGGACCGCTGGCCGTGGCTCGGGACGATCGCCGACTGGATCCGGTCGCACCAGGCCGACGGGATCCCCGGTGTCGTCACCTGCTCGGCACTGAAGCGCTCCTACCGGGACGTGCTCCGCGCGCCCGGGGTGGTGTTCGTGCACGTCGCCGGGGACCCCGCGCTCGTCGAGCAGCGGATGTCCGCCCGGGCGGGACACTTCATGCCGACGTCGTTGCTCGCCTCGCAGCTGGCGACGCTCGAGCCGCCGCAGCCCGACGAGGCACACCTGACCGTGTCGGCCGAACGCTCGCCCGACGAGGAGAGCGCCGACGTCGTCGCGCGGCTGGGGCTCGGAGCCGACCGCTGACGGCCGTCAGCTGAACCAGATCGCGGTCCCGACCGGCAGCTCGGACAGGGTCTTCGTCATCGCCGCGGAGATCCGGACGCACCCGTGCGAGCTGCCGTTCGGGTCCGGGTAGTAGTGCAGGGCCGTCAGGGCCGCGTTCCCGCCGTACTGCGGGATGCGCGACGAGTGTGCGCCGGTCAGGATGATCGGGTTCCCCTGCGTGTAGGTCACGCGGGCGTCGACGTAGGCGGCCTCCACGTAGGTCGCGGTCGAGGTGGGGGTCGGGTCGTCCGGGGTCCCGAGCCGTGCGGGCTCGGAGGCGGACACCGATCCGTCCTTCCCCACGACGGACACCGTCGACGCGGCGACGTCGACCTGGATCATCCGGTCGGACGCCGCGATGGTGAAGTCGGCGGCACGCGCCCAGGCGAAGGTCGCGCTCGGCGCGGTCGGGTCACCGCCGTCGCCGGGCGTGCGGTTCCGCGCGGGGGTGGAGACGAGGACCATGCCGCCGTCCTCGCCGTCCGACCGGCCCCACACCGCGGTCGCAGCAGGCGTCTCGATCGTGGAGACCGTCGAGGCGAGGGTGGCGACCGGGCGGGCGTCCGGCGAGGGGTCGGCGTAGAGCGCGACGAGGCGCTGCTTCGGTGTGGCGATCTCCCACCGGTTGTCCGGCCGTACGTGGCTGCCGTCGAGCAGCTCCGGGACGACGGCGTCGTGGTACGCCAGGGGGAGTGCGGCGAGCTCCGCCTCGGACGCAGCCACCGGGATCGCGGGCAGCGTCGGCGCCGGCGTCGGCGTGGCCGTCCGCACCGGTGTCGGCGTCGTCCGCGCGGCGGTCGTGGTCGCCGGCTCGGGCTGCTGCACGGCCGCGCCGATCCCCACCGCAGCCAGCGCCGCTGCCGCCACGGCGGCGATCGTGATGCCCCAGGTCCTGCGTCGCATGTCCCCTCCTGTGCACAGTCCACCAGATCCCGGCCGTGAGGGCACCTCGGGACGCGCTGGCACCATGGCGGGCATGGCGATCGACGACTCCCTCGGACTCCTCACCCGCGGCTACGGCTTCGGCGCCCACCTGTGGCGTCAGACCGCACCCGGCGCCCGCGCGGTGCCGTTCCGGTTGCTCGGTCGGCCGGCGCTGCTCGTCCGCGGCAGGGAGGGCGTCGACCTGTTCTACGACGGTGACCGCACCAGGCGGCACGGTGCCATGCCCGCCCTGGTGCAGCGGACCCTGTTCGGTGCGGGGTCGGTGCACTCGCTCGACGGCGCGGAGCACCGACACCGCAAGGCGACCTTCGTCGACGTGGCGTACGAGGACGAGCAGGTCCGACGTCTCACGCCGTTCCTCGCCGAGGAGTGGGCACGCGAGCTCGACGGCTGGCTCGCCGGCGGCCGGCGGTCGGCGTACGACGCAGCGGTCGGCGCGATCGGACGGGCGGTCATGCGGTGGGCCGGGCTCCCGGGCACCCCGGCAGCGAAGACCCGGTGGTCGGCGAAGCTCGCGCAGGTCGTCGACGGCTTCGGGGTGCCGTACTCGCCCGAGTACCTGCTCGCCGTCCTGAACCGGCACTGGTCGGACCGGCACGCCGCCCGACTCGTCGAGGCGGTCCGCGGCGGACGGATGCACCCCGCCGAGGGCACGGCACTGCACGAGTGGGCGTGGCACCGCGACCAGGAGGGCGCCCTGCTCCCGCCGCGGACGGCGGGCATCGAGCTGCAGAACTCGATCCGGCCGGCGATCGCCGTCGCCCGGTTCGTCGCCTTCGCCGCGAAGGAGCTCCACGACCTGTCGGAGTGGCGTGGTCGGATCGCCGAGGAGACCCTGTCCCGCGGCTCGCTCGTCGACGGGCCCGTCGCGGTCGCCTTCGCGCAGGAGGTCCGCCGCACCGCGCCCTTCGTCCCGGTGCTCCCGGCGTGGGCGACCGAGGACGTCGAACTCGACGGCGAGCGCCTCCGCGCGGGCGGACGGGTGGTGCTCGACATCCTGGGCACGGACACCGATGACCGCTCCTGGCCGGACGCCGACCGGTTCGATCCCGCCCGCTGGCTGGACGTCACCAGCTGGGACGACGTCGAAGCCGTGGCGACCTTCGTGCCGCACGGCGGAGCGGACGTCGCGACCGGGCACCGGTGCCCGGGGGAGAAGGTCGCCGTCGCGGCCCTCGCCACCGCCGTCGCCGTGCTGAGCGACCCGCGGATCGAGGTGCTCGACGAGGGACTCGACGTCGACCGGCGGCGGATGCCGACGAAGCCCGCCTCGGGCGGTCGGGTGACGCGACGCGGCGCGGGCACCGCGCGGTCCGGAGGGTGCCCGTTCCACCGGGCGGCGCACTAACGGGTCTGCAGGCCGGGCCGACCCGGCCACGAGACGGACGGGAGGCCCGTGGCGGGCCCGCCACGTGCCTCCCGTTCCTCGCGTCACACCTCGGTGACGCGACCCGCCCCGACCCGCCAGCGGCGGTCGAGCCGGACGGTGTCGAGCATCCGCCGGTCGTGCGTGACGAGCAGCAGGGTGCCGTCGTAGGACTCCAGCGCCTGTTCGAGCTGCTCGATCGCCACGAGGTCGAGGTGGTTCGTCGGCTCGTCGAGCACGAGCACGTTCACCCCGCGGGCCTGCAGCAGCGCGAGCCCGGCACGGGTCCGCTCACCCGGTGAGAGCGCGGCGGACGGGCGGCCGACGTGGTCCGCCTTCAGCCCGAACTTCGCGAGCAGGGTCCGGACGTCGGCCGTGGTCATCTCGGGGACGAGCTCCTCGAACGCCGCGGCGAGGGGCTGCTCGCCCGTGAAGGCCGCGCGAGCCTGGTCGACCTCGCCGATCGCGACGCTGGAGCCGAGCGACGCCGACCCGCTCGTCGGCTCCGTCCGGCCGAGCAGGGCGCGGAGCAGGGTCGACTTGCCGGCGCCGTTCGGGCCGGTGATGCCGATGCGGTCGCCGCCGGACACCTGCAGCGACACCGGGCCGAGCGTGAAGTCGCCCTGTTCGTACACGGCGTCGGACAGCGTCGCGACGACCGCGGACGAGCGCGGGGCGCTGCCGATGGTGAAGGCGAGCTGCCACTCCTTGCGGGGCTCCTCGACCTCGTCGAGCCGGGCGATGCGCGACTCCATCTGCCGCACCTTCTGCGCTTGCTTCTCGCTCGACTCGCTCGCGGCCTTCCGGCGGATCTTGTCGTTGTCCGGGTTCTTCTTCATCGCGTTGCGGACGCCCTGGCTCGACCACTCGCGCTGCGTCCGCGCGCGGGAGACCAGGTCGGCCTTCGTCGCGGCGTACTCGTCGTACGCGTCGCGCTTGTGCTGCCGGGCGATCTCGCGTTCCTCGAGGTACGCCTCGTAGCCGCCGCCGAACAGCCGGTGCGACGACTGCGCCAGGTCGAGCTCGAGGACGGCCGTCACCGAGCGGGCGAGGAACTCGCGGTCGTGGCTGACGAGCACCGCACCGCCACGCAGACCCCGGACGAACTGCTCGAGCCGGTCGAGGCCGTCCAGGTCGAGGTCGTTCGTCGGCTCGTCGAGCAGCACGACGTCGAAGCGGGACAGCAGCAGTGCGGCGAGCCCGACGCGGGCCGTCTGCCCACCGGACAGCGCCGTCATCAGCGAGTCCGGGCCGACGCCGGAGCCGTCCGGGGTGGTCTCGAGCCCGAGCTCGGCGAGCACGACCGGCAGGCGCTCCTCGAGGTCGGCGGCACCGGACGCCAGCCAGCGCTCGAGCGCGGCGGAGTAGCGGTCGGCCGCGGCGTCACCGCCGGCCGGGTCGCCCAGGGCCTCGGCAGCGCGGTCCATGTCGGCCGTCGCGTCCGCGCAGCCAGTGCGTCGAGCGACGTACGCGGCGACGGTCTCGCCGGCGATCCGCTCGTGCTCCTGGGGGAGCCAGCCGACGAAGGCGTCCGGCGGGTTCGTCGACACCGTGCCGGCGAGGGGCTCGTCGACGCCGGCGAGCAGGCGGAGGAACGTCGACTTGCCCGCACCGTTCACGCCGACCAGGCCGATCACGTCGCCCGGGGCCACGGTGAGGTCGAGGCCCTCGAAGAGCGTGCGGGCGGCGTAGCCGCCGGCGAGGTCCTTGGCGACGAGCGTGGCGGTCATCCGGCAATCGTCCCACGGCTCCGACGAGGGCCGGGCCGGGCGGCTCGGACGGCGATCAGGCCGGACGCGTGAGCCCGAGGATGCACCCCTCGACCGCCGCGACCCGCACCGCGTCCGTCCCGTCGAACAGCACGCTCTGGCTCACCGCGCCGACGTGCGCCGCGACCACCGCCCGCGTGTAGAGCGCCGGGTCGACGGTGGGGACCCGACCGGCCCGCTCGAGCGCGGCGACGAGGAGTGGCTGGAGCGTCGCGTGGAACCGGTCGGTGTGCGCGCGGAGCAGGGCGTTCACCTCGGGGTCGTGTCGGGCCCGCGTGGTGAGCACCGAGCGGATCGCGTACCAGCGGTCCTCGGGCGGCAGGCCGTGCACGACGCCCTGCACGACACCATCGACCGTCGGGTGCCCGTCGAGCGCGGCGCCGAGCTCGTGTTCGAGCACGGCGAAGACGGCCTCGGCCTGCTGCTCGTAGACCGCGAAGAACAGCTCGTCGACGGTCCGGAAGTTCGAGTAGAACGCCCCGCGGGTGTAGCCGGCGCGCGCGACGATCGCCTCGACGCTGACCGAGGTCGACCCGGTCTCCTGGAAGATCGCCTCGGCCGCCGCGATGAGCGTCGCCCGGGTGCTGCTCCGCCGTCGGACGGTGCGCGGCGCGGCTGGTTCGGTCACGGCTCCAGGCTAGGCCGAGGGCCGGTCGGCCAGGTAGTCGTGCACGGTGCGGACCGGGGCGAGGGTCAGGTCCGTCAGGACGTGCGACGCCCGGACGACCTCGAGCACCGGCAGGTCGGCCATCGGCGCGAGCGCGTGCGCGAACAGCTGCAGCCGGGCGGGTCCGGTCCAGGCCTGCTTGACGGTCACGTCGGTGATCTCGGTGCGGACGAGGTCGGCCACCAGGTGGCGCTGGGTCCGCAGGTCCGGGACGAGCTTCACCATGAAGGTCGGCACGGTGATCTCGGCCAGGGCGGCGTCGTGGTCGAGCGGCTCCCACTCGTACGCCATGGTGGCGGTGGCCACGCGCTCGGTTCCGCGGTCGAGGGTGCCGACGAGTGCGCCCTGGTCGACGCGGAGCGCCGGGGTGCCGAGCACCTTCGGGTAGGCGCTGAGCTCGCGGCCGGCGAGGGTCGCGGCCGAGTTGTCGAGGTACATCGCGTGCAGGTACTCGCCGCGCTCGCCCTCGTGCTCGACCTGGATCGCCTGGCCCGACTCGACGTACGGGCCGTACCCGTCGACCTCGCCCATCCTCATGACCTCGAAGCGGACGAGCGGCTCGGTGACCTCGAGCGGTTCCGGGACCACGGCCCGCAGTGCGTCGGGGTCGGTGCGGTACACGACGTTGAAGTACTCGCGGTCGGTGAACCGGGTCGGCCGGAGCGGGTAGACGGGCGCGGCGAGCGGGGTGGTCAGGTGCTGCAGGACGTCGTCGGCGCGCATGCGCATCTCCTCTTCAGAACTCCGATACGATCTGTATCGAGTACGAAGTGTACCGAAACAGACCGAGAGCAGGGACCCCGTGCCGTACCAGCCGCCCCGAGACACCGCCGACCGCCCCGTGACCGTGATCGGCGGTGGAACGCTCGGACGCCGCATCGCCCTGATGTTCGCCAGCGGCGGGGCCGAGGTCCGGATCCACGACCTGTCGGACGAGGTCCGGGCCGCCGCCGTCGGGTACGTCGAGGAGACCCTGCCCGGGGTCGTGGCCGCGCGCGACGGTGCGACCGCGGGGACGGTCCGCGGCGAGGCGGACCTCGAGGCCGCGGTGGCCGACGCGTGGCTCGTCGTCGAGGCCGTACCCGAGCGGCTCGACCTGAAGACCCCGCTGTTCGGACGGCTCGACGCCCTGGTCGCGGCGGACACGATCCTCGCCACGAACTCGTCCTCGTACGCCAGTCGTCTGGTCATCGACGAGGTCGAGCACCCCGAGCGCGTCCTCAACGTGCACTTCTACATGCCCCCGCAGCAGAACGCCGTCGACCTGATGAGCGACGGCCAGACCGACCCGGCCGTGATCGACCTGTTGCTCGAGGTGCTGCCCCGCTACGGCGTGCACCCGTTCCTGGCCCGCCGCGAGTCGACCGGCTTCATCTTCAACCGCATCTGGGCCGCCATCAAGCGCGAGGCGCTCGCGGTCGTCGCCGACGGTGTCTCGACGCCCGAGGACGTCGACGCGATGTGGCAGGTGAACAGCGGCGCACCGGCCGGGCCCTTCCGGATGATGGACCAGGTCGGCCTCGACGTGGTCCTCGACATCGAGGAGCACTACGCGGCCGAGGACCCGAACCTGCCGGAGGGGCCGCGCCGCCTGCTGCGCGAACACGTCGACGCCGGCCACCTGGGCGTGAAGACCGGACAGGGCTTCTACCGCTACGACGACTGACGTCGGCACCACCCGACGGACGGGAGGCACGGTGCCGGCCCGCACCGTGCCTCCCGTACGGTGGGGCGTCCGTGCACCCGCTGCTGGCAGGATCGAGGCGTGTCGACGCTCATCGTGACCGCCCACCCGGACCCCGACTCGCTGACGCTCGCCGTCGCCCACCGCATCGAGGCGGCGCTCGACGCCGCCGGCGCGGGCCCCGTCACGGTCGCCGACCTCGCCGCCGAGGGCTTCGACCCCCGCTTCACCGCCGCGGACCGGCACACCTACCGGACGGGGACCGACCCGGCGCCCGACGTCGCGGCCGAACAGGCGCGCCTCGACGGAGCGGACCACCTCGTGCTCGTGTTCCCGGTGTGGTGGTGGTCGGTGCCGGCGCTCGTCAAGGGCTGGCTCGACCGGGTGTTCGTGAACGGGTGGGCCTTCGGCGTCGGCGAGGACGGGCGCATCGACCGACGGCTCGGCCGGCTGACGGTGCACCTCGTGCCGATCGCCGGCGACGACGCCGGGGTGTACGAGCGGCACGGGTACGAGCAGGCACTCCGGACGCAGCTCGAGCACGGCGTGGTGGACTTCTGCGGCGCGGTCCGCGGGGCGACGGCGTTCGTGCACGAGTCCGAGCACGAGGACCCGGCGGTGCGCGAGCGGGCCGTGGCGGCCGCGGTCGAGCGGGTCGTCGCCGCGGTGCGCGGATGACCAGCGACGTCCGTGCGGTGGTCTTCGACCTCGACGGCACCCTGTTCGACCACGCGGGAGCAGCAGCTCGAGCGGTCGACGACTTCCTCGGCGAGCTCGGTGTCGGCCCGTCCGATGCCCTGCGGGACGCATGGGCGGAGGCGGAGGAGCGGCACTTCGAGCGGTGGCGACGTGGAGAGGTCGACTTCGCCGAGCAGCGTCGGGCCCGGCTCGTCGAGGTGCTGCCCCTCGCCGGGCTCCGACCACGGCACGACCCGTACGAGCTCGACGCACTGTTCGGCCGCTACCTCGTCGCGTACCGGGCCGCCTGGCGTCCGTTCGCGGGGAGCGCGGCGCTCCTGCAGGAGATCCGGGACTCCGGCAGAGCGATCGCGGTCCTGACCAACGGGACCGAGGAACAGCAGCGCGACAAGCTCGTCACGACCGGCCTCGGAGACCTCGTCGACGTGGTCTGCACGTCGGAGGGGATCGGGGTCGCCAAGCCGGACCGACGCGCGTTCGAGCGTGTCGCGGACGACCTCGGCGTCCCGACCGAGGCGTGCCTGATGGTCGGCGACGACCCCGAACGTGACGTCGCCGGGGCACGTGCCGCGGGGATGCGCGCGGTCCTGGTCGATCCGGCTCGTGACGGCGGTGCCGCCGTCCGGTCCTCCGTGCTCTCCGTCCTGCGCGGGGAGTCGGGCACGGTACGGCGGTGACGGCCCCCTAGCGTGGCGAGGTGCGCCACCTCCTGCGACTCGACGACTGGACCACCGACGACACCGACGCGGTGTTCGCACTCGCCCGCGCGTACGAGCAGGGCACCGGTCCGGTGCTGGACGGAGCTGCGGCGGTGTTCTTCCCGCCGACGAGTCTGCGAACGAGGGCGTCCTTCGAGCGGGGTGCGGCGCTCGCCGGACTCCAGCCGATCGTGTTCCCGCCGGAGTCGCTCGACAAGGACGAGGCGCACGACGACGTCGCCCGGTACCTCGCGGACTTCGTCGACGTGCTCGTCGTCCGGCACCCGGACCTGCCCGTCCTCGAGGCGCTCGCCGCTGCCGACGCGGTGCCCGTCGTGAACGCCATGACGAGCGTCAACCACCCGTGCGAGGTGCTCGCGGACCTGTGGGCACTCACCCGGGGGCGCGAGGTCGGGTCGCTCCGGGTGCGGTTCGTGGGCGCCGACGGCAACATCGCCCGTGCGTGGGCCGAGGCGTCGCGGCTGTTCGGCTTCGACCTGGTCCAGTGCTGTCCCGAGGGGCTGGCAGCGCCTCACGTGCCGTGGACGGACGACCTCGGCGGAGCGATGGCGGACGCGGACGTCGTCGTGACCGACGGGCCCGGTCGCCACGCCGCTGCCCTCGAGCCCTACCGGATCACAGCGGACGTCCTGGCGCTCGCCCCCGACGGGGTGCGCTTCGCTCCGTGTCCGCCGTTCGTCCGTGGGCGCGAGGTCAGCGCGGACGCGATCGCGAGTCCGGCCTTCGTGGGACACGGGGCGAAACGTGCGCTGTTGCCGGTCCAGCAGGCGGTCCTGGCACACTGCCTCACCTGACGTCGCGCGCCCGTTCCTTCCCAGAACGCGTGCGATGCCAGGTGGAACCGGGCGTACCTGGCAGAACTGGAGGACCAGGTACGCCCGGAAGCGCCAGGTACGCCCGGAAAGGCCGAGCACCACCCTCGCGGCCGATTAGCCCTCGGGGATCGCCACGACGCGGTTCTGGTACGCCCAGACGACGGCCTGCAGGCGCGAGCGCACCCCGAGCTTCGGCAGCATCCGTGCCAGGTGCGACTTCACGGTGGAGACCTCGACGACGAGCTCCGCCGCGATCTCCTCGTTCGACATGCCCTGCGCCAGGAGCAGCAGCACGTCCCGCTCCCGGGCGGTCAGCAGCTCGGACGCCCGGTCACCCGTCACCGGCTGCAGGCTCCGCCGTGAGACGAACTCCCGCAGCACCCGCCGCGTCAGGCTCTGGTCGATCGTGCCGTTCCCGGCCGCGACCTGCCGCACCGCGTCGACGATCGCGTCCGGCTCCGCGTCCTTGAGCAGGAACCCCGACGCCCCCGCCTCGAGCGCCCCGAACACCAGGTCGTCGAGGTCGAAGGTCGTCAGCACCAACACCGGCACCGCGGGGTCGGCGTCGGGGGCACAGAGCTCCCGCGCGACCTCGATGCCGTTCCGGACCGGCATCCGGATGTCGAGCACCGCCACGTCCGGCCGCGTGCTCCGTGCCAGTGCGAGGGCCTCGCCGCCGTCGGCCGCGACCGCCACCACGTCGACGTCCGGCTCGGCCGCCAGCAGCGCCGACACCCCCGCCCGGACGAGCGGCTGGTCGTCCGCCACCAGCACCCGGATCACCGCGCCACCTCGGGCGTCTCACGTCCGAGTCGCAACGTCACGACCCAGCCACCGCTCGCCGTCGGACCGGTCTGGAGGCTCGCCCCCACCAGGTCCGCCCGCTCGCGCATGCCGCGCAGTCCGTTCCCGCCTGCTGCCGTGCTCCCCGGGGTCGGGTCGCCCGGGGCGTCCGCCGTGCCGGGTGCCGGGGGTGCGGTGTTCTCCACGCGGAGCTCCAGGTGGTCGGCGGCGCGGTCGTCGAGCGTCACCGTGACGACGGCACCCGGGGCGTGCAGGGCGGCGTTCGCCAGTGCCTCCTGCGCGGTGCGGTAGGCAGCGAGCTGCGCCAGGGGTCCGACGCCCTCGGCGACCTCGTGCGCACCGCGGAGGACCTCGAGCCGCACGTCGGACCGGTACCGGGCACGCTCGGCCAGGTCGACGATGCCCGCGACGGTCTCGACGGCGCGTTCGGCCGGGGCATCGTCCCGCAGCAGTCCGACCAGGCGACGCAGGTCCTCGAGCACCGCGGTGCTCTGCTCCCGCACCTGGCGGACACCCTCGTGCGCGGCGGTCGGGTCGGTGTCGATCTGCCGGTCGATGACGGCCGACATGAGCGCGATCCCGGACAGGTGGTGCGCTGCGATGTCGTGCAGCTCCCGGGCCATCGCGGCCCGTTCGCGCGACACGGCGGCGTCGACCCGGGCGTCCTGCTCCCGCACCGCTGCGGAGGCCTCGGCGGTCCGTGCGGCGACCTCGGCGTCCCGCGCTGCCCGGACCTCGCGCCGGGACCGCACCACGAGCGCCACGACGAGCGGGAGCCCGACGGCCCCGACGGCCTGCGTGACACCTTGCGGCAGCGCGTCGACGAGTGCATCGGCGAGAGACCGGTCGGACAGCGCGCCGTTCAGCCTGATCCAGTTGCCCGCGGTGCCGGCGGACACGAGCGCCGCCGCCCCGACGACCGACGGCCAGAGCACGGTGAGCGGTACCCGCACGCCGGCGAGGACCACCGCCACCACGACGGGGAGCGCGGTGAGGCCGAACAGGTCGCCGCCGGAGGTGACGGCGACGAGGAGGACGGGGACGGCAGCGACCGCGAGCACGACCGTCCGGGGAGCTCGACGAGCTGCGAGCAGGACCGCGGACTGCACCAGGAGTCCGAGCGCGGTCGCCGCCCAGTCAGCACTGCCGACCTCGGGCGCCGAGAGCGGGTGTCCGAGCGTGTCCGGATCGACGGCGTCGAGGAAGGGCAGCCCGAGCAGCAGCCCGAGCGAGACGACGGCGGTCGCGACGGCGACCAGGACGTCGGTGCGGCGCAGGCCGCGGCCACCGTCGACCTCCCGCGCGGAGCGGGGGTCGGCGGCGACGCGAGCCGCACGCGCTTCAGCGGGTGCCATCGTCCGATCCTACGAGGCGGGCGGAGGGCGACGCGGGGAGGCGATCCGTGCCTCCCGGCCGACGGTCGTACCCGAGCCGACCCCGGGTGGCGACCAGCAGGACGACGGCGGCCACCGTCGAGACGATCGCGAGCCCGTGCATCATCGTGCCCGCCGTCATGCCCGGGTACATGTCCGCCCACAGGGTGGAGATGGTGTTGTTCACCCCGACGTGCAGCAGGAGTGCGATCGGCAGGCTCTCGCCGGTGCGGTTGAACACCCACGTCATCACGACGTTGAACGTGATCGTGAAGAGCGCGAAGACGACCGGCTCCGACCAGTGCGCGTCCGGCCACCCGCCCCAGTCGGACAGGTAGAGCGGCATGTGCCACAGCGCCCACAGCGGACCGAGCACCGCGGCGGCACCGAGCGGCCCGAAGCGGTCCTGCAGCCGGGGCAGGGCGAAGTCACGCCAGCCGGGCTCCTCCGACAGTCCGGTGGTGAACAGCTGCACGACGAGACCCGGCACGAGGGCGAGCAGGGCGAGGGCGGTCGGTGCCTGCACGTTGCCACCGGAGAACGGCAGACCCGTCAGGACGATGAGCGCCGGGACGCCGACCAGTGCCAGTGCGTACCAGTACCAGGACACGCGCCAGCGCCAGAGTCGTCCGACCCAGCGGCGCAGCCCCGGACGGCCGTCAGCGAGGGCGGTCACCACGAACGCGCCGCCGAGCGGGCCGAGGAGCGCGCCGGGCAGGACCCCGGTGAACTGGGCCGTGCCGAGGAACTCCGGGAAGTGCAGGTCCCAGAGACCCAGGCCGTGCGGGCTCAGGATGTACGGGATCCACGCGAGCCAGCTCAGGCCGAGGGCGAGGGTGGCGAAGGAGGCGAGCGGGTGCCGGGACACCACGCCCCGGACCCCCGTCGCACGGGGGGCAGCGGTGCCGGCACCGGGCCGGACTTCGGTCGTGTTCGTCATGACACCGACGCTAGGAACGTCTGCTCCCCGGGACGACCGGCGGAGGGACGCACCACCGGGAGTTCCACCGAAGGATGCAAGCGTGGGACGGTGTCGGACGCCCGTGCGTAGCGTCGGGTGCATGACCAGCAGCATCGTCCTCGTCGCCGGCGCCACGGGGGACCTCGGTTCCCGCATCGTCGACGCACTCCTCGCGGCCGACCCCGACGTCCGGGTCCGCGCGCTCAGCCGCTCGGCCACCGGGCTCGCCGCCGACCGGCTCACCACACGGTCCGACCGTGTCTCCGTCGTCAGCGCCGCCTACGACGACCACGACGGACTCGTGTCGGCGCTCGCCGGGGTCGACGTCGTCGTCTCCGTGCTGAGCGGCACCCGCTCCGTGGTCGTCGACGCACAGACCGCGCTGCTCGCCGCAGCGGTCGACGCCGGCGTGCCCCGGTTCGTGCCGTCCGACTACTCGGCCGACTACCGCGCGATCACCCCCGGGACGAACCGGAACTTCGAGCTGCGCCGCGAGTTCGCCGCAGCGCTCGACGCCGCACCGATCCGGGCGACCTCGGTGCTGAACGGCGCCTTCACCGACATGCTCACCGGGCAGGCGCCGATGATCCTGTTCGACCGCCGCACCGTCCTGTACTGGTCGTCCCCGGACCAGCTGCTCGACTTCACCACGAAGGACGACACCGCCTGGGTCACCGCACGCGTCGCCCTCGACCCGGACGCGCCACGCGTCGTCGAGGTCGCGGGTGACCGGGTGACCGCCCGGAGCGTCGCCGACACCCTGTCGCGGCTCACCGGCACCCGGTTCCGCACGCAGTGGGCCGGGACCGCGAGCACGCTCTCCGCGATGGCCAGGGTCGGCCGACGCCTCTCCCGTGCCGACGACGCCGAGCCGTTCCCCGCATGGCAGGGGATGCAGTACTTCGTCAGCATGTTCAGCGGCGAGGCCGAACTCCACCACGTCGCGAACGACCGCTACGGGCCGCACGACTGGACGACGGTGCGGGACGTGCTCGCCGCGCACCTGCAGGCCTAGGCTCGGGGACCGTGTTCGAACTCCACCACCTCTCGGCGCAGGAACTCTGGGACTGGATCCGACGGGGGGACGCGACCGCGCTCGAGGTGACCGAGCACTACCTCGCCCGCATCGAACGACTCGACCCCGCACTCGGCGCCTTCGTCACCGTCACCGCCGACGCAGCACGCGCCCGGGCGTCGCAGCTCGGGTCCCTGGTGCCGACCTCCCGTCCGCTGTGGGGGCTGCCGACCGCGGACAAGGACCTGTACGACCGAGCCGGCGTCCCGACCCGGTACGGCTCCGCAGCACTTCCCGCGACGCCTGCGACCGCTGACCACCCACTGGTGGCGGCGCTCGCCGCAGCGGGGACGGTGAGCCTCGGCAAGACGATTTCTCCGGAGTTCGGCATGTCGTCGTCGTCGGAGACCCGGATCGGCACGACCAGGAACCCGTACGACACCACTCGGGCGCCCGGCGGGTCGTCGAGCGGCACCGCTGTCGCCGTCGCCGCCGGACTCGTGCCCGCGGCCGTCGGGACGGACGGCGGGGGATCGGTCCGGATCCCGGCCGCAGCGACCGGTCTCGTCGGGCTGAAGCCGAGCCGCGGCCGGGTGCCGTCGATGCCCGGTCGGACGGGCCTCGGCGGACTGAGCGTCGCCGGTCCGATCACGCGGAACGTCGCCGACGCGGGGATGCTCCTCGACGCCCTGGTGGCCCCGACCGGGCTGGCGGAGCCGTCACCGTACGCGCTCGTCACACCCGAGGTCGGCGACGGGCCGTTCACTGCTGCGGCCGTCCGTGGCGAGGGGCGCTTCGTCGTCGGGCTGCTCGACGGGTCGCCGTGGGACGACACCGTCGACGTCGTGGTCGATCCGGCCGCCCGAGCCGCCGTCGAGACCGCCGTGCGTGTGCTCGGCGAGGTCGGCCACGGGGTCGAGGACGTCGCGATGCCCCGACTGCCGTACGCCGACGCGTTCCGGGTGGCGTGGGAGTCCGGCGCTGCGGGGCTGCCCCGCGTACCCGGCATCGACCTGTCCGAGCTCACCCCGCTGGTGTCCTGGCTGGTCGACCGCGGGCGGGCGCTCACCGCGACGCAGGTGCTCGACGCGATGACGACGCTCGATGCCTTCTCGGCCGGGCTCATCCGGGCGTTCGACCGGTTCGACGCCGTGTTGACGCCGACCCTGGCGCTGACGCCTCGGCCGCTCGGTTGGTACGGGGACGACCCCGAGGAGGACTTCCGACGGCAGTGCGCGTACTCGCCGTGGACCTCGATGGCGAACGTGTCGGGGCTGCCTGCGATCACGTTGCCGGTCGGCGTGACGGACGAGGACCACCCGGACGGCGCGGGCCTGCCGATGGGCGTGCAGCTCATCGGGCGCCCGGGCGGGGAGCGCGTGCTGCTGGCCATCGGGGCGCAGCTCGAGCGACGGCTGCGGTGGCAGCGGCGACACCCGGCGATGTGGTGACGCTCGACTGACGCCGGCGCGGTGTCGTGCGCTCGCGGGCTGGCGCGACATCGTGGTCGTCGTACGACAGCGGAAGTGTCGCGTCGCCCGCGCCAGCGCTCGCCGCGCGCCCTACGGCAGCGTCGGCGCCGCCGCCACCAGCGCCCGCGTCACCGGGTGCCGCGGGTCGTCGAGCAGCGACACGGGCCCCTGCTCCACGATCCGCCCCTCGGAGAGCACCGCCACGCTGTCGCACAGCCGCTGCACCACGCCGATGTCGTGCGACACGAGCACGAGCGTCAGGCCGAGGTCGTCGGCGAGCGAGCGGAACAGGTCGATCACCCGGGCACGGACCACCACGTCGAGGGCGCTCATCGGCTCGTCCCCGAACAGGATCCGCGGCGAGTGCACCACCGCGCGAGCGATGGCGATGCGTTGCCGCTGTCCGCCGGAGAACTCGTGCGGGTACCGGCTGGCGGCGTCTGCGGGCAGGTCGACGCGCTCCAGCACCGCGGCCACGAGTGCGCGGTGGTCGCCCGGCACCCGCAGTGCGCGGAGCGGTTCGGCCACGATCGACCCGACGCGCATCCTCGGGTCGAGGGACGCGTACGGGTCCTGGAACACCACCCCGGTCTCGCGACGGAACCAGCGCATCGCGGCCGCGGAGGCCGACGCCACCACGGGACGACCGCCGGCCGACACGGTGCCGGCGGTGGGAGCCTCCAGGCCGGCGAGCAGGCGCACCAGCGTCGACTTGCCGGAACCGGACTCGCCGACGATGCCGAGCCGCGCACCGGAGGCGACCGCCAGGTCGACCCCGTCGACCGCGGTCCGAACCGGACCCGGTTCGAAGGGGCCGCGGCGCGGCAGGCGGTACGTGCGGTGGAGGCCGCTGGCGTGCAGCGCGTCGGTCATGCGGGGCCTCCGGTACGGCGGGCGGTGGCGCGTGCGGCGGCGACGAGGGCCGCCGTCGTCGGGTGCTGCGGGGCCTCGAGCAGCGCACGCACGGACCCCTGTTCGACGACCCGGCCGTGGTCGAGCACGACGGCGGTGTCGGCGATGCGGGCGAGCACCGCGAGGTCGTGCGTCACGAAGAGCATCCCGGTGCCGCGCTCGGTAGAGAGCCGCTCGAACAGCTCGAGGATCCGAGCCTCGGTCGTGACGTCGAGTGCCGTCGTCGGTTCGTCGGCCACGAGGTAGGCGGGGGAGCCGGCCATCGCCATCGCGATGCAGATGCGCTGCCGCTGCCCGCCGGACAGCTGGTGCGGGTACTGCCGGAGCAGCGCAGCGGGGTCGGGCAGCCCGACGGCGTCCGCCAGCGCGACCGCGGCGGTGGCAGCAGCCCGGCGGTCCAGCCCGCGGTGCAGCCGGAGCGGTTCCGCCACCTGCGCGCCGACCCGGCGGAGCGGGTCGAGGGCGGTCGCGGGCTCCTGGAACACCATGCCGATGCCGGAACCGCGGTGCCGTGCGCGGTCCCGGTCCCGCATGCCGACGAGCTCGGTGCCGTCGAGGCGGATGCTCCCGCGCACCTCGGCCCCCGCCGGCTCGAGACCCATCAGGGCGAGCGAGGTCATCGACTTGCCGGACCCGGACGCGCCGATCACGCCGACGCGTCGGCCGGGAGGCACGGTGAACGTCACGTCGTCGAGCACCGTCCGCCCCGCGATGCGGACCGACAGTCCGGTCACCTCGAGTCCGTCGCGTCCGGTCCGCTGGTCGCTCACGCCGTCACCCCCGGGGTCGTCGTGTCGTCCGGTCGGTCGGCGCGGCGGTCGACGGCGGCCCGGCCCGCGCTCGGACGGTCGTGCGGGTCCGTTCCGTCGCCCGCGGCCGTCCGGTCGCCTGTCGTCAGTCGTGGGTCGGTCGCGTCGCGCACCGCGTCACCGAGCAGCGAGAGCGCGGCCACGACCAGGGCGATCGCGGCTCCCGGCCAGGTCGCGCTCCACGGGTGCACGCCGATGTACGTCTGCAGGTCGGCGAGCAGGTTGCCCCACGATGCCGTGTCCGACCCCGCGCCGTAGCCGAGGTAGGACAGGCCGGCCTCGGCGAGGACCGCCGTCGCCATCGCGAGCGACAGCTGCACGGTGAACAGCGGCGCCGCGTTGGGCACCAGGTGGCGGGTGAGCACGCCGAGGGGTCCGACGCCGGAGGCCCGCGCCGCGACGACGTAGTCGCTCCGGGCGATGCGGCGGATCTCCCCGCGGGCGACGCGCGCGATCGTCACGCCGAACGACAGCCCGACGCTCACCACGACGATGCCGAGCGACCCGCCGAACACCGCCGTCAGGAGCATGGCGGTGAGCAGCGTGGGGAACGCGACGAGGATGTCGAGGAGGACGGCGGTGCCCTCGCGGACCCACCTCGTGGTCAGCGAGCCGATCGCCGTCAGGAGGATGCCGACGACGCTCGCGACGATGCCGGAGCCGACCGCGACGAGCACGGTCGTCCGGGTGCCGGCGAGCAGGTAGCTGGCGATGTCACGGCCGGCGGCGTCGGTGCCGAACCAGTGCGCCGGGCTCGGCGCGGCCCACTGCTGGAACGGGTCGGCGCGGAACGGGTCCTGCGGCGTCCACACGAGGGACACCGCTGAGAGCACGACGAGGAGCGCGAGGACCACGACCGCGAAGCACCCCGTGGGTCGGACGAGCAGACGGCGGATCACTCGCCCACCTCCCGCTGCCGGGGGTCGAGCGCCCGGTGCACGACGTCGACCGCGAAGCCGACGACCAGCACGAGGCCGGTGAGCACGAGGAGCTCCGACTGCACCTTCGTGACGTCGCGCCGTCCGACGTCCGTGACGAGCATGCGGCCGACCCCCGGGAGCGAGAAGAGCTGCTCGACGACGATGGCCCCGACCAGGAGCCCGGCGATCTGCACGCCGAGGACGGCCAGCACCGTGAGGGCCACCGACGGCAGGCCGTGCCGCAGGAGCGCCCGCGTCCGCGTGAGGCCGATCGCCGCCGCGGTCCGGACGTGGTCCGCGTCGAGCACGGCGAGCGTCGCGGAGCGGGTGAAGCGCAGGATCACGGCACCCTCGACGGCGCCGATGGTGAGCGCGGGGAGCACGAGCGACGAGAACGCGCGACCGGGTTCGTCCCACCCGTCGAGCGGGAAGCCCTGCGTCGGCAGCCAGTGCAGCGTGACGGCGAACAGCGCGATGAGGAGCATGCCGGCCCAGACCACGGGGACGGCCGCGACCGCCTGTGCGACGAAGCCGATCACCGCACCGCCGGCCCGACGGCGCAGCACCGCAGCGAGCACCCCGAGCGGGACGCCGAGCACGAGGGCGGCCACCAGGGACATCCCCGCGAGCGGCAGCGTGACGGCGAGCTTCTGGGCGACCTCCGGTCCCACCGCGCCGTTCGTCACGAGCGACCGGCCGAGATCACCGCGGAGCACGCCGCCGATCCAGTCGAGGTACTGCACGACGACGGGTCGGTCGAGGCCGAGCTGCTGCCGGAGCTGCTCGACCTGGGCCGGCGTCGACTGGGTGCCGGCGACGATCTGTGCGACGTCGCCGGGCAGCACGCGCAGCGTGGCGAACACGATGATGCTCGCCACGAGCAGGCCGACGACGAGCAGCAGCAGTCGCCCGACGAGGAACCGGGTCACGCGTCCGATGCTACGGGGGCGGCGGCACGAGCCCGGACCGCAGCGCCGGACGGGCGCCCGGCGACCGGCCGGACCGTGTCGCCGGACGAGCGCCCGACGATCGGCAGGGCAGCGGTCACCGGACCGCCAGCCCGGCCAGGTCGAGGCGCGAGTTGCCGCCGTCGACGGGGAAGCCGGTCACGCCCTTCCGGACGGCGGTGATCTCCGTCGCGGTGTACAGCCACTCGCCGGCGGCGTCCTCGCTGACGATCCGGGCGGCCTTGCGGAGGGCCTGCTCCTTCTCGGTCTGCGAGGTCGCGGCGATCGACTCGGCGTAGAGCCGCTGCACCTCGGGGTTGTCGTACCCGAAGTAGTAGTCCGGGTTCGCCCAGTTGCCGAAGTCCCGCGCCTCGACGTGGTCGACCATCGAGAGCTGGAAGTCCTTCTTCGTGAAGACCTGGTCGAGCCAGGTGGCGAAGTCGACCCGCTGGACCTTCAGGGTGATGCCGACGTCGGCGAGCTGTGACTTCAGCACGTCGCCGATCGTCGCCGGGTAGACGTTGGCGTAGGTCAGGGTCAGGTCGAGGTCGGGCTGCCCGGCCTCGGCCAGGAGCTGCTTGGCCTTGTCGGGGTCGTACGCGTCGATCGACGTCAGGTCCTCGTACCCGGGGTCGAGCTCGGGGATCGGCCCGCCCTGCTCGACGCCCGTGCCGCCGATGGCCTTGATGAGCGCCTTCGGGTCGATCGCCTGCCGGATGGCCTGGCGCACCCGCTTGTCGGTGAACGGTGCCTGCGCGTCGTTGAACGCGAGCGTGTACTTGTCGGTCGTCCTGCCGCGGTGGAGCTCGATGTCCGGGTTGCCCTGCAGCTGGCCCTGCAGCGTGCCGTCGACGGGGTTCAGCACGTCGAGGTCGCCGTTGGCCATCGCGTTCACGGCCGTCGACGGGTCCGTGATGTACCGGAACACGATCTTCGCGACCTTCGGCTCGCTGCCCCAGTAGTCGTCGTTGCGGCTGAAGGTGAGCGAGTCGCCCTGCTTCCAGGACGACACCTCGTACGGTCCGGTGCCGTTGGCGCTGTCGGACAGGTCGTTCCTCGCGGCCTGCTCGAGCACGAGTCCGGCGCGGCCGGTCAGGGTGAAGAGCAGGTCGGAGTCCGGCGCGGCCAGGCGCAGCTCGACGACGCCGTCCGAGGGAGAGCTGATCGACGTGACGCCCGCGAGCTTGGCGGAGTCGACGTAGGACGGGTTGTCCTTCGCCTGCTGCAGCGACCAGACGACGTCGGCCGCGGTGACGGGCTTGCCGTCCTGGAACGTCGTGCCCTCGCGCAGCGTGAACGTGTAGGTCAACCCGTCCGCCGACACCTCGTGCTCCGAAGCCAGCACGTCGCGGATCTCGCCGTCCGCCGTGCGCCCGACGAGTCCCTGGTAGACGTTGTCGATGAGCACCTGGTCGAGTGCGGCACCGGACTGCGTGCGGATGTCGAGGCTCGTCGGCTCGAGGACGAGCCCGACGCGCACGGTGGCGTCGTCGCCCGTGCGGTCAGCGCCGTCGGAGCCCGAGCATGCGGTGAGCGTCAGGGCCGCGGCGACGGCGACCGCGGTGGCGGTCAGGGCGACGCGTGCTGCACGGCCGCCGCGACGGGGGAGGAGCGGACTCATGGGTGTGGGTTCCTTCCGGGCGCGTGGTGGCGACGGTCGTCGCATCGCGCGGGACGAGGTTACCGGCGATCGGTGCCGGACGACGGTTGTTGGACCTCGTGCAACAACCGGTGCCGTGCTCCCCATGCCCGGATGGCGGACGCCAGTTCGAGGGGGGCCTGGTTCTGCACCGCGTGTCGGGCGGTCACCGTGACGACCTCGGCGTCGGGCAGTCGCTCGGTGAAGCCGGCGTGCAGCTTCGGGGAGACGTAGCCGCGGTCGCCGCGGACGAGCAGGAGCGGCACGTCGAGGGCCTCGAGGTCCGGCCACGCGTCGGCGAACCGGCCGACCGACGCCGTCCGACCTGCGGGCAGGTGCGGGAAGTGGTGCCGGCGGACGAGTCGGCCGTCCGCGCCGAGGCGGGTGGTGTGCCGGGCTTCGCGGAGGAGCACCGCGCGGTCGTCGCCGACGCGGGCCTCGACGGCGCGGTCGACGACCTCCTCGAGCGACGCGAACGGTGTCTCGTCCTCGAGCGCCCGGGCGATGCGGTCCACCGCGCGCTGCGCGAAGTCCGGGGACATGTCGACGAGCACCAGGCCGGTGACGCGCTCCGGGGCCGTCGCCGCCAGTCGGCCGGCGAGGATGGCGCCGAGCGAGTGCCCGACGACCACGCCCGGCGGGACCCCGAGGGCGTCGAGCGCGGCCAGCACCTGGGGGGCCGTCGTGCTCGCGCCGTAGTCGGCGTCGTCGCGCCACGACGACCGGCCGTGCCCGGGCAGGTCGAGGGCGACCGCCGGTTCCCCGACCGCGATCGCCGTCTGGTCGAAGCTGTGCGCGTCGATGCCGAGCCCGTGCAGGTAGGTGATCCGTGCCTCCCGGCCGTCCGCCGTGTCCCAGCGGATCGCTGCGGTCTCGCGTCCGTCGTCGGTGCGGACCACCTGACGGGAGGCGCGGAGCGGCTCCGTCACGCCGCTCGCGGCCGCCAGCGCGGCCAGGTCCGAGAATTCGTCGTCGGGTTCGTGCACGGGTCCGATCCTCGCACCCTCGCGGGCACCCCGTTGCACCCTGGAAGCCTTAGGTAAGGCATGCCATACTCGTACCTCGTGGCAGCCCGGTACCGAGTCTTCTCCGTCCGCGTCGCGGCCGTGTCGGCGCTCACCCCGTCGTTCGTCCGGGTGACGCTCACCGGTGACGCGCTCGCGGACTTCTCCGCGGTCGGGCTCGACCAGCGCATCAAGGTCGTCCTGCCGATCCCCGGACACGGGTTCACCGCCCTGCCCGACGGCGACGACTGGTACGGCGCGTGGCGGGCACTGCCCGACGCGGAGCGCAACCCGCTCCGCACCTACACCGTGCGGTCCTTCCGTCCGGACGCGCGCGAGCTCGACATCGACTTCGTGGCGCACGGGGACACCGGTCCGGCCTCGCGGTGGGTGTCCTCCTGCCGGGTCGGCGACGAGCTCCGCATCGTCGGGCCCGCCGTGCCGTCCTCGCCGGCGGAGCTGCCGAGCGGCGCGGCGGAGTTCGCACCGGGGAGCGCGACCCGGATCCTGCTCGCCGGTGACGAGACCGCCGCTCCGGCGATCTGCGCCATCCTCGAGGCGCTCGACGTCGCGACCGTCGGACACGTCTTCATCGAGGTGCCCACCGACGCCGACCGGCTGCCGGTCACCGCGCCCGCCGGTGTCGAGGTGCGCTGGATCGCCCGGAACGGCGCCTCCCACGGGGTCCGGATGACCGACCAGGTGTACGCGTGGGCCTCCGAGGCCGTGTCGGTCCCGGCCGGTGTCGCGGGTGCGTCCCGCGCCGCCGTCGAGCTGGCCGACGTGGACGTCGACGAGCAGGTGCTCTGGGACGTGCCGACGGTCGCCGAGGAGCGTCCCGTCTACGCGTGGATCGCGGGCGAGGCCGGCTGCGTGAAGGAGCTCCGTCGTCACCTCGTACGCGGCGTCGGGCTCGACCGCCGGCAGGTCGCGTTCATGGGCTACTGGCGGCACGGCAAGGCCGAGCACTGAGCGCGGCAGCGTCCCTCCCCGGCGGCGCGACCGTCCCGACGACGGCCCTGGGTGCACGCGGGCTGACCCTGGCGTACGACGACCGGGTCGTGGTCTCGTCGCTCGACGTCGACGTGCCCGACGGTGAACTCACCGTGATCGTCGGCCCGAACGCGTGCGGCAAGTCCACGCTGCTGAAGGCGTTCGCCCGGACACTGAAGCCGAGCGCCGGGACGGTGTACCTCGACGGCGCCCCGATCGACTCGCTGCGCCCGAAGGCCGTCGCCCGGCGGGTGGGCATGCTGCCCCAGACCCCGATCGCGCCCGAGGGCATCACCGTCCGTGACCTCGTGTCCCGCGGGCGCTTCCCGCACCAGGACCTGCTGCACCCGTCGTCGGGGTCCGACCGCACCGCCGTGCAGGCCGCGCTCGAGCAGACCGACACCGTGGCCCTCGCCGACCGCAGCGTGGGGGAGCTCTCCGGCGGGCAGCGGCAGCGTGTCTGGATCGCGATGGTCCTGGCGCAGGAGACCGACATCGTGCTCCTCGACGAGCCCACGACGTTCCTCGACATCGCACACCAGTACGACGTGCTCGAGCTCGCCTCGGCCCTGCACGCGTCGGGACGCACCGTGGTCGCCGTGCTGCACGACCTGAACCAGGCGGCCCGGTACGCGACGCACCTCGTGGCGATGCGCGACGGGGCGATCGTGGCGCAGGGGGCGCCGGCTGCGGTGCTGACGTCGGGCCTCGTCGAGGACGTCTTCGGGCTGCCCTGCGTGGTCGTCCCCGACCCCGAAACCGGGACGCCCCTGGTGGTGCCGCGGCGTCGCGCTGCCTGAGGTTCCCGCTGCCCGGTCCGCTGGTCGCGTTCGCCGAGCGGGCAGGACGCGCCGCGCGCGTTCGCCGAGCGGGCGCGATCGGTCGGTGCGCGGCGGCGAGCGTGACGGATCTGGCCCGCTCGGGGCGGCAGGGTGAAGCGGCAGAGTGCGCCGGGTGGCGGACGGGAGGCACGTGGCGGGACCGCCCCGCGCCTCCCGTCCGGCGGATGGTCACCCGGTCAGCGGTAGCCGCCGTCCTCGAGTCCGGCCTCGACCTCGAAGCGGTTCCGCGTGGCGTCGCGACCCGCGAGCGCGTAGAGCAGCGGCATGAGCATGCCGTACCGGCGCCACTGCGCGACGTGCACCCGCTCGTGCCGCAGCACGCGGGGCCCGTCGTTGTCCCGCGTCAGGTAGACCGACCCGACGCACGTGCCGCCGCGCCGGAACGCCCAGCGCGGCAGGCCCGTGCACACGATCAACCCGTCCTCGACCCGGACCCGTCCGGTCGAGAACGGCACGCCGACCGCCAGCCCGACGGCAGTGGCGAACAGCCAGCCGGCCCGGGAGACGGGGGAGTCGAGGAGCGGGTTGCGCACCCCTACTCCGGTCGGCCGTAGGTCTCGAGCAGGCGCAGCCAGATCTCGTTCATCGTCGGGTAGGCCGGGACCGCGTGCCAGAGCCGGTCGACGGGGACCTCGCCGACGACCGCGACGGTCGCCGCGTGCAGCATCTCAGCGACGTCCTGTCCGACGAAGGTCACGCCGACGACGACGCCGCGGGACTCGTCGACGACCATCTTCGCCCGGCCCGTGTAGCCGTCCGCCTGCAGCGCCGACCCGGCGACCGCGCCGAGGTCGTACTCGACCGCCCGGACGTCGATGCCCTGCTCGCGGGCAGCGGCCTCGGTCAGGCCGATGCTCGCGACCTCGGGGTCGGTGAAGGTGACCTGCGGGACGGCCGCGTGGTCGGCCGTCGCGACGTGGGCACCCCACGGTTCGGCGTGCACCGGTCGGCCCTGCGCGCGAGCCGCGATCGCCTCGCCGGCGGCGCGTGCCTGGTACTTGCCCTGGTGGGTGAGGAGCGCGCGGTGGTTGACGTCGCCGACGGCGTAGAGCCAGTCGGTGCCCTGCACGAGCATCGTGTCGTCGACCTGCAGCCAGTCGCCCGGGGTGAGCCCGACGGACTCGAGGCCGAGGTCGGCGGTGTGCGCCTTCCGCCCCGTCGCGGCGAGGACCTCGCTGGTGACGACCGTCGTGCCGTCGTCGAGGGTCGTGGTGACGAGGCCGTGCTCGTCGCGGTCGACCCGCGTGGGGTTCACACCGGTGCGGACGTCGATGCCGAGTTCGCGCATCGCGTCGGCGACGAGCTCGCCCGCGAAGGGCTCCATGCCGCCGAGCAGCCCGTGCCGCGCGACCAGGGTGACCTTCGACCCGAGGGACGCCCACGCGGTCGCGAGCTCGGAGCCGGCGACGCCGCCGCCGATGACGAGCAGGCTCTCCGGGACCTGCTGCGCGCTGGTGCCCTCGCGGGTGCCCCACGGCTTCGCGTCGGCGAGGCCGGGGACGTCGGGCAGCTGGTGCAGCGAGCCGGTCACGACGGCGACGGCAGCGCGTGCGGTGTGCGTCTCGCCGCCGACCTCGATGGTCTTCTCGCCGGTGATGCGGGCGTGGCCGCGGATCAGGGCGATGTCCGCGGACTCGAGCCAGGCGACCTGGCTGTCGTCCTGGTAGTCGGAGGTGAACGAGTTGCGCCGGGCGAGGACCTTCGCGGCGTCGACGCGTCCGGTCACGGCCTGGGCGGCGCCGTCCACGCGCTTCGCGGCCGCGACCGCGTGGCCGCTGCGGAGGAGCGCCTTCGACGGCATGCACGCCCAGTAGGAGCACTCGCCGCCGACCAGCTCGGCCTCGACCACGGCGACCGACAGGCCGCGCTTGTGGGCGTAGTCCGCCACGTTCTCGCCGACTGCGCCGGCGCCGATCACGATGAGGTCGTAGTCCGTCATGCTCACGAACGTACGCGGAGCGGCGGGGCATCGGCCGTGCGCGGTCGCCCGGCGGCTCGGTGCGCCGACCGTCAGGCGGTGCGCGACGCCGTCGTCAGGGCGCCGACCGCGCGCAGGATCACGCCCAGGTCGTCGACCGCACGGTCGGGGTCCACCGGCGCGAACCCGGTCAGTGCGGCCCCGACGAGCCGCCGTCCGCGGGTCGCGGCCTGGATGCGCTCGACGAGCCCGGAGGCGTCGAGCCCGAACGGCACCGGTTCGAGCAGGCCGTCCACCTCTGCGGGGTCGAGCACGTCGAGGTCGACGTGCACGAAGACACGCTCGGCGCCGGTGGCCTCGACCGCGGCGGAGAGCGCGTCCGGCGTCGCTGCGTCGACGTCGAGGTGGGTGATCCCGACCCGGTCGAGGGCGGCGACCTCGGCCTCCTCGGCACCGCGGACGCCGGCCAGGACGACGGCGGCCGGGTCGAGGACCGGCAGGTCGGGGAACAGGTCGTCCGGCCGGTCGACCAGCAGGCGCAGCACGGCGGTCTCGGCCGCGACGGGTTGTGCGCGGTTCAGCGACCGGTAGCCGGTCGACCCGGCGATGCGCACGAACGCGGTGTCCGGGCGCACGAGCACGGTGGCGCCCAGCACACTCGATCCGTCGCCGCCGACCACGAGCACGGGTTCGCTCGCCACGCCGGCCTCCTCGGCGACGCGCTCGGCGACGGCGCGGACGGAGGTGTACCGGGCGACGGCGGTCTCGAGGCGGTCGCCGGCACCGGCCGGGACGTCGACCACGGTGGTGGCGGCGCGGGGGAGGTCGGCTGCGATGGCCTGGGCTCCGTCGCCGAGGCGCATCGCGCGCGACGACGCCGAACCCTGCCACTGACCGACGACGAGGAACTGCATCGTCTCAGTCTGTCAGCACGGTCCGGCGTCGTCCGCAGTTCCGCGTCAGATGCTCGACGAGTCGCCGTTCTTCAGCGCGGCGAGGCGGGCCTCGACCTCGGTGTCGCGACCGACGTCCTCGAGGCTCTCGAACTGCGCGTCGAGGCTCGATGACTGCAGCTCCTGCTGTCCGAGGACCTTCGCCTCCTCGCGGCGGACCTTCTCCTCGAAGCGGGCCAGGTCGCTGGTCGGGTCGGTGATGTCGATGGTGCCGATGGCGTCGTTGACCTTCGACTGCGCCTCGGCGGTCTTCTGGCGTGCGACGAGCGAGTTGCGCTTGGCCTTGAGCTGCTCGAGCTTCTGCTCCATGCCGGCCAGACCGGACTTGAGCTTCTCGACCTGCTCGTTCTGCGTCGCGAGCGGTGCCTCGTTGTCCTTGACCTCCTGCTCGGCCGCGATCTGCTTGCCGATCGCGATCTTCGCCAGGTTGTCGAACTTGTCCGCGTCGGCGGTCTTGCCCTCGGCGCGGTACTTGTCGGCCGCGGCCGAGGCGTTCGCGGCCTTCTGCCCCCACTCGGTGGCGGCGCGCTTGTCCTCCTCGTTGTCCTGCTCGAGCAGGCGGAGGTTGCCGATGGTCTGCGCGATCGCCGTCTTGGCGTCCGCGATGTTGTTCGTGTAGTCGCGGACGAGCTGGTCCAGCATCTTCTGCGGGTCCTCGGCGTCGTCGATGAGCTGGTTCACGTTCGCCCGGATGAGCGAGGAGATCCGGCCGAAGATCGTCTGCTTTGCCATTGCTTTCCCTTTCGTGGAAGGTCTCTGGTGGTGCTGCTGGTCGAGCGTCGTCGTGCGGGTCGTGCGTGCGCGGTGCTGGTCGTGCGTGCGCGGTGCTGGTCGTGGTCCGTGGTGTCAGAAGCGGCCGCCACCGGAGAAGCCACCGCCACCGCCGCCTCCGCCGAAGCCGCCGCCTCCGCCGAAGCCGCCACCGCCGCCTCCGCCGAAGCCGCCACCTCCGCCGAAGCCGCCGCCGCCGAACGAGCCGCCACCGTAGCTGCCGCCGCGTCCGCCCAGCAGTCCGCCGAGCACGATCCCGGTCACGAGACCGCCGAGCTGTGCGCCGTTGCCGCCGCCGCCCTGGCCGGGCCACCCGCCCATGTCGTCGTTCGCGGCGTCCATCGCAGCGGCGGCGTACTGCTCCGCGGCGCGTGCGGCGCCCAGCGCGCGAGCGGGATCGCTCGTGGCGAGGTCGACCGCGTCGTCGAGGGCGCGCTCGGCCTCGGACAGACGCGTCCGGGCCGTGGTCCCGACGGCGCCACGGCGCATCGAGATGAAGTCGCGGGCCTGGCTGATGCGCGCCCGGGCGTCGCGCAGGGCGTCGTCGAGGGCTCGTTGCGCGCGCTGCTGCTGCTCCTGGGCCCCGCGTGCGGCGGCCAGCGCTGCGTCGATCTCGCTGTTCGCCTTCGTCAGCGCGTCCACCGCGGCGATCGGGTCGCGCGGGTCGGTGCCCTGGCGGAGGACGGTGTCGGCCCGGGTGACCGCAGCGGCGAGGGCCGGGTCGCCCGATCGCATCGCCCGCGCGGCGGCGACGTCGCCCTCGATGTCGGCACGCATCGCCTCGGCCCGGGCTGCCGCCTCGGCGAAGGCCCGCTCGGCGCCCGTCGCGCTCCCGGTGAGCTGCTGCACCTGCGCGAGCGCGTGCTGGGCGTCGCGCACGGCGACCACCGCCTGGCCCTTGTCGCCCGACGCGATGGCCGCGGTCGCCGCCTGTGACCGTTCGGTCGCGTACCCGAGCACCCGCTCGGCCTGGTCGACGTTGTCGGCGACCGTCGCCAGGGTCCGTCCGCCGTACGACCCGCGCACCCGTTCGAGCGCGCGGCGCGCGGCGTCGAGCTCCATCGGCGCCGCGGCGACCGCGGAGGCGAGGGCGGTCGCGGCGTCCTCGACCCCGTCCTCGAGCGACCGCAGCCGGTCGAAGGCCTCGGTCTGCTCGTCGATCGACGTGTGCGCCTGCTCGCAGATCGCGATGATCTGGTTCGCCCACTGCGCGCGCTGCTGCGGCGAGTCCGGGACCTCGTCGTCGAGCTGCTGCTGGTACGAGAAGGCCTGCCGCACGGAGCGCTTCGCGGTCGCGACGGCGTCGGCGAAGGGCTTCGCCGCGTCCTCCCCGAACTGCGCCGTGGCGAAACCGACCTCTTGCTCGGCGGTGCGGAGCTCGTCGTCGATCGTGACGAGCGCAGCGCCGGCCTTGCGTTCCAGGCCTGCGAGCGACTCCTGCTGTGCCCGTTCGGCCTCGGCGGTCCGGCGCTTGTTGCGGGTGCGGACCACCAGCAGGGCGACGACCGCGCCGACCACGACCACGAGCAGGATCACCCACAGCCAGGTCAGGTCCGGCGGCGCCTGCGACGCGACGAGACCGTCCGCCATGGCGACGGCGGCGCCCGCCCAGTCGCCGTCCCGCAGCTGCGGCACCGCGTCCTGCTGGTAGGCGGACTCGACGTCGCCGCGGGAGAGCGCGGTCTCGTTCGTCTGCTGGATGTCGGCGATGCGGTCGTCGACCGCCACGGAGAGCACGATGGCGTCGGAGTCGATCTGGTTGCGTTCCATCAGGGCGTCGCCCCACGCCGCGTGGTCGCTCGGGTTCGTGAACGTCGGCACGTAGACCACGTAGAGCTGCGTCTGCGTCTTGTCGTACAGCTCCTGGACCGCCTGTTCGACCTGCGTGCGCTGCGCACTGCTCAGCGCGTCGGCCTCGTCGACCACGTACGCACCGCCGAGGTCCACCGGATCCGTGGCGTGGGCTGCCGCAGCGGGCGCGAGCACCAGACCGGCGGCGAGGAGCAGCGCGCTCAGGCGACCCAGGGACCTGGTCGTCACCGATGCTGCCCGACCGCGGCGCCGACGGCGCGGCCTGCCGGCCGCCCGGTCGCCCGTGCCCGATCCGTCGTGGACCGCTCGCATCCGTCCTCCATCCGTCGCCCCGGGGGCCGTCGTGCGACCCCCGACGGCCCCCGCACGGGTGCCGTCGTCCCGATGCTATCCAGACGACGCACACAGCGGGTGGATGCTCGGACAACCTCCGGTGACGTCGGTCATCTGGAGGACTTGTACCCCGGACCGGGGTATGGTGGTGGCCATCGTTCGACGACGAACGGAAGGGGAAAGCGATGGAGCGTACGACGAGCACCGAGGTCGTCCCACTGGAGGACGGCTACCACCGCGTCTCGACACCGGCCAGCGGTGTCATCGGCTTCGTCCGTGAACAGGACGGCCGCTACGAGGTCCTCCGCGGGCGGGTCCGCCAGGCCACCCGGTCCGAGGGCGCCTACAGCACCATGAACGTCGCGCTCATCGCGCTCACGCACGCCTGACACGACCAACGGCCCCGCGCCGGACCGACGCTAGGCTCGCCGCGTGGTCCGTCCGTCAGGCGTCGTCCGGGTGACGATCGTACCCTCCGGCGCCGACCGGGAGGCCCTGGTCACCGCCGTCGCGTCGGCCCACCACGTCGACGAGGTCGCCGTGCGCACGGGGCGCCGCTGTCCGCACTGCGGTTCGACCGAGCACGGACGCCCCTGGGCGACGATCGCGGACCGCCCCGTCCCGGTGAGCCTCGCCCGGACACCCGCTCGCCGGCCCGGCGCGCCGGGCGTCACCGCGATCGCCGTCGTGACCGGCCCAGCCCGTGGCGTCGCGGTCGGCATCGACCTCGAACGGGTCGACCGGGTCGCGGCCGCCCCGCTCGACGTCTCCACGCCGGTCGAGGCCGCGCGGCTGCGGGACGACCACGACCGCGCGGCCGCCTGGGCCGTCAAGGAAGCGGTGCTGAAGCGGGACGGTCGAGGGCTGCGGGTCGACCCGGCCGCCGTCGAGGTCGACCTGGCCCGGGGCGCCGCCCGCTTCGCCCGCCGCGACCACCTCGTGACGGTCCGCTGGCCCGCGCCGGACACGGTGCTCGCCGTGGCGGCCGGCGGTCTGCCCGTGATCGTCGAGCACCGGATCGTCGACGGGCTCGTCGACGGGCTCGGCGACGGGCGTGGTGCCGGCGTCAGCGGCCCGGTCGGGTGAGCACCTCGACGCCGTCCTCGGTGATCGCGACGGTGTGCTCCGTGTGGGCGGTCCTCGCTCCGGTCGCGCTCCGCAGCGTCCACCCGTCCGGATCGGTGACCAGTTCGTCCGTGTCCGCCATCACCCAGGGCTCGAGCGCGAGGAGGAGACCCGGGCGCAGGGTGTAGCCCCGCCCGGGTCGACCGGTGTTCGCCACGTGCGGGTCCTGGTGCATCGTCGAGCCGATGCCGTGACCGCCGAACTCGGTGTTCACGGGGTACCCGGCGGCGGTCAGCACTCTGCCGATGGCGTGCGACACGTCCCCGGTCCGGACTCCCGGCCCCGCTGCGGCGATCCCGGCGGCGAGTGCTCGTTCGGTGGCCTCGATCAGGGCCGTGTCCGCGGGGTCGGCCCGCCCGACGACGAAGCTGATCGCGGCATCGGCGGCGATCCCGTCCAGGGTCACCGCGAGGTCGAGGGTGAGCAGGTCGCCGTCCGCGAGCGAGCGGTCGTGCGGCAGACCGTGGAGCACCGCGTCGTTCACCGCGGTGCAGACGTGGTGGCCGAAGGGTCCGCGACCGAACGACGGGGCGTAGTCGACGTAGCAGGAGACCGCGCCGGCGTCCTCGATCATGGTGCGGGCCCACCGGTCGACGTCGAGCAGGTTCGTGCCGACCGTCGTCCGTTCGCGGAGGGTCTGCAGGATCGTGCCGACGAGGGCGCCCGTGCGTCGGGCCCGGTCGACCTCGGCGGGGGAGAGGATCTCGATCATGCGGATGATCGTACCGGTACTGGTAGCCCGGTACTAGTATCGGCAGCATGGTCCGACTCCCGCTCAGCCCCGACGAGCTCGAACGCGGTCGCCGTCTCGGCGCGCTGCTCCGGAGCGCACGTGGCGACCGCTCGATCCTCGACGTGGCACTGGCCGCCGGCATCTCACCGGAGACCCTCCGCAAGGTCGAGACCGGCCGGATCGCGACCCCCTCCTTCGCGAGCATCGCCGCCGTCGCCGGGGTCGTCGGGCTGTCCCTCGACGCGCTCTGGGCCGAGGTGCACCCGCCGTCGCCCGAGGGGCCGACGGGCGGTGACGCGCCGGGTTCCCGCGTCGGGGCTGCACGCGTCTGGTCGTGACTACCCCGCGTCGGTCGCCGCGGCTCCGGGGACGCCCGGCTCGTCGATCCAGGGTCCGGTGACCCGACGCACCGAGAGCTCGGTGGTGCCGGCAGCGGCGGCGAAGGCGGCGTACACGTCCGTCGACGCGACCGAGCCGTGCCGGTGCGCGGCGCCGAGGCCGCGGAGCGCGGCGGTGAAGGCCGTGTCCCCGAAGGCCCGTCGGAGTGCGTGCAGGGCGAGGGCCCCGCGCTTGTAGACCCGGTCGTCGAACATGTCGCGCGCGCCCGGGTCGGCGACCACCAGGTCCTGCGGACCGGCGAGGAGCGCCTGCCGGTGCCGTTCCGCCAGCACGTCGGCGGAGTCACCCCCGCGGTGCTCCGACCACAGCCACTCGGCGTAGCAGGCGAAGCCCTCGTGCAGCCAGATGTCCCGCCACCGGGCGGCCGTCACCGAGTTGCCCCACCACTGGTGTGCGAGCTCGTGCGCGATGAGCCGGTCGGTCCCGTGCTCGCCGTCGACGTGGTTCCGCCCGAACACCGCGAGGCCGTGGGCCTCGAGCGGGATCTCGAGCTCGTCGTCGGTGACCACGATGCCGTAGGACGAGAACGGGTACGGTCCGAACACGTCGCCGAACAGGGCGATCATGTCCGGGACCCGGCCGAAGTCCGTACGGACCGCCGTGGCCAGGTCGGCGGGGTGGTGCACGGTCACCGCCGGGGTCCCGCGCAGGGTCGTCGTGCGGTAGCGCCCGATCTGCACGGTGGCGAGGTACGTCGCCATCGGCTCGGTGACGGCGTAGGTCCAGGTCGTCCCGGCCCGAGCCCGCTCGCTGCCGAGCAGGTCGCCGTTCGCCACGACGTCGTAGCCGCTCTCGGCGGTGACCTCGAAGCGGTACGTGGCCTTGTCGTCCGGCCGGTCGTTGCACGGGAACCAGGAGGGTGCGCCGGTGGGCTGGGCGGCGACGATCACGCCGTCGGTCAGCTCCTCCCAGCCGATCTGCCCCCACGGACTCCGGAGCGGACGGGGTGCGCCGCGGTACCGGACGTGCACCGAGAACTCGGCCCCGGCGGCGATCGGAGCGGCCGGCGTCACGGTGACCTTGTGGGTGCCGGTGGAGACCTTCGCCGCACGGGTGCCGTCGACGTCGACGCGGTCCACCCGCAGCCCGTGCAGGTCGAGCACGATGCGGTCGAGCGCGACGACGGCACGGCCGGTGACGGTGGCGGTGGCGTCGAGGCGGTTCGTCGCGACGCGGTAGCCGAGGCGCAGGTCGTAGTGCTGCGCGCTCCACCGCCGGTCGCCGCTGTGCGGGGTGTACGGGTCGGCGTCGGGGTTCGGCTTCACGGTGTCGTCGAGTCTGCCACGGCCCCGGACCCGACGGCGGAGCCGGTGCGGTCTCGGTCCGCTCCCGCGGGCTCGGCCGGTGCCGTCGGCGCGGACGTCCACGGGGCGATCGGGTTCCCGGCCCAGCGGGTGCCACCGGGAACCTGCTCGCCGCGCATCACGAGCGAGCCCGCCCCGACGGTCGCACTCGTCCCGATCCCGGAGGCGGGCAACGCGACGCTGTGCGGGCCGAGGGTCGCACCGTCGTCGAGCCGCACCGTGTCGAGCTGCATGACCCGGTCGTGGAACAGGTGCGTCTGCACGACCGTGCCCCGCGCGACCGCGGCTCCGTCGCCGATCGCCACGAGGTCGGCCTCCGGCAGCCAGTACGTCTCGATCCAGGTGCCGCGACCGATACGTGCGCCCAGGCTCCGCAACCACGCGGCGAGTGCGGGCGTTCCGAGGGCCTGCTCGGCGAACCACGGGCGCGCCACCGTCTCGACGAAGGTGTCCTGCACCTCGTTGCGCCAGACGAAGGACGACCACAGCGGGTGCTCCCGGGCGTCGATCCGTCCGACGAACACCCACTTCGCGAGCGTGGAGACCACGGCCGCCACCGCACCGGCCACGATGAGCACCGGGCCGGCGAGCAGCACCGTCCAGCCGATCCCGACGGCCGACCAGAGCGCGAGCAGGGTCCCGGCGACGCCGAGGGCGATCGCCGCGGACACCATCGGGGCGAGCAGGCGGAGCAGCTCCCAGCACCCGCGCGCGACCTTGAGCCGCCGGGGCGGGCGGAACGTCCGTGCCTCGTCGAACTCCGTGGTGGCACGGCGCAGCCGGACGGGCGGCGATCCGAGCCACGACGACCCGCGCTTCGCCTTCCTCGGCACGGCGGAGAGGACGGCCACGAGCGCCTCGCGCGGGACCGACCGTCCCGCGCCGGTCATCCCGGAGTTCCCGAGGAACGCCCGGCGACCGACCTTCGAACGGCCGATCCGGACGTACCCGCCACCGAGCTCGTAGGTGGCGACCATGGTGTCGTCGGCCAGGAAGGCCCCGGACGCGATCTGCGTCAGCGACGGGATGAGCAGCACCGTCGAGATCTCGGTGTCCCGCCCGACGCGTGCGCCGAGGAGTCGCAGCCAGAGCGGGGTGACGAGCGAGGCGTACAGCGGGAAGAGCAGCGTCCGGGCGGCGTCGAGCACCCGCTCGGTGCACCAGGCCTGCCAGCCCGGGCGCGACCGCACGGGGTGCCGTCCCTCGTGCAGCCCGAGCGCGAGGAGCCGCACCGCTGCCACCACGAGCACGGCGTACACGAGTCCCGCGACGATCGTGGCCAGCGGGACCGCCGCCAGCGCGCGCAGCACGGCCGCACCCAGGGTGCCGGCGGGCCCGACGAGCGTGATCGCGACGGCCAGCCCCGCGGTGACGCCGACGACGGGCAGACCGGCCACGACGACCGACCCGACCCCGTACGCGACGAGCCACCGACGTCGGGCCGGGGGACGTGCCTCCCGGCCGTGGCGCGCCGAGCCGACGCGCTCGGCGGGCGAGCCCGCCCACCGTTCCCCGTCGGGGACCCGGTCGGTGACGGCGGAGCCGGGCTCGACCTCGGCACCCGCGCCGACGTGGGCTCCGGGGAGCAGCGTGGAGCGGCTGTGCACCACCGCGTCGGCGTCGACGCGCACGTGACCCAGGCGGAAGACGTCCCCGTCGACCCAGTGCCCGGCGAGGTCCACCTCGGGTTCGATCGACGCACGCTTGCCGACGCTGAGCATCCCGGTGACGGGCGGCAGGGTGTGCAGGTCGACGTCGCGGCCGATGCGGGCACCGAGCGCGCGGGCGTAGTAGCTGATCCACGGGGCGCCCGCGGTGGACGGGCCGTCGACGGCCTCGGCGACCCGTTCGGCGAGCCAGACCCGGACGTGCACCGACCCGCCCCGCGGGTGGTCGCCGGGGCGGACGCCGACGAGCAGCAGCCTTGCGAGCACCACCGTGACCGCCATCTTGCCGATCGGCGTGACGAAGAGGAGCAGCGCGACGACGAGGGCCCACCACGGCAGGACCGGCAGCACCGGCAGGGTCGTCGCGTGCAGGACCGCCGCGACGAGCGCCGTCCAGGTCAGGACGCGCAGGCCCCGCAGCACCTGGACGGGCAGCCCGAGCAGCGTGAGCAGCAGGCCGGTCGTCGGTGGGACCGGGCGCACGGGAGGCCGCGCGGCCGCAGCGGGACCGGCGTCGTCGAGCGCGTCGGCGAGGGCGCCGATGCGGGGGTGGTCGTACACGTCCGACACGGTCGTGGTGGGGAAGCGCTCGCGGATCGCCGACACGAGCTGTGCGGCGGTGAGTGACCCGCCGCCGTGCGCGAAGAAGTCGTCGTCGACGCTCGTGACCGGGACCCCGAGGATCGCGGACCAGCGCTCCGCGATCCACGCCACGGTGTCGGGCAGCAGCGCCGCGTCCGTCGCCCCGGGCAACGGCCAGGGGAGCGCTGCGCGGTCGACCTTGCCCGAGGTCCGCGTGGGCAGGGCGTCGACGACGGCCAGGAGCGGTACGAGGGCGGCGGGCAGTTCCTCGCGCAGGCGGGCGTTCGCCGCGGCGGTGTCGATCTCGGTGCCGGAGACGGGGGCGACGTATCCGACGAGCACCTGGTTGCCGGCCGGTGTGCGCTGGACGACCGCCGCGCCGCCGGCGACTCCGTCGAGGCCCTGCAACGCCGCGTCGACCTCCCCGAGCTCGATCCGGCGACCGCCGAGCTTCACCTGGTCGTCGGCGCGGCCCTGGAAGACGAGACCCTCCGGTTCGTAGCGGACGAGGTCACCGCTCCGGTACGCCCGGTCCCACCCGAGCTCGGGGAACGCTGCGTACTTCTCGGCGTCCTTCGCCGGGTCGAGGTACCGGCCGAGTCCGACCCCGCCGATCACGAGCTCGCCGACACCGCCGGGCGCGACGCGCTGCCCCTGCTCGTCGACGACCGCGAGGTCCCACCCGTCGAGCGGCAGGCCGATCCGCACCGGCTGGCTGCCGTCCATCAGGGACCCGCAGGCGACGACGGTGGCCTCGGTCGGGCCGTAGGTGTTCCAGAGCTCCCGGTCGCGTGAGGCGATGCGGGCGGCCAGCTCGGGCGGGCAGGCCTCGCCGCCGAAGACCACCAGGCGCACCTGCTCCAACGCGTCGTCGGGCCACAGTGCGGCGAGCGTCGGGACCGTCGACACGACGGTGATCGTGTGCGCGATGAGCCACGGGCCGAGGTCGACCCCGGTGCGGACGAGCGACCGCGGTGCCGGCACGAGGCACGCACCGTGCGCCCACGCGAGCCACATCTCCTCGCACGAGGCGTCGAACGCGACGCTGAGACCGGCGAGCACGCGGTCGCCCGGACCGAGCGGGGCGCCCTGCAGGAACATCCGCGCCTCGGCGTCGACGAACGCCGCGGCGGAGCGGTGCGTCACGGCGACGCCCTTCGGCACCCCCGTCGAACCGGAGGTGAAGATCACCCAGGCGTCGTCGTCGGTGGTCGGGGTCGCGGCCCGCGCGTCCGGGTCGACGACCGGTGCGGGCGCGGCGTCCGGCGCGCCGCTCGACCGCAGGACCCCGCCGGCGCCGATCACCCCGAAGACGGCGGCCTCGCCGAAGACCAGCGCGGCGCGTTCCTCGGGGTCGTCCGCGTCGACGGGCACGTAGGCGGCGCCGGCGGCCAGCACGGCGAGGATCGACAGGTACAGGTCACGGGCACCCGAGGGGATCCGCACGCCGACACGGTCGCCGCGGCACACCCCGCGCGTGGCGAGGTCGTCGGCCTGCTCCCGGACCAGTCGGAGGAGCGTCGCGTAGTCGAGGGAGCCCGCGGGGTCCTCGAGTGCGAGGGCGTCGGGCGTGGCGCGTGCGGTCGCCTCGAGGACGTCGACCAGGGTGCGGGGGTCGGGTGCGTACTGGCCGCGGGCGAGGGGTGCCTGGGTGTCCGTGGTGCCGGTGCTCATCGGCGCGGATCATACTGACGCCGGGTGTCGCCCCCGCGAACGAGGAGTGGCCGGCAGCCTGGCGGCCCATCGAGCAGGACCTGACGGACGCGACCACGGGTGACGGTCGCCACAGGCGACATCGCGCGCGGCCGATCGAGCCCGACGTGGGGGACGCAACCACGGGGGACGGTCGCCGAAGGCGACATCGCGCAACGCAGACCGAGCCTGACGTGTCGGACGCGACCTCGGGGGAAAGTCGCCGAAGGCGACATCGCGCGCGGCCGATCGAGCGAAGCGAGAACGTCCGCTTGCGCGGGAATGTGACTGTGCCCCCAGGAGGATTCGAACCTCCGCCCCTGCCTCCGGAGGGCAGTGCTCTATCCCCTGAGCTATGGGGGCTCGTGGGTGAGATCAACCGTAGCAGGTCCCGCGAGCCGGTCCCGACAGCGCGTGTCGCGTCCGTGTCGCGACGACCGCCGGACGGGAGGCACGGCTCTTGCCCGCACCGCGCCTCCCGTCCGACCGGTGGTGGCGTCAGCCCGCCGGGCTGGCCGACGCGGTCGGCTGCAGCACCGCGCGCACCGCGTCCACGACGGGCTGTGCTCCACCCGGCTCGGTGTAGAGCGTCGACTCGGTGGTGACCCAGTAGGGGTCGGGGAAGGCGTCCGCGCGGCCGACGCCGTCGTCGAGTGCGTAGTACCCCTCGACGCGGTAGGTCGGCACGGAGCCGCCGCGCTCGTAGAGGGCGTCCTTCAGGGTCGTGAGCGACTTCTCAGGCAGGTGCGCCACGGCGAGCGTGATCATGGTCGAGGGGTCGTCGGTGGCGACGAGGTGGCAGACCCGGCCACGCTGGCGCGCGATCGTCGCGGCCGGCGTGCCCTTCGCGGGCGTCCACGACGTGTCCAGCTCGAAGGTCTTCCCGTAGACCGCGAGGGTGCTCGTGGGGAGCAGCTCGGCGCACGTCTGCCGCACGGCGGTTCCGATCGGGGTGGGACTCGCGCTCGGAGCTGCGTCGCCGGACCCGCCCATGCACCCGGCCAGGAGGACGGCGGCGGACACGGTGAGCAGGGCGACGGTGATCGCCCGGGCACGGCTGCGGGAGGTCATCCAGCCATGATGCTGCACGGCGTCCGGCACCGGCCCGCGAGGCACCTGGGCGTCCCGGTAGACTCGACCCTCGTGACTCCTGCCGAACTCTCCGCCGCGTACCTGTCGATCCTGACCGGGATCGTCGAGCGACGAGGTGCGTCCGACACCGTGACGATCGGGGAGTCCCACGTGGCCCTCGAGCGGCCGAAGAACCGTGCGCACGGCGACTGGGCCTCGAACGCGGCCATGCAGCTCGCGAAGCGCCTCGGCACGAACCCGCGTGAGCTCGCGACCGAGATCGCCGGCGAGCTGACCGAGCTCGACGGCGTCGCGTCCGTCGACGTCGCCGGCCCCGGCTTCATCAACATCACGCTCGAGGCCGCCGCCGCCGGTGAGATCGCCCGCACGATCGTCGACCAGGGCGTCGCGTTCGGGCACGGCGACCTGTACGAGGGCGTGTCGATCGACCTCGAGTTCGTGTCCGCGAACCCGACCGGTCCGATCCACATGGGTGGTGTCCGCTGGGCCGCCGTCGGTGACTCGCTGGCCCGCGTGTTCGAGGCCCAGGGCGGACTCGTCACCCGCGAGTACTACTTCAACGACCACGGTGCGCAGATCGACCGGTTCGCCCGGTCGCTCGTCGCGTCGGCGCTGGGGGAGCCCACGCCGGAGGACGGCTACGGCGGTGCGTACATCGGCGAGATCGCGGCGCGCGTCATCGCCACGCTGCCCGCAGGCACCGACGTCCGCGACCTGCCGCGCGACGAGGCCCAGGAGCTCTTCCGCCGCGAGGGCGTCGAGTTCATGTTCGCCGACATCAAGTCCTCGCTGCACGACTTCGGCGTCGACTTCGACGTCTACTTCCACGAGAACTCGCTGCACGAGTCGAAGGCCGTCGAGCGCGCCATCGAGCGGCTGCAGTCCCTCGGCAAGATGTACGAGGCCGAGGGGGCGCTCTGGCTCCGGACGACCGACTTCGGCGACGACCGCGACCGCGTCGTGATCAAGTCGGACGGGCAGCCGGCGTACATCGCGGGCGACCTGGCGTACTACCTCGACAAGCGCGAGCGCGGGTTCGAGCGGAACCTGATCATGCTCGGCGCGGACCACCACGGCTACGTCGGCCGCATGATGGCGATGTGCGCGGCGTTCGGTGACGAGCCCGGCAAGAACCTCGAGATCCTCATCGGCCAGATGGTGAACCTGCTCAAGGACGGCCAGCCCTTCCGCATGTCGAAGCGCAACGGCACGATCGTGTCGATGGAGGACCTCGTCGAGGCGGTCGGTGTCGACGCCGGTCGCTACGCCCTCGTGCGGTTCGCGAGCGACACCTCGATCGACATCGACCTCGACCTGCTCACGAAGCGGACCAACGACAACCCGGTCTTCTACGTGCACTACGCCCACGCCCGCACGCAGTCGGTCGCCCGCAACGCTGCGGCCTCGGGCGTCGACCGCTCGGCGTTCGACGCGTCCCTGCTCACGCACGAGACGGAGAGCGCGCTCCTCGGCGCCCTCGCCGAGTACCCGCGCGTGGTGCGTCAGGCCGCCGAGCTCCGCGAGCCGCACCGCATCGCGCGGTACATCGAGCAGCTCGCCGGGCTGTACCACCGCTGGTACGACTCCTGCCGCGTGACGCCGCTCGGCGACGAGGCCGTGTCGGACCTGCACCGCACCCGACTCTGGCTGAACGACGCCACCGGGCAGGTCGTCCGGAACGGCCTGGGCCTGGTCGGTGTGAGCGCGCCCGAGCGCATGTAGCTGCTGCGGCGCGCCCGGCGCCCGCAACCCGCCCACCGGGCGCACACCGCGCCTCCAGGCCGGCCACGGGGAGCACCTGGCAGGGTGGGACGATGTCCTCCGCCACCGCGCCCTCCCGGAAGCGCCGTCGCTGGCCCGTCGTCCTCGTCGTCCTGGTGCTCGTGCTCGCCGCGCTGGTGGTCGTCGCCGAGTTCGTCCTGCGGGGCGTCGTCGACCGGATCATCGCGGACCAGGTCGAGCAGTCCCTGCCGGAGGGTGCCACCGGCGAGGTCACCGCGCACGCCGAGGGCATCGTCCTCCCGCAGCTGCTCGCCGGCACGCTCGACCGCGTCGACATCACCTCGGACCGCCTGACCGTCGACGGTGTCCCGCTCGCCGCCGACGTCACCGCACGCGACGTCCCGGTCGACGGCAAGGGCGACGTCCACGACGTCGACGGCCACGTGACCCTCGCCGCGACGAGCGTGAAGGACCTGGCGAAGTACAGCCCGCTGTTCGAGCGGCTCCGGCTCGTCGACGACGGTGTCGAGCTCTCCGGGTCGACCGCGGTGCTCGGCTACGACATCAGCTACGCCGCCACCGGCGACGTGGTCGCGCAGCAGGACGGCCGCGGCGTCACCATCACCCCGCAGAGCGTCCGCATCACGAACTCAGCGCTCGGCCTGCGGGTCGACAGCATCCCGGGCGTCACGGGCGTCCCGGTGCAGGTCTGCACGGCGCAGTTCCTCCCGGAGCAGCTCCGGGTCCGGTCCGTCGACGTCACCGCCGAGCAGGCCACCGTCCGGGTCACCGCGGACGCGCTGCCGCTCACCGAGCAGGGACTCCGCACGGTCGGCAGCTGCGGCTGACGCCCGTGCGTCGGGCTCGTGGACGGTGGACGTAACACCGGCCTGGAGGCCCGCCCCGGCTCGGTAGGATCGGGTCCCGTGAGCGCCAACCCCCTTGCCCCGCCGCGGCTGCGGTTCCCCGCCGACGCCTCCGCGCTGACCGCGCGGATCTGGCCGGCGTCCGCGACGCGGACGGACGACGGCGAGCTCGCGGTCGGCGGCATCACGGCGTCGGACCTGGTCGCCCGGTTCGGTTCCCCGCTCTACGTCGTCGACGAACGCGACGTCCAGGCCCGCGCAGCCCGGGTCCGGACGGCGTTCACCGAGGCCTTCGCCCGGATCGGCACGCGGGCGCACGTCTACTACGCCGCGAAGGCGTTCCTCACGACCCAGGTCGCCGCGTGGATGACCGGTGCCGGACTCCGCCTCGACGTCTGCACCGCCGGCGAGCTCGCGGTCGCGCTGGCCGGGGGTGCGGACCCGGCGCTGCTCGGCTTCCACGGCAACGACAAGTCGGACGCCGAGATCGCCCGTGCCGTCGAGGTCGGGCTCGGCACGATCGTGCTCGACAGCCACGAGGAGATCGGCCGCGTCGCGCGTGCGGCCGCCCACGCGGGCACGGTCCAGCGCGTGCGCATCCGGATCAACAGCGGGGTGCACGCCTCGACGCACGAGTACCTCGCCACCGCGCGCGAGGACCAGAAGTTCGGCATCCCCCTGTCCGAGGCCGTCGACGCCGCGGCCGCGGTCCGGTCCGAGCCGTCGCTCGCGTTCGTCGGGCTGCACTCGCACATCGGCTCGCAGATCTTCGACGAGTCCGGCTTCCGCGAGGCCGCGCGACGGCTGATGGACGTGCACGCCGAGCTGGTGGCGTCCGGCCCGGTGCCGGAGCTCAACCTCGGCGGCGGCTGGGGGATCGACTACACCGAGGCGGACGAGGCGTTCGCGCCCGAGGACGTCGCCGACGCCCTCGCGACGATCGTCGCCGACGCCTGCACGGAGCGGGGCATCCCCGTGCCGGAGATCGCCGTCGAGCCCGGTCGGTACATCGTCGGCCCGGCCGGCACGACGCTCTACCGCGTCGGCACGATCAAGCCCGTGACGCTGGAGACCGAGGACGGCTCGTCGGCGACGCGCACGTACGTCTCGGTCGACGGCGGCATGAGCGACAACGCCCGGCCCGCGCTGTACGGCGCCGACTACACGGCCCGGCTCGCCCGCAGCTCGGACGCCCCGGCGGTCCTGACGCGCGTGGTCGGGAAGCACTGCGAGTCGGGCGACATCGTGGTGAACGACGAGTACCTGCCCGGCGACGTGCACCGGGGCGACCTGCTCGCCGTCGCGGCGACCGGCGCCTACTGCTGGTCGCTCGCGAGCAACTACAACCACGTCGGCCGTCCGCCGGTCGTCGCGGTCGCGGACAGCACAGCCCGTATCCTCGTCCGTGGCGAGTCGATCGACGACCTGCTCGCCCGCGACACGGGGGTCGTCGCCGGCTGACGCCGCTGACCCCGACCGACCGGGCTGCCGCCCGCCCCACAGGAATGCGCACCACATGATCGAATACCGCAACGTCCGCGTCGCGCTGCTCGGAGCCGGCTCCGTCGGTTCCCAGGTGGCGCGCCTGCTCCTCGAGCACGGCGACGAGCTGGCCTCGCGTGCCGGTGCCGGGCTCGAGCTCGTCGGCATCGCGGTGCGGGACCTCGACGCGCCCCGTGACGTGGACCTGCCGAAGGAGCTCTTCACGACCGACGCGCAGTCGCTCATCCTCGGCGCGGACATCGTCGTCGAGCTGATCGGCGGCATCGAGCCGGCGCGCACCCTGGTGCTCCAGGCGCTGCAGTCCGGCGCGGACGTCGTCACGGGCAACAAGGCGCTCCTCGCCACGCACGGGCCGGAGCTCTTCGCCGCGGCCGAGCAGGTCGGTGCACAGCTCTACTACGAGGCCGCCGTCGCCGGGGCGATCCCGATCATCCGGCCGCTGCACGACTCGCTCGCGGGCGACCGCATCGAGCGGATCATGGGCATCGTCAACGGCACGACGAACTTCATCCTCGACCTGATGGACCGCGAGGGCTCGACCTTCGAGGCTGCCCTGGCGACCGCGACGGAGCTCGGGTACGCCGAGGCCGACCCGACCGCCGACGTCGAGGGCTACGACGCCGCGCAGAAGGCCGCGATCCTGGCCTCGCTCGCGTTCCACACCTCGGTGCCGCTCGCCGCCGTGCACCGTGAGGGGATCACCTCGGTCACGATCGAGCAGGTCCGCGCCGCACGCAAGGCCGGCTACGTCGTGAAGATCCTCGCGACCGCTGAGCGCCTCACCGACGAGGACGGCGTCGAGGGCGTCAGCGCGCGGGTCTACCCGGCGCTCGTGCCGGAGTCGCACCCGCTCGCGAGCGTGCACGGGGCGAAGAACGCCGTGTTCGTCGAGGCCGAGGCCGCCGGTGACCTCATGTTCTACGGCGCCGGTGCGGGTGGCGTCGAGACCGCGTCGGCCGTGCTCGGCGACCTGGTGTCCGCCGCTCGTCGGCACGTCATCGGCGGCCCGGGCATCGCGGAGTCGACCCAGTCGGCCCTGCCCGTCTTCCCGATCGGCACCGTCCGGACCCGTTACCAGATCACGCTGCACGTGGCCGACGCCCCCGGCGTGCTGTCGACCGTCGCCGGCGTGCTCGCGGCGCACGGCGTCAGCGTCGAGACCGTCGAGCAGTCCGCCGCGACCGACCCGGGCGACGGCAACGCCGGCACCGCGACCCTCGTCATCGGCACGCACCTCGCCCGCGAGTCCGACCTGGCCGCCACGGTCGTCGCCCTCCGGAACGAGGACGTCGTCGTCGAGATCACCAGCGTCCTGCGGGTGGTCGGGGCCTAGCCCCGCACCGTCCGTCCCCGACTGCACAACACCGAACAAGGAGAGCCTGATGGCCCACCAGTGGCAGGGAGTCCTGCGCGAGTACGCCGACCGTCTCGACGTCACCGAGGCGACGCCCGTCGTGACCCTCGGCGAGGGCGGCACGCCGCTCATCCCGGCCCGACGCCTCTCCGAGCGCACCGGCGCCGAGGTGTACGTCAAGTTCGAGGGCATGAACCCGACCGGGTCGTTCAAGGACCGCGGCATGACGATGGCGATCTCGAAGGCCGTCGAGCACGGCGCGAAGGCCGTCATCTGTGCCTCGACGGGCAACACCAGCGCCTCGGCCGCCGCGTACGCCACCCACGCGGGCATCACCGCCGCGGTGCTCGTGCCCGAGGGCAAGATCGCGATGGGCAAGCTCAGCCAGGCCGTCGCGCACGACGCCCAGCTGCTGCAGGTGCAGGGCAACTTCGACGACTGCCTCGACATCGCGCGCGACCTCGCGGCGAACTACCCGGTGCACCTGGTCAACTCGGTCAACAACGACCGCATCGAGGGCCAGAAGACGGCCGCGTTCGAGGTCGTCGACGTGCTCGGCGACGCCCCGGACTTCCACTTCCTGCCGGTCGGCAACGCGGGCAACTACACCGCGTACTCCCGCGGGTACCGCGAGGACGTCGCCGCCGGCCGCTCGACGAGGATGCCCCGCATGTTCGGGTTCCAGGCGGCCGGATCCGCACCCATCGTCTCGGGCGAGGTCGTCCGTCACCCGGACACCATCGCCTCCGCCATCCGCATCGGCAACCCGGCGTCGTGGCAGTACGCGCTCGAGGCGCGCGACGAGACCGACGGCTACTTCGGCGCGATCACCGACGAGGGGATCCTCGCCGCGCACCGCATCCTGTCCGCCGAGGTCGGCGTCTTCGTCGAGCCCGCGTCGGCGATCGGTGTCGCCGGTCTGCTCGAGCGTGCGGACGCCGGTGTCGTCCCGCAGGGCGCGAAGGTCGTCATCACGGTGACGGGCCACGGCCTGAAGGACCCGCAGTGGGCCCTCCGCACCGAGGACGGCGGCGAGGTCGCCCCGACGAGCGTGCCGGTCGACACGAAGTCGGTCGCCGAGGTGCTCGGACTGGTCGGCTCCGCGTGAGCGTCGACCGCTCGTCCGGACCGGGGGAGGGCGTGACCGCCCGCAGTGCTGTACCGGCCGGACGGGCGGTCCGTGTGCGGGTCCCGGCCACCTCCGCGAACCTGGGGCCCGGCTTCGACTCGCTCGGCCTGGCGCTGTCGGTCTACGATGAGGTCGTCGTGCGCGTCCGCCCGGAGCCCGGCGCGACCGTGACGGTCGAGGGCGTCGGTGCCGGTGAGGTCGCCACCGACGAGTCGAACCTCGTGGTGCGGGCCGTCCGCCGTGGCCTCGAGCACGCCGGGGTGGAACAGCCCGGGCTCGAGCTGCACGCCGTGAACGCGATCGCGCACGGACGCGGCATGGGCTCGTCCGCGGCGGCGATCGTCGCCGGACTGATGGCGGCCCGTGGCCTGCTCGAGGGGGTCGTCGACCTCGACGCGTCGACGCTCCTCACCCTGGCGACCGAGATGGAGGGCCACCCCGACAACGTCGCGCCGGCGCTGTTCGGCGGCCTGACGATCGCGTGGATGACGGCCGAGGGTCCAGCGGTCAAGCGCCTGCTCGTGCACCGCGGTGTCTCGCCGGTGGTCTTCGTGCCGGCCTCGACGCTGTCGACGAAGCTCGCCCGGTCCCTGCAGCCCGCGAGCGTGCCCCACGAGGACGCCGCGTTCAACGTGTCCCGCTCGGCGCTGCTCGTCGCCGCCCTCATCCAGAGCCCGGAACTCCTGCTCGCCGCGACCGAGGACCGGCTGCACCAGTCGTACCGCGCCAGTGCGATGCCGGAGACCGACGCGCTGATCGGCCTGCTCCGGCAGCACGGTCTCGCCGCGGTGGTGTCCGGAGCGGGTCCGAGCATGCTGGTGCTGGGCAGCGACCCGTCGCAGCGCCTGACCGCGGCCGACCTGGTGTCGCGACACGCGCAGTCCGACTGGCGGGCGCTCATGCTGGCCGTCGACCTCGGTGGTGCTACAGTGGTGCCGCACTCGGCGCTCGAAGCCGATCCAGCGTAGGCGCACAGGCCGATCCGAACCGGATCCGTCGGCGCTGGCGCAGGGTCCGGTGCGCGGGGGCACTCTCTTTCAGATCACCGAATCCCGGTCCGTCGTCTGAACGGCGGTCGCAGCGCACCCATGCGCCGGGACGGTGGAAACTCTCCGCGTTCTGCGGTTCGAAAGGAAACACCGACCTTGACGAACGTCAACGACTCCACCCAGGTGGAGATCCCCAGCGACCTGCGCGCGCTCCGCCTGCCGGAGCTCCAGCGCATCGCTTCCTCGCTCGGCATCACGGGGCTCTCGAAGCTCCGCAAGGGCGACCTCATCGCCTCGATCGAGGACAAGCGTCCCGCGACCGACGACGCCGCTCCTGCTGCGGAGGCCCCGGCTGCCGAGGCACCCGCCGCGGCGCAGCCCGCGGCCGCCGAGCAGGACGCCCCCACCGAGCAGCCGACCCTCGCCGCCCCGGCGACCTCGCCGGCAGCCGACGCCGCCGCCGGACAGCAGGCGACGGAGCAGGCACCCGAGCAGACGACCGAGCAGGTCGCCGAGCCCCGCGGTCGCCGTTCGCGTCGTGCATCCTCGGCCGGCACGGTGAGCGCCGCGCCGACCTCGGCTGCCGAGCACACCAACCACGGCCACACCGGCACCGAGGACCTGCTCGCGGGTCTCGACCAGGTCCGCGCCGAGAAGGACGCCGAGGAGGCCGCGCAGTCCGGCCGTCGTCGCGGCCGTCGCGGTGGCCAGGACACGGCACAGCCGGCCCAGCAGGACGAGACGCAGCAGGACGCCAGCCAGGAGGCTCACGCGGCCTCGACCGAGCAGCCCACGTCCGCCCCGGAGCAGGACGACCAGGCCGACCAGCAGGGCGAGGGCGGCTCGCGCCGCGGTCGTCGCAGCCGTGGTCGCGGTCGTGGTCGCGGGCAGAACGCCGAGGGTGCCGAGCAGCAGAACGGCGGCCAGCAGAACGGCGGCCAGCAGAACGGCGGCCAGCAGGACGCCTCGCAGCAGAAGCAGGGCGGCAAGCAGGACGAGCAGAAGTCCGGCGACGCCAAGCAGGACGACCGCCAGCAGAACGGTCAGCAGAAGCAGAACGGCCAGCAGCAGAACGGCCAGCAGAAGCAGAACGGCCAGCAGCAGAACGGCCAGCACGGCGACGAGGCCGAGACCGGTCGCGGTCGTCGCCAGCGTGACCGCAAGCGCGGCCGTGGTGGCCAGAACGACGAGTTCGAGCCGGAGATCACCGAGGACGACGTCCTCATCCCGATCGCGGGCATCCTCGACGTCCTCGACAACTACGCCTTCGTCCGCACGACCGGTTACCTGCCGGGCCCGAGCGACGTCTACGTGTCCCTCGGCCAGGTGAAGAAGTACCACCTGCGCAAGGGCGACGCGATCGTCGGCGCCATCAAGCAGCCGCGTGACAACGAGCAGCAGGCGCGCCAGAAGTACAACGCGCTCGTCAAGGTGGACTCGGTCAACGGCCAGACCGCGGACGAGGCAGCAGCCCGCGTCGAGTTCCACGACCTGACCCCGCTGTACCCGAACGAGCGCCTCCGCCTCGAGACCGAGCCGGCGAAGCTCAGCACGCGCATCATCGACCTCGTCGCACCGATCGGCAAGGGTCAGCGTGGCCTCATCGTCTCGCCGCCCAAGGCCGGCAAGACCGTCGTGCTGCAGGCCATCGCCAACGCGATCGCCAAGAACAACCCCGAGGCGCACCTCATGGTCGTGCTCGTGGACGAGCGACCCGAAGAGGTCACCGACATGCAGCGTTCGGTGAAGGGCGAGGTCATCGCCTCGACCTTCGACCGTCCGGCCGAGGACCACACCACGGTCGCCGAGCTCGCCATCGAGCGCGCGAAGCGCCTGGTCGAGCTGGGCCACGACGTGGTCGTGCTCCTCGACTCGATCACCCGCCTCGGTCGCGCCTACAACCTGGCGACGCCGGCCTCGGGCCGCGTGCTGTCCGGCGGCGTCGACTCCGCTGCGCTGTACCCGCCGAAGCGCTTCTTCGGCGCCGCGCGCAACATCGAGGACGGCGGCTCGCTGACCATCCTCGCGACCGCGCTCGTCGAGACCGGCTCCAAGATGGACGAGGTCATCTTCGAGGAGTTCAAGGGCACCGGCAACATGGAGCTCCGCCTCAACCGGCACCTCGCCGACAAGCGGATCTTCCCGGCCGTCGACATCAACGCATCGGGCACGCGCCGCGAGGAGCAGCTGCTCTCCGCCGACGAGGTCAAGATCACGTGGCGGCTGCGTCGTGCCCTCGCCGGGCTCGACCCGCAGCAGGCGCTCGACGTCGTCCTCCGCAACCTCAAGGAGACGCAGTCGAACGTCGAGTTCCTGGTCCAGGTGCAGAAGTCGGTCCCCACGACCGGCGGTCGCCACGACGGCCACCAGGAGTAACGCGTGTTCGAGTCGGTAGCGGGGCTGCTGGCGGAACACGAGGACCTGACACAGCAGCTGTCGGACCCCGCGCTCCACGCCGATGCGGCCCGTGCCAAGAAGGTGAACCGGCGGTACGCCGAGCTGAGCCAGATCAAGGCGGCGTACGAGTCCTGGCAGGCGGCGGGGGAGGACCTCGCCGCCGCCCAGGAGCTCGCCCGCGAGGACGAGTCGTTCGCCGACGAGGTCCCCGCGCTCGAGGAGCAGCTGACGGAGCGCCAGGAGCGCCTCCGTCGGTTGCTCATCCCGCGCGACCCCGACGACGGCCGTGACGTCATCATGGAGATCAAGGGCGGCGAGGGCGGCGAGGAGTCCGCGCTGTTCGCCGCCGACCTCCTGCGCATGTACTCGCACTACGCCGAGGCGAAGGGCTGGAAGGTCGAGCTCCTCGAGCGGACCGAGTCCGACCTGGGCGGCTACAAGGACGTCCAGGTCGCGATCAAGTCGAACGCGACCGACCCGTCGCAGGGCGTCTGGGCGCACCTGAAGTACGAGGGCGGCGTGCACCGCGTGCAGCGCGTGCCGGCCACCGAGTCGCAGGGACGCATCCACACGTCGACCACCGGCGTGCTCGTCTTCCCCGAGGTGGACGAGCCCGAGGAGGTCCAGATCAACCAGAACGACCTCAAGATCGACGTCTACCGGTCGTCCGGCCCCGGTGGTCAGTCCGTCAACACCACCGACTCCGCGGTCCGCATCACCCACCTGCCCACGGGCATCACGGTGGCGATGCAGAACGAGAAGTCCCAGCTGCAGAACCGCGAGGCCGGCATGCGCGTCCTGCGCGCCCGCATCCTCGCCCGGCAGCAGGAGGAGCTCGACGCCATCGCCTCGGACGCGCGCAAGTCGCAGATCCGCGGCATGGACCGCTCGGAGCGCATCCGCACGTACAACTTCCCGGAGAACCGCATCGCGGACCACCGCACCGGGTACAAGGCGTACGACCTGGACCGCGTGATGAACGGTGCGCTCGAGCCCGTCGTCCGGTCTGCCATCCAGGCGGACGAAGAGGCACGCCTGGCCGCCATCGGCGACCAGGACGCGTGACCGACGGACCCACGGACGGACGGGAGGCCCTGGTCGCCCCCGTCCCGTCCGCCGCGGATCGCCTGCTCGACCAGGCGACCGCGGCGCTCGTGGCGTCCGGCGTCCCGACGCCGCGCGTGGACGCCGAGCTGCTGCTCGCGTGGGCGACGGACACCTCCCGGGGCGCGGTGCAGGCGCGGGCGATGACCGGGGGAGCGATCGCCCCGGGACACGTCGAGCGCTTCCGCCACGCGGTCGCCCGCCGCGTCACGCGCGAACCGCTGCAGCACATCACCGGGCAGGCCCACTTCCGCGCGCTGACACTCGCGGTCGGACCGGGCGTGTTCGTGCCCCGGCCCGAGACCGAGGGCGTCGTGCAGTTCGGCATCGACGCGCTCCGGGCCACCGCGGTGCCGTCGCCCGTCGCGGTCGACCTGGGGTCCGGCAGTGGTGCGATCGCCATCGCGATGGACACCGAGGTGCCGAACGCCGTCGTGTACGCGGTGGAGCGGTCTCCCGAGGCACTGCCCTGGACCCGCCGCAACGTCGATGCCCACGGCGGCACGGTCCGGCTCGTCGAGGGTGACCTCGCCGACGCGCTCCCCGAGCTCGACGGCACGGTGTCGGTCGTGGTGTCCAACCCGCCGTACGTGCCCGACGACATGGTGCCCGTCGACCCGGAGGTCCGCGACCACGACCCGGCGCTCGCGCTGTACGGGGGAGCGGACGGCCTCGACGCCGTCCGGGCGCTCACCGAGACGGCCTGGCGGCTCCTCGTGCCGGGCGGGCTGCTCGTCGTCGAGCACGCCGAGCAGCAGGGCGCCGGTGTGCGCGACGTGCTCGCGCGCCGGGGGTTCCGGTCCCCGGAGACGCACGTCGACCTGACGGGACGCGACCGCACGACCACCGCGACCCGCTAGGTGGAGCCGCCCGGCGCCTCCCGGCCGGCCTCCCGGATCAGGCGGTGGCGACCCGCTCCTGGGCCGCGACGAAGGCGAGCACCGCCTCGCGCAGGTCGGTGTGCTCCTCGACCAGGACCGCGTGGATGCCGACACCGCGGGCCGCCTCGACGTTGACCGGCATGTCGTCGGCGAAGAAGGTGCGCGCGGCCGGGACGCCGTGGTGGGCGAGGGCCCGGACGAACACCTCGGGCTCGGGCTTGCGCGCCCCGAAGTTGCTCGTCGTGTCGAGGTGGTCGCCGAAGAGCGGGGGCAGCGACGGCGCCCAGCGGCCGATCCAGCGGCCGGCGAGCGGACCGTTGTTCGTGAGCAGGCCGACGCGCCCGTGCTCGGACGCGATCCGGACCGCCTCGACGCGCTCGGGCAGTTCCGTCATCGCCGCGCCGCGGATGCGGGCCCAGTCGGCCTCTGGCACCGCGCACCCCATCGCCTCGGTGAAGGCGGCGAGGTAGGCGTCCCCGTCGGCGAAGTGTCCCGCCTCGGCGCGGGACTCGTGGCCGCGGTCCCACCAGCGTCGGCGGAGCTCCTCGAAGGAGTGCCCGGTGTACTCGCCCAGGGCCGCCATGCGGACCCGCCAGTCGTACCGGACGAGCACGTCGTCCATGTCGAAGAGGAACAGGAGTCGGGGCGCGGGCGTCTCGTTCACGATGCCGTCCATTGTGGCGCACTATCATCGTCGAGTCATGGCCTCCCGATACGACTGCACCGACCCCGACGGGCTCCTGACCGGGATGCGGCTCGCACGTGCCGCGCTCGGACGGGGAGAACTCGTCGTCGTCCCCACCGACACCGTGTACGGCGTCGCCGCGGACGCCTTCAGCGCGACCGCCGTCCAGCGCCTGCTCGACGCGAAGGGACGGACCCGCCAGTCGCCGCCCCCGGTGCTCATCCCCGGACCGCCGACGCTCGAGGCGCTGGCCACCGAGATCCCGCAGCAGGTGCGCGACCTCGTCGACGAGTTCTGGCCCGGTGGGCTGACCGTGATCCTGCGCGCGCAGCCGTCGCTCGACTGGGACCTGGGGGAGACCCGCGGGACCGTCGCGCTCCGCATGCCCGACTCGCGCATCGCCCTCGAACTGCTGCAGGAGGTCGGGCCGCTCGCGGTGTCGTCCGCGAACTCGACCGGCGACCCGGCCGCGATGGACGTCGACCAGGCCGAGTCGATGCTCGGTGACAGCGTGTCCGTGTACCTCGACGGGGGACCCCTCGCGGTGCACCAGGGCTTCGCCGCCTCGACCGGGTCCACGATCGTCGACGCGACCGGCCTGTCGACCGGCGGGAAGCTGACCATCGTCCGGCACGGGGTGATCGCCGACGAGGACATCGTCCGGGTCGTCGGAGCCGACCTCGTCACGTGAAGTACTACCTGCTCGCCGGGGCCATCGCGGCCGTGGTGAGCTTCGTCTGCAGCTGGGCCGTGTGGAAGCTCGGTCTGCGCTACGGCTGGTACCCGAAGGTCCGGGAGCGCGACGTGCACCGCACGCCCACCCCGCGGCTCGGCGGGATCGCGATGTACCTCGGCGTGATCGTGTCGCTGCTGGCGGCGTGGTTCCTGTTCCCGTCGATCGCGGGCACCGACTACTTCAGACTGGTCTTCTCGGAGCCCGGGCGCGTGATCGCGGTGCTCGCGGGCGCCACGATCATCGTGGTGCTCGGGGTCGCGGACGACATCTGGGACCTCGACTGGATGACGAAGCTCGCCGGGCAGATCATCGCCGCGGGCATCCTGGCCTGGCAGGGCGTCGCGATCGTGTCCCTGCCGATCGGCAACACGCTCGGGGTCGGCTCGTCCTACATGAGCCTGATCTTCACCGTGCTCGCGGTGGTGCTCGTGATGAACGCGGTGAACTTCATCGACGGACTGGACGGCTTGGTCGCCGGCGTCGCGATCATCGCCGGCGGGGTGTTCTTCCTCTACACGTTCTTCATCAACCGCGTGGTCGTGCAGACGGAGTTCTTCTTCAACCTGCCGTCGTTGCTCACGGCGGTCCTGGTCGGTGCCTGCTGCGGCTTCCTCGTCCTCAACTGGCACCCGGCGAAGCTCTTCATGGGCGACGCGGGTGCGCTGCTCGTCGGGTTCCTGATGGCCACGAGCGCCGTCTCCGTCACCGGCAACATCGACCCCGCCGTCATCTCGACACGCCAGGCCCTGCTGCCGGCGTTCATCCCGATCCTGCTGCCCTTCGCGATCCTGATCGTGCCGATCCTCGACTTCGGGCTCGCCGTCACCCGGCGGCTGAGCGCGGGCAAGTCGCCGTTCTCGGCCGACCGGAAGCACCTGCACCACCGCCTGCTCGACATGGGGCACTCGCACTTCCACGCGGTGCTCATCTTCTACGCGTGGACCGCCACCGTCGCCGTGGGGTGCCTGCTGTTCCTGTTCGTCGAGTGGTACTGGGTGGTCACCGTCGTCGCCGTGGGCTTCACGGTCTGCGCGATCGCCACCTTCGCCCCGCTCGGCCGGAAGCGCGCCGAGTTCGCCGCGCAGGCGGCCACCCGCTCGAACACCGTCGTCGACGCCAGCCTCGATCCGCTCGACCGCGCCGCCAACGACCGAACCATCCCGGGAGACCCCTCGTGACCGCACCGAACGCCCTCGACCACGTCCGGCCGGTGTTCCGCCGGATCCTCCTCTGGGCGGGCGTCCTCGCGGTCGCCCTGGCCGTCGTCGGGGGAGTCGTCGGACTCGTCGTCGCGGGGGTGCCCGGGCTCCTCGGGGGCCTGCTCGGCGCCGTGCTCAGCGTGGTGTTCCTCGGGCTCACCGCGGTCTCCGTGCTCGTGGCGCTGCGGGTGTCGAAGGGACAGATGATCTCCGGTGCCTTCTTCGGCATCGTGATGGGGACCTGGATCCTGAAGTTCGTGCTCTTCCTGGTCGTCCTCATCGCGCTGCGCGACCGTGCCTGGCTGGACTTCCCCGTGCTGGCCGTCGTCATCATCGTGGGTGTCGTCGGCTCGCTCGTGATCGACGTCGTCGCGGTCGCGAAGGCCCGCATCCCGATCGGTGTCTCCCTGCCCGGCGACGACGGGGGATCCGCGTCCGGCGGCTCCGCCACCGCTGGGAACGACACCCCCCGCCCCTGAGAGCCCGAGAAGCCTCTCGCACCTGATAGGCTTCTCGAAGTCCGCGTCCGGAGCCTCGCTCGGAGCGGACGAGCCTCCACAAAGTCCACCATCGCGTGCCGTGTGTGCGCGCGCCGACACAGGAGACAGCGCTGCTATCCCACGCTCTTCCCCTGTCCCTCACCGCCGCGGCCAACACCGTGGCGGCGGGGAGCAGCAAGGCCGCCGAATTCCATGGTCCGTCGATCAACGAGTTCTTCCCGGACCCGATCTTCTTCGCCGGGACCCCGATCGAGATGGACCGCATCGTCCTCATCCGCTTGTTCGCGGTGGCCGTGCTGCTCGTCTTCGCGTTCGTCGGGACGCGCGCGCTGAAGCTGGTCCCGAACCGCGGACAGGCCTTCATCGAGTACGCGTTCGACGTCGTCCGTCGCAACACCTTCGACAACCTCGGTGAGAAGGACGGCAAGCGCTTCCTGCCGCTCCTGGCCACCATCTTCTTCGGTGTGCTCTTCATGAACCTGACGGGTCTGATCCCGTTCATGAACATCGCCGGTACCAGCCGCATCGCGATGCCGATGATCCTCGCGATCGTCGCCTACGTCGCGTTCATCTACGCGGGTCTGCGCAAGCACCCGGGCACGTTCCTCCGCAACGCGCTCTTCCCGCCCGGAGTGCCGTGGTACCTCTACATCATCGTGACGCCGATCGAGCTCGTCTCGACGTTCGTGCTCCGTCCGGTGACGCTGACGCTGCGACTCCTCATGAACATGGTCGTGGGTCACCTCCTCCTGGTGCTCTTCTTCTCGGCCACCTGGTTCTTCTTCTTCGACGCCGAGAGCCTCTTCAAGCTCTTCGGTGTCGGGACCCTGGCGTTCGGCATCGCGTTCAGCTTCTTCGAGATCCTCGTCGCGCTGCTGCAGGCGTACGTCTTCATGCTGCTGACCGCTGTGTACATCCAGCTCGCGCTGGCTGACGAGCACTGACCTACTGACCCCCATACGGCACGACATCCGTCGGGCCGCACTCGAAAGGAAAACACGTGGACGCAACGACCGTTCTCGCGGAGATCAACGGCAACATCGCAACGGTTGGCTACGGCCTCGCCGCGATCGGTCCGGCCATCGGCGTGGGCATCGTCGTCGGCAAGACGATCGAGTCCGTCGCTCGCCAGCCGGAGCTCCAGGGCCGTCTGACGACCCTCATGTACATCGGTATCGCCTTCACGGAGGCCCTGGCCTTCATCGGTATCGCGACGTACTTCATCTTCACCAACTAAGGCTTCTCGATGCAGACTGCACTCATCATCGCGGCGGAGGAGACCCACAATCCGCTGATCCCACCGGTGTACGACATCGTGTGGTCCGCGGTGGCCTTCGTCATCATCTTCCTCGTGATGTGGCGCGTCGTGACGCCGCGCATCACGAAGATGCTCGATGAGCGCACCGAGGCCATCGAGGGTGGCATCAAGAAGGCGGAGGCCGCTCAGGAGCAGGCCGCCGCTGCACTCGACGAGTACAACAAGCAGCTCGCGGACGCGCGTGCCGAGGCCTCGCGCATCCGTGAGCAGGCCCGTGCCGACGCGACCGCGATCGGCAACGAGGTCCGCGAGCAGGCGCAGGCCGATGCAGCACGCATCACCGCCAACGCACAGGCGCAGATCGAGGCCGAGCGGCAGAGCGCGCTCCAGTCGCTGCGGAGCGAGGTGGGCACCCTCGCCCTCGACCTCGCCTCCGGTGTGATCGGCGAGTCCCTCAAGGACGACCAGAAGTCGGCTGCGGTCGTCGACCGCTTCATCGCCGACCTCGAGGCGTCCCAGGGCCAGACGGCCGGGGAGCGCTGAGCATGCGGAGCGCCACCCGGTCCGCACTCTCGTCCACGCGAGCGGTCCTCGCTGACCTCGGCGGGTCTGTCGACCTCGCTGCGGGCATCGAGATTCTCGCCGCCGGACGTGCGATCGCCGGGGCGCCCCAGCTGCTCGGGCTGCTCGCCGACCCGACCGCTGACGTGATCGGCAAAAAGTCGGTCGTCGACCGGGTCTTCGCCGGACAGTCCGATGTCACGCGTGCGGTCCTGACCGCGGTGGCCGGCTCGCGCTGGTCCTCGCAGCAGGACCTGCTCGCCGGCATCGAGGACGCGGGCATCCGCGCCGTCGCCGGCACCGCGTCGTCGGAGACGTCGATCGAGGCCGAGCTGTTCTCCTTCGAGACGGCGGTCCGTTCGGACGCCGCGCTCGAGCTGGCGCTGGGCACCAAGCTCGGCAGCCCGTCGGAGAAGGGCGCGCTCGTCCAGCGTCTCGTCGGGGCCAAGGTCTCGCCGCAGACCACCGCGATCCTGGAGCACCTCGTGCAGCAGCCCCGTGGCCGCCGCATCGGTGAGATCGTCCGCGATGCCTCGCGCATCGTGGCCGACCAGGCCGGCAAGGTCGTCGCGACGGTCATCACGGCCTCCCCGCTCTCCGACGGCCAGGCGGCCCGCGTCGCCCGCGGCATCGCGGAGCGCTACGGCAAGGACGTCAGCGTGAACCAGGTCGTCGACCCTGCGGTCGTCGGCGGGGTCCGCGTGCAGGTCGGTGGCGACGTCATCGACGGCACCGTGTCCACGCGCCTGTCGGAGCTCCGGCTCCAGCTGGCCGGCTGAGCGTACGGTCGAAGCCGACTCCTCCAAGTCCACAACGGGAACTGTCCCTCGCCGGGGCAGCATCACCCTCTCGGAGCCGAAGGGCCCCGGAAACCAACAAGGAAAATCCCATGGCAGACATCACCATCAGCCCCGATGAGATCCGTGATGCCCTGAAGGACTTCGTCTCGAACTACGAGCCGACGAAGGCCTCCACGGCCGAGGTCGGGCACGTCACCGACGCCGGTGACGGCATCGCACACGTCGAGGGCCTCCCCGGCGTCATGGCGAACGAGCTCATCCGCTTCGAGGACGGGACCCTCGGTCTCGCGCAGAACCTCGACGAGGACGAGATCGGCGCCATCGTGCTCGGCGAGTTCGGCGGCGTCGAAGAGGGCCAGGAAGTCACCCGCACCGGTGAGGTCCTCTCGGCCCCCGTCGGCGACGGCTTCCTCGGTCGCGTCGTCGACCCGCTCGGCAACCCGATCGACGGTCTCGGCGAGATCCAGGCCGAGGGCCGCCGCGCCCTCGAGCTCCAGGCTCCGGGCGTCATGTCCCGCAAGTCGGTCCACGAGCCGCTCCAGACCGGCATCAAGGCCATCGACGCGATGATCCCCGTCGGCCGCGGTCAGCGTCAGCTGATCATCGGCGACCGCCAGACCGGCAAGACGGCCATCGCGATCGACACGATCATCAACCAGAAGGCCAACTGGGAGTCGGGCGACGAGGACAAGCAGGTCCGCTGCATCTACGTCGCGATCGGCCAGAAGGGCTCCACGATCGCCTCCGTCAAGGGTGCGCTCGAGGACGCCGGCGCGATGGAGTACACCACCATCGTCGCCGCCCCGGCCTCCGACCCGGCCGGCTTCAAGTACCTCGCCCCGTACACCGGTTCGGCCATCGGCCAGCACTGGATGTACGGCGGCAAGCACGTCCTGATCATCTTCGACGACCTGTCGAAGCAGGCCGAGGCCTACCGTGCGGTGTCGCTCCTCCTGCGTCGTCCGCCGGGCCGCGAGGCCTACCCGGGTGACGTCTTCTACCTGCACTCCCGTCTGCTGGAGCGTTGCGCGAAGCTGTCCGACGACCTCGGCGCCGGTTCGATGACGGGTCTCCCGATCATCGAGACCAAGGCGAACGACGTCTCGGCCTACATCCCGACCAACGTGATCTCGATCACCGACGGCCAGATCTTCCTGCAGTCGGACCTGTTCAACGCGAACCAGCGTCCGGCCGTCGACGTGGGCATCTCGGTGTCCCGCGTGGGTGGTGACGCACAGGTCAAGTCGATCAAGAAGGTCTCCGGCACGCTCAAGCTCGAGCTCGCGCAGTACCGCTCGCTCGAGGCGTTCGCGATGTTCGCGTCCGACCTCGACCAGGCGTCGCGCCGTCAGCTCGACCGCGGTGCCCGCCTGACCGAGCTCCTCAAGCAGCCGCAGTACTCGCCGTACCCGGTCGAGGAGCAGGTCGTCTCCATCTGGGCCGGCACGAACGGCAAGCTCGACGAGGTGCCCGTCCCCGACGTGCTCCGCTTCGAGGCCGAGCTGCTCGAGCACCTGCGCCGCAACTCCGACGTGCTCACCACGCTCCGCGAGACGAACCAGCTCAGCGACGACACCGTCGCCGCGATGGACCGCGAGATCGACGCGTTCAAGAAGGGCTTCCAGACGAGCGACGGCAAGACGCTCGGCTCGGAGCAGTTCGACGCGGCGGACGCCGAGGACGTCGACCAGGAGCAGATCGTCAAGGGTCGTCGCTAGATGGCGGCACAGGTCCGGGTCTACCGACAGCGCATCAAGTCGGCGAAGACCACGAAGAAGGTCACTCGCGCGATGGAGCTGATCTCGGCGTCGCGGATCCAGAAGGCGCAGGCTCGCATGGCCGCGTCCGGCCCGTACTCGCGGGCCGTGACGCGGGCCGTGTCGGCCGTGGCGACGTTCTCGAACGTCGACCACGTGCTGACCACGGAGCCCGAGTCGTCGACGCGTGCCGCGGTCGTGCTGTTCACGTCCGACCGCGGTCTGAACGGCGCGTTCAGCACCAACGTCCTCAAGCAGGGCGAGGAGCTCGCCTCCCTGCTCCGCAGCGAGGGCAAGGAGGTCGTGTTCTACCTCGTCGGCCGCAAGTCGGTCGGGTACTTCGCGTTCCGCGAGCGTCCGTCCGAGCGGCAGTGGATCGGTGGGACCGACCAGCCGGAGTTCTCGACCGCCAAGGAGATCGGCGACGCCGTCGTCTCGAAGTTCCTCCAGGACACGGCGGAGGGCGGCGTGGACGAGATCCACATCGTCTTCAACCGGTTCATCAGCCTGGCGACCCAGGAGCCGCAGGTCGTGCGCCTGCTCCCGCTCGAGGTCGTCGATGGTGTGGAGGAGCCGTCCGACGGTGAGCCCCTGCCGCTGTACGAGTTCGAGCCCGACGCCGACGCCGTCCTCGACGCGCTGCTCCCGGTCTACATCGAGAGCCGCATCTTCAACGCCATGCTGCAGTCGGCTGCCTCCGAGCACGCCGCCCGCCAGAAGGCGATGAAGTCCGCGAGCGACAACGCCGACTCGCTCATCAACGAGTTCACCCGGCTCGCGAACAACGCGCGTCAGGCCGAGATCACCCAGCAGATCTCCGAGATCGTCGGCGGCGCCGACGCCCTCTCGTCGAAGAAGAAGTAGTCCGCGAACGTTCGCGGACAGACACCACCCCTCAGGAAGGCACACGCCATGACCGACACCGCCACCACCGCGGTCGAGACGTCGTCGGCGCCCGGTGTCGGACGGATCGCCCGTGTCACGGGTCCCGTCGTCGACATCGAGTTCCCGCACGACGCCATCCCCGACATCTACAGCCTGCTGTTCACGACCATCACCATCGGTGACTCGTCGCAGGAGATCGGCCTCGAGGTCGCGCAGCACCTCGGCGACGACCTGGTCCGCGCCATCTCGCTGAAGCCGACCGACGGTCTCGTCCGCGGTCAGGAGGTCCGTGACTCGGGCGCCCCGATCTCGGTCCCCGTCGGCGACGTCACCAAGGGCAAGGTCTTCGACGTGCTCGGCAACGTGCTGAACACCGACGAGAAGCTCGAGATCACCGAGCGCTGGCCGATCCACCGCAAGGCCCCGGCCTTCGACCAGCTCGAGTCGAAGACCTCCATGTTCGAGACCGGCATCAAGTCGATCGACCTCCTCACCCCGTACGTGCAGGGTGGCAAGATCGGCCTCTTCGGTGGTGCGGGCGTCGGCAAGACGGTCCTCATCCAGGAGATGATCCAGCGCGTCGCGCAGGACCACGGTGGTGTGTCGGTGTTCGCCGGTGTCGGCGAGCGCACCCGTGAGGGCAACGACCTCATCGGCGAGATGGAAGAGGCGGGTGTCTTCGACAAGACCGCCCTTGTGTTCGGCCAGATGGACGAGCCGCCGGGAACGCGTCTGCGCGTGGCCCTGTCGGCGCTGACGATGGCGGAGTACTTCCGCGACGTCCAGAAGCAGGACGTGCTCCTCTTCATCGACAACATCTTCCGCTTCACGCAGGCCGGTTCCGAGGTCTCCACGCTGCTCGGCCGCATGCCGTCCGCGGTGGGCTACCAGCCGAACCTCGCCGACGAGATGGGTGTGCTCCAGGAGCGCATCACCTCGACGCGTGGTCACTCGATCACCTCGCTGCAGGCGATCTACGTCCCGGCCGACGACTACACCGACCCGGCGCCGGCGACCACGTTCGCGCACCTCGACGCCACGACCGAGCTCTCCCGTGAGATCGCGTCGCAGGGTCTGTACCCGGCCATCGACCCGCTGACCTCCACGTCGCGGATCATGGACCCCCGGTACCTGGGCGCCGACCACTACGAGACCGCGACTCGCGTCAAGCAGATCCTGCAGAAGAACAAGGAGCTGCAGGAGATCATCGCGATCCTCGGTGTCGACGAGCTCTCCGAAGAGGACAAGATCACGGTCGAGCGCGCTCGTCGTATCCAGCAGTTCCTCTCGCAGAACACCTACATGGCCAAGAAGTTCACGGGTGTCGAGGGTTCGACGGTCCCGCTCAAGGACACCATCGAGTCCTTCCGCGCGATCGCCGACGGCGAGTTCGACCACGTGGCCACGCAGGCCTTCTTCAACGTCGGTGGCATCAACGACGTCGAAGAGAAGTGGGCGCAGATCCAGAAGGAGAACCGCTGACATGGCGGCACTCACCGTGAGCGTCGTCTCGGCGGACCGTGAGGTCTGGACGGGCGACGCCACCATGGTCGTCGCACGGACGACGGAGGGCCAGATCGGCATCCTCGCGGGGCACGAGCCGTTGCTCGCCACCCTCGCGCAGGGCCAGGTCCGCATCACCCGGGCCGACGGCTCGACGGTGACGGCGGACGCCGAGGACGGCTTCCTGTCGGTCGAGCACGACACGGTCACGATCGTGGCGCGGCAGGCCGCGCTGGCGTCCTGACCGGACTGACCGTCCTCCTCCCGCCGTCCGAGACGAAGCGGGAGGGCGGGGACCCGGCACGCACCCTCGACCTGGGTGCGCTGTCCTTCCCGGAACTGTCCGACGAGCGGGCCGCGGTGATCACCGCGGCCCGCTCCGTCAGTTCCGAGGAGTCCACGGCACGGACGGCTCTGAAGCTCGGCCCGAGGTCGGTGGCCGAGCGCCTCCGCAACCTCGAGCTCGACACCGCGCCGACGCTGCCGGCGATCGAGCGGTACACGGGCGTGCTCTACGACCCGCTCGACGCCCCCGGGGCGGACGACGCGACGCGGCGGTGGTGGACGGACCACGTCGTGGTGCAGTCCGCGATGTTCGGCCCGATCGGAGCCGGCGACCGGATCCCCGCCTACCGGCTCTCGCACGACGCGAAGCTGGGCGCGCTGCGACTCACGAAGCACTGGCCCGGACCGTCGGCCGGTGCGCTCGGTCAGCGCGCCGACGGTCTCGTGCTCGACCTGCGATCCGAGGGCTACCGTGCCCTCGGGCCGGTGCGTGACGCGGTCACGCTCCGTGTGGTGAGCGTCGACGACGGCGGACGCCGCCGGGCGCTCAACCACTGGAACAAGACCGCGAAGGGGCGGCTGACCGCGCTCCTCGCGCGGACTGGTGCCGAGGTCGGCGACACCGCGGGTCTGCTGCGGTGGGCGGCTGCGCACGGCGTGGCGATCGAGCGCACGGACGACGGCTGGGACCTGGTGGCGGAGAGCCTCGAGGTCGCGCGGGTCTGAGTCGCGGTCGGTCGCTGATCGGTGCCGGTCGGTCCTGCACAGCGGTGGTCGAGGGCGGCCCCGTCCACAGGCGGCACGGATGGGACGGTCTGGAGGCGCTGCTCCCGTCACGATCTCGTGCATGACCTCCACGAGACACCGACACCAGCCCACCCAGCTGCGCTACCCGCGGGAGATCGCCGCCGCGGTCACCCTGCGCGCCGCCTGCGCAGCCCTCGTCGCTCCGTCGCCGGACGGCGACGCGGTCGTGGCAGACGCGCTCGCGCGTCCGCAGGCCGTCGCCGTCGTGACGGCCTGCGGCGCACTCGCGACCCGCTTCGCGTTGGTCGGCTTCCTCGCCGCCCGCGGTCGCCCGGACCCCGGGACGGTCGTCCCGTTCGACCCGTTCCGCGATCCCACCCCGCCAGCGCTCGGCGGGTCGGGCCCGGAGCCGGACCGCGCGCGACTCCGGCTGGCGGGCGATCGGTGCGCCGCTGCCTGGCGGACGTGGCGTGCCGACGGCGCGGTCGGGGGAGACGTGGCGGTCGGTGCGGCGGGCGCGCTCGCCATGGGTGCATGGTGCGCCTGGGCGCTCGGATCGTCCGCGCGGGCCGAGGTCCGGGCGCGGCACGCCCTGGACACTCGCCCGGACGACCCCTTCGGGTGGTTGGTCCTCCGCGCCGTCCGCTCCGGTCACGGACCAGCGTGGGGAACGCCCACGGGGTCGACCGGATCGTCTACGGTGGGATGACCATGGAGCGGGAACCGGTGCACGACGACGACACGGTGGCCCGTGCGCATCCCGGCACCGGACCCACCGGCGTCGTCGCGTCCGACGTCCGACCGACGGGCAGCGGGCCTGCCGCGGATCCGGCCGAGGTCCTCGACGAGGACCCGTACGGAGCGACGGTGATCCGGCCGGCCCGCGGGGTCCGATCGGCCACCGGACCTGCCGAGGACGACACGGTGCTCCGCGTCCGTCCCGGCGGCGCGGGTCCGGCGGCAGCGCCGGAGCGGGCGTCGCCGGCTGCGGCACCACCGCGTTCGGACGACGGCTCGGTCCGTCGGCGGACCCCGTCCGTGCGCATCGGCGGCCGGGTCGTCCGGCTCGACCGACCGCTGGTGGTGGGCCGTCGACCTGCTGCGCCACGCGTCGTCCTCGACGACGGTCCGGTCCTCGTGCCCGTGCCGTCGCCGAGCGGTCAGGTGTCGTCGTCGCACGTGCTCCTGCACGCCGCCGGCGAGGCCGCCGTGGTCGAGGACCTCCGGTCCACGAACGGCACCGTCGTCAGGCCCCCGGGCGGCGCGCCGTTCCGGATGGCCGCGGGTGCGTCGATCGTCGTCCTGACGGGTACGCTCGTCGAGATCGGTGACGGCAACGTCATCGAGGTCCTGTCGCCGCACCTCCGGGTCGGTCCGGACGACGGCCTCCCACCGTTCCCGCCGGCCCCGTGACGGACCGACCGTCCGGCACGCCCCTCCACTCCCAGAGAGCGATCCTGAAACCGTGACCGAACTCGGCCGAGCTGCCACCGAGCACGCCATCGACGTCCCCGGCGCAGCCGGCACCCCCCTGACGCTCTCCTGGGGAGCAGCGACCGACGTCGGCCGACGTCGCGACCACAACGAGGACAGCTACCTCGTCGGTGCGCCCTTCTTCGTCGTCGCCGACGGCATGGGCGGGCACCTGGCGGGTGACCGGGCGAGCGACGCGGTCGTCCGGCGGCTCGACCAGGTCACGACCGGCGAGTTCACCAGCCGTCAGGACATCCAGCGGGCCCTGCTGCTCGCCACGGCCGACATCGAGCGGGCGGCCGGTGGCAACGCCCTCGGTGCCGGCACCACCGTGACCGGCGTTGCGCTCGTCGCGACCCACGGACAGCCGGCTGCGCTCGTGTTCAACGTCGGCGACTCCCGCACCTACCGGATCGAGTCCGGCGCACTGCGGCGGGTGACCGTGGACCACTCGGTCGTGCAGGAGATGGTCGACGCCGGGCTGCTCCGGGCGGAGGACGCCGAACAGCACCCGGACAGCAACGTCATCACCCGGGCGGTCGGCTTCGGGGAGCCGCCGGAGCCCGACTGGTGGACGCTGCCGCTGCGCGCCGGCGACCGCTACGTGGTGTGCTCCGACGGGCTCACGAAGGAACTCGGCGACGTCGGCATCGCCCGGATCGCCGCGCGGGTGCCGACGGCACAGGCGCTGGCCGAGCGGCTGGTCGGGGACGCAGTCGTCGCCGGCGGGCGCGACAACGTCACGGTCGTGGTCGTGCAGGTCGACGGTGCGCCCGAGGACCCCGACGTCGAGGACACGCTGCCGCGACTCTGAACGCGCTCGGCCACGGTCGTCGTGCCCCCCGAAGTGGGGGACGGGTGCCGTCCACAGTGGTGCCAGCGGGTCCCGGGCGGCGAGCCCGCTTTCGTAGAATGACCTGGCCGCGAGGAACGCCGAGGGCCGGCCGGGGGGCCGGGGAAGGGAACGACGCCGATGGCTCGACGCCTGCCGTCCGACCCGCCCGTCATCGCCGGCTTCAGCCCCGTCCACGTCCTGGGCTCCGGTGGCTTCGCGGACGTGTTCCTCTACGAACAGGACATGCCCCGCCGGCAGGTCGCGGTGAAGGTGCTCCTCGACGAGGTCGTCGACGAGCGCGTCCGTCAGATGTTCCAGGCCGAGGCGAACCTGATGGCGCGGCTCAGCACGCACCCCTCCATCCTCACGGTCCTCCAGGCGAGCATCGCGTCCGACGGTCGGCCGTACCTGGTCATGGAGCTCTGCTCGTCGTCGCTCAGCCAGCGCTACCGCCGCGAGCCGCTCCCCGTGTCCGAGGTCCTGGCCGTCGGCATCCGCATCGGGTCGGCGCTCGAGACGGCGCACCGCGAGGGCGTTCTCCACCGCGACGTGAAGCCCTCCAACATCCTGCGCACCGCGTACGGCGCACCCGTCCTGTCGGACTTCGGCATCGCCGCCACGATCGGCAGTGCCGACCCGGACGAGCCGGTGGGCATGTCGATCCCGTGGTCCGCACCCGAGGTGCTGGGCGACGAGTCGCGCGGCACCGTGCAGTCCGAGGTCTACTCGCTCGCGGCCACCGTGTACTCACTGCTCGCGGGGCGCAGCCCCTTCGAGGTCCCCGGGGGGAAGAACTCCGCGGCGGACCTGATGGACCGGATCGACCGGGGCGGGGTGAAGCCGACCGGCCGACCCGACGTCCCGCCGTCGCTCGAGCGCCTGCTCGCGACGGCGATGTCCCGGCGGGTGTCCGCACGCCCCGCGACCGTGATGGAGTTCGTCCGCGGACTCCAACAGGTCGAGGCGGAGCTCGGGATCCCGCAGACCCCCGCAGACGTCGCCGTCGAGTCGTGGGCGGTGGCGACCCCGTCGTCCGACGCAGACCGGACGGTCGTGCGGGAACTGCAGCCGCCGTCCCGCGTCGGTGCCCGGCGGCGCACGCGTCGTGCCGTCCAGGGCGGAGCCTCGTCGGGCATCCAGAGCGTGGGGACGGTCCACCGCACCGGCTCGGCGACCGTGGCGCGCCGCCGGAGTCGCTCGACCGTCCTGGTGGCCGGCTCGGTCGGCGTCCTGGTGGTGGCGGCCCTCGCCGTCGTGAGCGTCCTGCTCGTCACGCGCGCGGGGACGGCGTCGATCCCGACGGTGCGCGACGTGACTGCGCGCGCCGGTGCCGACTCGGTGTCGTTCAGCTGGGCCGACCCCGGTCTGCGCGCCGGTGACACCTACGTCATCACGTCGTCCGGTGCGACGAGCCAGCAGACCGGCACCACCTTCGTCGTCTCCGGTGGGGCGGGGGCCGAGCAGTGCATCACGGTCGCCGTGAACCGTGACGGCAAGACGGGCGCCGCGAGCCCCGAGCAGTGCGGGACGATCGGGAGCACCGGGTGATCCGGGCGCTCCTGGCCAAGCACCGGTCGGCGGCCGTGACGATCGGCGCGTCGGTCGTCGTCGGTGCCGTGGTGGCCACCGCGGCCGTCGTGTCGACCGGGTACCACACGCAGCGCATCGACCTCGGCGACGGCACGGTGTGGGTGCCGTCCGCGCAGTACGGCGCCGTCGGACGCGCGAACACCGGCGTCCTGGCGCTCAACACCGCCGTCGAGACCCCGAGCGACGACCTCTCGGTCGTGCAGCGCGGGGCAGAGGTGTACAGCGTCGACGGGACGAAGGGGACCGTCGCGAAGGTCGACGTCGCCGACGCGACGGTGGGTGACGCGGTGACCCTCCCCGCAGGATCGCCGCAGGTGTTCTTCGCCGGTGACACGGCCGTGGTCGGGAACGGTGAGACCGGTGCGCTCTGGGCGACCCCGGCGGCCGAGCTGTCCGACCTCGACGCCTCGACCGAGCCCGACCTGACCCTCGGCGCGGACGCCGTCTTCGACGCCTCCGACCGCAGGGTCGCCGTCTACTCGCCGCGCACCGGACGGGCGTCCCTCGTCGACGTCGGGTCCGACCTGACCGTCGAGCGGCGCTGGGACGTGCGCTTCGACCGCTCGCACGAGTTCCAGGTGGCGTCCTTCGGCGACCACGTCGCCGTCCTCGACCGGACCGACGGCCGCCTCTCCGTCGACGGGGACACCGTCGACCTCGGGGACCGTGTCGGGGGAGCACCCGCGCTGCAGCGGTCGTCCGACTCGTCGTCCTCGGTCGTGGTCGCCGGCACGTCGGGCCTGGTGCGGGTGTCGGCGTCCGGCCAGGTGGACCGGACGCCGCTCGCGGTCTCCGGTCGAGCGGCTCGTCCGACGGTGGTCGGCTCGTGCACCTACGCCGCGTGGGCGGGCGGGCAGGCCATGGACTCCTGCCGGGGCAGCGGGCTGCAGCGACTGGCGCAGACCGCCGACGCCGACGACCTGCAGATCGTGCACAACGGCGACACCGTCGTGGCGAACGACCCGCGCAGCGGGCGGTCCTGGGCGATCGGCCGCAGCGGACAGCTCATCGACAACTGGGCCGACCTGGTCGACCAGGACGACGAGCGGCAGCAGGAACGGGTGTCGGACGACGACCCCCAGGTGGACAAGGACCAGAAGCCGCCGGTGGCCGTGGACGACGACCTCGGCGCACGTCCCGGCCGGACGACGAGCCTGCCGGTCCTCCTCAACGACTACGACCCGAACGGCGACCCCCTCGTCATCAGCGAGGTCGGCAGCATCCCCGACGGACAGGGCAGCGTCGCCGTGGTCGGCGACGGGCAACGGCTCCAGGTCACGCTCACCGCGGCTGCGAGCGGGTCCCTGTCCTTCCCGTACACGATCACCGACGGCAACGGCGGGTCCGCCACCGCGACCGTGCGCGTGACCGTGCGCCCCGAGTCGGAGAACGAGCCACCGCGGCAGGTGCGCAGCACCTCCGCCGACGTCGTGCAGAACGGGCACGTCGTGACGGACGTGCTGTCGGACTGGGTCGACCCCGACGGCGACCCGGTCTACCTGGAGTCGGCCTCGGCCGACGGCGACCGGGTGTCGACCACGCCGGACGGCATGCTCGACTTCCGCAACGCGAGCGGACGCACCGGTGACCGAGCCGTGCAGCTCGTCGTGAGCGACGGCCGCGACCGCGGGCGCGGGTCGATGACCGTCCGTGTCGCAGCGCAGGGGAACGTGCCGCTGCGCGCCGACGCCTTCGCGGTGCAGGGCTACGCCGGCAAGGCGTTCACCGTGCAACCGCTCGACCACGTCCGGGGTGGCAACGGCACCGTCACGCTCACCAGCGTCTCCTCGTCGAACGGACTGACGGTCACCCCCTCCTACGACGCGGGCACGTTCCGCGTGCAGGGAGCCGGCGCAGGGGACCACCAGCTCGAGTACACGGTCACCGACGGGACGAAGACCGCGAGCGGTGTCGTGCGCGTCACCGTGCTCGCGCCGCCGGACGCCTCCACGCCTCCGATCACGACGCCCAAGACGGTGTTCGTCACCACGCTCTCGACGAAGGACACCGACGTCACCGCGACGGACACCGACCCGGCCGGCGGTGTCCTCATGGTCACCGCGCTCGACGGACCCGAACGCGGCAGCGGCGTGCGCGCCAGCATCCTCGACCAGCACGTCGTCCGGGTCACCCTGACCGCGCCCCTCGACGGACCGGTGACCTTCGGCTACACGGAGTCGAACGGTCTCGCCAGCGCCAGCGGGACGATCACCGTCGTCGAGATCCCTCGGCCCGACCGGATCCAACCGCCCGTCGCGCAGTCGGACTCCGCCACCGTGCGGGTCGGGGACGTCGCCGAGATCGACGTGTTGGCGAACGACACCCAGCCCGAGGGCGAGCCGCTGACGCTCGACCCGCAGCTCGTGCAGAACGTGCCGGGTGACGGCGGCCTGCTCTTCGTGTCGGGCGACCGGCTCCGGTACCTGGCGCCGCAGACGCCCGGCAACCACACGGCGGTCTACCGGGTCCGCGGGCCGGACGGGCAGTACGCCGACGCGACCGTGTCGATCTCCGTACGTGAACGCGACGCCGCGACGAACAACCCGCCGGTCCCCGAGACCGTGACCGCGCGCGCCGTCGCGGGTCAGGCGGTCCGCATCACCGTGCCGCTGAACGGCATCGATCCCGACGGTGACTCGGTGCAGCTCGTCGGCGTCGCCGACAACCCCGAGAAGGGCTCGGTGAGCGACGTCACCGCGGACGCGCTGACGTACGACGCGGGGGACTACTCCTCCGGTACCGACGAGTTCACCTACACCGTCGTCGACGCGCTCGGTGCCCGGGCGACGGGGACGGTCCGGGTCGGCATCAGCCCCCGTGCGGAGCAGGCCACGAACCCGGTGGCCGAGGCCGACCACGTGACCATCCGGCCCGGTGGGTCCGTCACCGTCCGGGTCCTCCAGAACGACTCCGACCCGGAGGGCGGCCAGCTGACCGTCACCGCCGTCGAGCCGACCGCGGCGGGCGTCACGGCGAAGGTGCTCCAGCGCAGCCAGGTGCGGGTCACGCCACCCCGGTCGGCGACCGAGGGGGACTTCGCGGTGCTCTACACGGTCGCCAACGCGAGCGGCGGGTCGAGCACCGCCTTCCTGACCGTGACGGTCGACCGCGACGCCCCGCCGCTCCGCCCCGAGGTCGAGGACACGACGCTCGACCTGCAGGACATCCTGCGCCGCGAGAGCGTCACCGTCGACGTGCTGCAGAACGTCTTCTTCGCCGAGGGATCGACCTCGCGGCTCGAGGTCGGTGTGGTCGACGGCTACGGCGACACCGCACGGGTCACGGCCGACCGTCGCATCACGATCCGGCTGACGGACGCGTCGCAGGTGGTGCCGTTCTCGGTCGCCCGGAGTGACCACCCCGACGTGGTCGCCTACGGCTTCGTGCACGTCCCCGGGTTCGACGACGCCCTGCCGCAGGTCGACCGCAGCGCGGGTGCCGTGACGGTGAAGAGCGAGTCGGCGGTGCGCATCCCGCTCGACCGGTACGTGGTGACGGCGAACGGGCGGACCGCGCAGATCACCGACCGCGGCACCGTGAAGGCGACGCACGCCGACGGACAGGACCTCGTCGTCGACCGGTCGACGCTGCAGTTCACGTCCTCGAAGCTCTACTACGGCAACGCGTCGATCTCGTTCGAGGTCACCGACGGTTCGAGTGCGAACGGCGGCAAGGGCCGTGTCGCGACGCTCGTGCTCCCCATCAAGGTCACGCCCCGGTCGAACCAGCCACCCGCGTTCACCGGGTCCTCGATCGACATGCAGCCGGGTGACACCCGCACGCTCGACCTGACGAAGCTGACGGACTACCCGTACCCGGACGACCTCGGCGAGCTCCGTTGGTCGGTCGTCAGCCGCCCGGGCTCCGGCACCACCGCGACCGTGCAGGGCCAGCAGCTCCGGGTCTCGGTGGCCGAGGACGCGCCGAAGGACACGACGGCGGCCATCGGCATCGGCGTGTCGGACGAGGCCAACCCCGGCCGCGCCGGCGTCGTCCGGGTCGGCATCGTCGGTTCCACCAGGCCGCTCGTGCAGCCGGGAGCGGACCGGGCCGTCGTCGAACGTGGGACGAGCGCGACGATCGACGTGCTGTCGAACGACCAGGCGACGAACCCCTTCCCGGACCAGCGGCTGCGGGTGGTCGCGATCCGCGGGCTCTCGGGCGGCCTCCCCGCCGGGGTGAGCGTCACGCCCAGTGCCGACCGCTCCCGGCTGCAGGTCACCGTCGCCGGTGGTGCTCAGCCCGTCGACGCGCACCTGCAGTACCAGGTCGCCGACGCGACGAACGACCCGTCCCGGTACGTCTGGGGCGACGTGACCATCGCCGTGCAGGACGTCCCCGACGCCCCGGGTGCCCCCACCAAGACCGGGTCGTACGAACCTGGGGTGGTCCGTCTGCAGTGGTCGGCGCCGCAGGCGAACAACGCTCCGATAACGAACTACCGCGTGGCCGGCAGCGGCGACGGCGGCTCTTCGTACGCCCGCGACTGTGGCCAGGCCACCGTCTGCTCCCTGACGGACCTGGATCCTCAACAGCGGTACACGTTCCGGGTCACGGCGACGAACGCGATCGGCACCTCTTCCCCGTCCACGACCAGCGCTGTCATGAGCGCCGACTACATCCCGGGCGCCCCGCAGACGGTGACGGCCGCAGCAAGCACCTCCACCCCGAACCAGATCGTCGTCTCGTGGACGCCCGTCCCGAAGCCCGGCCCGGGGAGTGCCGTGTCGAGCTACGTCGTTGTGCTCAACGGCAGTGGGGGGACGACGCGGAACGTCGCTGCCGGTACCTCGACCGCGACGTTCGACGGGCTGGCGGCAGGCGCCTCGTACTCGGCGACGGTCTACGCAAAGAACCGCGCGATCGTCGCGTCGGATGCCGACTGGAACCGATCGACGTCGGCTGATGCCGTCGCCTACGGTCAGCCGGCCCCTGCGGAGATCACCGCGTCATCTCGAGCGGAGAACGGCAAGACCGTCGTCGACTGGTCAGTGACCGGAGGCAGCGCACAGGGTGGTCAGCTGACCAACACGGTGTACCGGACGAACGGAGCGGTCCCCACCACCTGCGACGCCCGCGGACTCCAAGCGGTGCAGTCGAGTCCGGACCGGAGCGTGAGCGGCAACGCTGGCGACTACCGGTACGTCGTGTTCAGCGCCAACGCCGGTGGATTCTGCGCCGTCGGCGCCTCGAACCCGGTGACGAGCTTCACTCCACCGTCGGCTCCGACGGGCGACGCCGCGTTGGTCGGTCCCGACCAGGACGGGAGCGTTCTCGTCGCAGTGCGCGCTGACGTCAGGCCGGGAGTCGACCACTACGCGTACGCGGTTAACGGCGGTTCCCCGATCCAGCTGAACGGCTCGACGATCACCCAGGGAGCCGGCTTCGGCGTCGCGAGTGACGTGGTGCTCTTCGCCTGCACCACGAACACGAACGACTACTGCTCGTCGACCGACCTCGGAACGTCCACGCCGTTCACAACGCGCGCGTCCGTTACGAGTGCCGTCGTCGGTCAGCGTCCGGTGATCAACCAGCCGGACAACGCGGGCGGCCTGACCGCGAGTGGCTACCAGATCTCGTACTGCCGACCCGGCGCGCTCGGTATCGGTGAGAGGTGCTCGGACACCAACCCGGACACCAACGCTGCGTGGACGACCCGCGACGCCGTCCCCAGCGGGTACTCGTCCATCAGGGTGAAGGCGACCGTGAAGGACGAGCAAGATCCGACCGGAGCACGCGGGTCCGTGACGAGCCCCGCCACCGGCACCACCGACCCGCCGTCCGGCACCCAGCCGAGCGACCCCGCCGCAGGCTAGGGTCACCACCCGGCAGCGATCCCGCACCCCCCCTGAGAACGAGGACCCCACCGCATGAGCATGACCCCCGAGCAGGCCACCTGGTTCGCCGACGCCGCCGGCCGGATCGTGACCAACGTCGAGCAGGTGCTCCTCGGGAAGACGTTCGTCATCCGCCTCGCGGTGACGACCATGCTCAGCGAGGGACACCTCCTCCTGGAGGACGTCCCCGGAACCGGCAAGACGAGCCTCGCCCGGGCGATGGCGCAGAGCGTGCAGGGGTCGACGAACCGGATCCAGTTCACCCCGGACCTGCTGCCCGGCGACATCACCGGGATCAGCGTCTACGACCAGCGCACGCAGGAGTTCGACTTCCACCGCGGACCGGTCTTCGCCAACATCGTGCTCGCCGACGAGATCAACCGGGCCAGCCCGAAGACGCAGTCCGCACTGCTCGAGGCGATGGAGGAGTCGGCGATCACCGTCGACGGCGTGAACCACCGCCTGGCGGCACCGTTCATGGTGATCGCGACGCAGAACCCCGTCGAGCAGGCCGGCACCTACCGCCTGCCCGAGGCCCAGCTCGACCGCTTCCTCGTCCGGGCCTCGATCGGCTACCCGGACCACGCGGCCACCGTCCGGATCCTCGAGACCTCGTCCGCGCCGTCGGCCTCGGTGCCGCTGCCGAGCGTGGTCCCCGCCGCGACGGTCACCGAGATGGCCGCGCTCGCCCGCACCGTCCACGTCGACCCGACGATCGCCGACTACGTCGTGCGCCTCGTCGAGGCGACCCGTGCGGCCAGCGAGGTCCGACTCGGTGTCAGTGTCCGCGGCGCGATGGGGTTGGTGCGTGCCGCGCGCGTCTACGCCGCCGTGCAGGGTCGCCACTACGTCACCCCGGACGACGTCAAGGCCCTCGCCGTGCCGGTGCTGGCGCACCGACTCGTCCTGGACGCCGAGGCGGAGTTCGACGGGGTCAGCGCCACGAGCGTCGTGGCGCAGCTCCTGGTCGAGACCCCGCCGCCCGCCGACCGAGCGGCGTCGTGACCGACCACCGTCCCGGCAGCACCAGGACGCAACGCGGCAGCACGCGGTCCCGTCGCGGTTCCGCCGCGTCCGAGCGGACGACGACGGTCGCCGGGCTCACGAACGTCCGGACCCGGCTCGTCGGTGACCGCGAGGGCGTCGCCGCCGACGCGGTCGTCGGGATCGCCAAGGCCTGGGCGACGGCCTGGAGGACCGTGCGACGGATCTGGGGCGAGGTCGCCTCGGTGGTCACCGGCCTCGGATGGACGGTCGCCGCCGTCACGCTCGTCGCCTTCGTGGTGGGCTACCGCTTCGGGCTGCGTGAGGTCGTCGTGGTCGGCTTCGCCGGAGCGGTGCTCGCCGTCGTGGCCGCCGTCGCACTCATCGGGCGGACGCGGCTGGTCGTCCGCATGGGGCTTCCGCAGCACCGGGTGGCCGTCGGCGACGACGCCGGCGTGGTGGTGACCGCCGAGAACCCGGCGCGACTGCCGTCGGTGCCCACCACGGTCGAGCTGCCGGTCGGTGCCGGTCTGGTCGACGTCGCCGTGCCCTCCGTAGCGCCCGGGGGCGTGTTCGAGGAGCAGGTGCCCGTGCCGACGGTCCGGCGCGGCGTGCTCGACGTGGGGCCGGTCACGGGCGTGCGTGCGGACCCCGTCGGGCTCGTGCGCCGCGAGGTCGTCTGGACCGCACGGGAGCAGGTCATCGTGCACCCGCGCACGATCGCGATCCCGTCGACGAGCACCGGGCTCGTGCGTGACCTCGAGGGGCAGGCGACGACCGACCTCTCCCCGGCCGACATCGCCTTCCACGCCGTCCGCGAGTACGTCCCCGGTGACGACCCCCGCACGATCCACTGGAAGTCGACCGCGAAGTCGGGCGCGCTCATGGTCCGCCAGTTCGAGGACACCCGGCGGTCGCACCTCGTGGTGGCCCTGGCGACCCGACGAGCCGAGTTCGCCGACGACGACGAGTTCGAGCTCGCCGTGAGCGCGGCCGCCTCGCTCGGCGCGCGTGCTGTCCGGGACGGCCGCGACGTCTCCGTCGTGGTGTCCGAGCGCACCCCCGAGTACGCGAAGCGTCCGGTCTGGGCGGTGCACCGACTCGCCACCGTCACACCCACCAGGCTGCTCGACGAGTTCGCGACGGTGGGACTGTCCGACGCCTGCCTGCCCGTCGCCGAGGTCGCGCGGATCGTCGGCAACGACACCGCGGGGATCTCGGTCGCCTTCCTGGTCGTGGGCTCGACGGTCGGGCTGCCCGCCCTCCGACTCGCCGCGACGCGTTTCCCGGTCGGGGTCGAGGTGGTGGCCGTCACGTGCGAGCCCGAGGCGCAGCCGCGCGTGCTGCGCGTGGCGGGCCTCACCGTCCTGACCATCGGCTACCTCGAGGACCTCCGCCAGGCCCTGCACCGATCGGCGGCCGCCGCGTGAGTGCCGCGACGCCGCCCGTCAGACGGCCCGGGGGCCGCCGCGCGACCCGTCGGGCAGCACGTCGACGCGGGCCGTCGCGGATGATCGGCGGGACGCTCGTCGTCTGGCTCCTCGTCGCCATGGCGAGCACGGCGTGGTGGCCGGTCCACCGTGACGTCTCGATGGTCACCGCCGGTGTCACCGCGGTCGTCGCGGGGACCGCCGTCGCGTTGGCCGGCGCCCTCGGACGGCTGCCGGCGGCGGTCGTCGGCGTCCTGACCGTGGCCGTCTTCACCGTGACCGGGGTGCCGGTCGCGGTGCCCGCAGAGGCCGCGGGGCTGCTGCCGACCGGGCCGGGTCTCGTCGACCTCTTCGCCGGCGTCGCGCTCGACTGGAAGCGGCTGGTCACCGTCAGCCTGCCGGTCGGCTCCTACGAGTCCCTGCTCGTCCCGTACTTCGTGACGACCCTGGTCGCCACGGTGACGGCCGTGACCGTGGCGACCCGTGCCTCCCGGCCGGAGACCGCGAGCATCCCGGCACTCGTCCTGTTCGCGGCCGGTGTGGTCGTCGGCCCCGCTCGGCTCGACGTGTCGGTCGCGACCGGGGTGGCACTCGGCGGGATCGCCCTCGTCTGGGCGCTCGTCGTCCGCCACTCCCGCCGGGCCGTCGCCGTCGCGACGACCGTCGGCGACCGCGTCCCGGTGTGGCGTTCCGTGGCGCGTCCCGCGCTCGTCGGCACCGGGACCGTGCTGGCTGCCGCGGTCGTCGCGACCGGCCTCGGGCTGGTCGCGCCGCCGACGGTCGGCCGCACCGTCGCGCGGACCGAGGTGGTGAAGCCGTTCGACCCCCGCGACGAGGTCAGCCCGCTGAGCGCCTTCCGGGCGTACGAGGAGGCCGGTGCGGCCGACACGGCCCAGTTGCGCGTCTCCGGCCTCCCACAGGGCGGCTTCGTGCGGATCGCGACCCTCGACACCTACGACGGGGTGGTCTTCCGGGTCGGCGGTGCCGACGGGGCCTCGGCCTCCGGCACCTTCGAACGGGTCCCGACGACCGTCGACGTCGGTGGGGTGAACGGGAGCGACGTCCGGGTCGGGGTCGACGTCGACGCCTACCGCGGCGTCTGGTTGCCGACGGTCGGCGACCTGGAGTCGGTGACGTTCCGCGGCGACGGTGCCGAACGCGCGCGCCGGTCGTTCTACTACGACCGTGCGACGTCGACGGGTGCGGTCGTCGGCGGGGTCGGGACGGGGACCCGTTACGACCTCGACGCGGTGCTGCCCGACCAGCCGGACGACCAGCAGCTCGCCGCGGCGCGGCCCGGGACGGCGGAGGTCCCCTCGGCAACCGGGGTGCCGGACGCGGTGCGGGAGCGGGTCGAGTCGACCACCGCCGACGCCCGGACGGACGGTGCGAAGCTCGTCGCCGCCGTCCGGTGGCTCACCAGCACCGGCTACGTCAGTCACGGCGTGGGCGACGAGCGTGCCAGCCGCTCCGGTCACGGCGCCGATCGCATCCAGGAGCTCCTCACCGCGCCGGTCATGATCGGCGACCAGGAGCAGTACGCGGTGGCCGCCGCACTCATGGCGCGGCAGATCGGGTTCCCGTCCCGCGTCGTGATGGGCTTCACACCGGGCGGCGACGCCGGCGCATCGTCGGGGCCGACGTCGAGCGCCGGCGGGACGACGACCCTGCGCGGGTCCGACGTGACGGCGCGGGTCGAGGTGGACACGGCGCAGTGGGGGTGGGTCACGCTCAACCCGAACCCCGTCGTCCGGGAGATCCCGGACGAGCAGGACCAGACGCCGCAACCGGTCACGCGTCCGGAGACGGTCGTCCCGCCACCGCCCGTCGAACAGCAGGACCAGGACCAGCAGGCGCCGCCCCAGACCGACCGCGCGACACCGCCGGTGCCGCCGCTGTGGCTGCAGCTGCTGCTCGCCGCCCTGCCGTGGGTCCTCGCGACGCTGGGCTTCGTCGCCCTCGTGCTCCTGCCCTTCGCGGTCGTGCTGCTCTGCAAGCGGGTGCGGCGGAGACGCCGACGCAGGGCCCCGACCCCGCGCGCCCGGGTCACCGGGGCTTGGGACGAGTACCGGGACGCGCTGCTCGACCGGGGACACGCCGTGCCCGGTGGTGCGACCCGTCGCGAGGCGGTCGCCGGTGCTCCCGGTCGCGGCGGGACCGGACTGGCGGCGCTGGCGGACCGCAGCGTCTTCGGGCCGGACGACGTCGACCCGGGGACCGCAGACCGGATGTGGTCGGCGACGGAGGACGCGATCGCGAGTCTCGGCGAGGGACGGTCCCGGCGTGAGCGTCTCCGGGCGGCGGTGTCGTTGCGGTCCCTCCGCTCCGGTGTCCGCCGACCGAAGGGGCGTCCGGGATCGGAGCGGGCCGCTGCCGACACGACGGACGCGATGGTCGGGGACCGCGACGGCCAGGGGCGTCCCGGGGCCCGTGACTACGATGGTCCGCAGGCCGGCGAGCGTCGTGGACGGCCGAGTGAGGACAGAGGCGAACCGTGATCAGATGCGAACACTGCGGGTCGATGCTGCCCGACGGCGCGATCTTCTGCGGTGAGTGCGGGCGGTCGGTGAACGTCTCCGCGAACCGCCGGCCCGCCCCGGCGGCGCCCGCGGACGACACTCCGCCGCCGCCGCTCCGTCAGCCCGACCAGTACGGTCGGCGTCCCGACCCGGCAGCCGAGGCCTGGCTGCCCGAGGCGACGCTCGACCCGGCGACGCGCGCGTGGCTCACCGGCGACGACCGGCAGCGGCCGACCGGACCCGTGTCCGACCGCCCAGCGGCACCGCCCGCTCCCGCCGCACAGCCTGCTCCGGGTGCCGAGCCTGCTCCGGGTGCCCGGTCCGCTCACGGTGCTCCCTCGGCTCCCGGTGATCCGCTCGCTACCGCCACCCACGGGTCCTGGCCCGCGGGGTCCACGCCGACGGGGTCCGTGCCAGCCGACCTGCGTGTGGGTGCACCGGAGGCGGAACCGCCCCTCGACCCCGACGCCTACCCGTCGTCCCCGGACCGGAGTGCATCGGCTGACCAGGACCGCTCGGCCGAGCACGTCACGTCGGCTGACCACGCCACCTCGGGTGACGACGCCGCCGACGCCGAACGCACCCGTACCGCGCCGAGCGCCGCGACGCCTCCGGTGGCCCCCGAGCCGCCCGCGGCCCCGGTGTGGTCCCCGCCCGTCGCGCAGCAGCCGGCGGCGACGCCCCCGTCGCGACCGTCCTGGTGGGTCGGCCGTGGGCCTGCTGCCGCCGAGCCGCCGGTCGACGACCAGCACGATGCACCGTCGACCGACCAGCAGCCCCGCGCCGGTGACACCGCGGTGGTCGAGCCACTGATCGACCGTCGTCCCGCGCCGACCCCGCTGATCGCACCGGGCAACGGACCGGCGACCTGCCCGGTGTGCGGGCACACCCTCGAGCCCGACGACATCTTCTGCGCGGAGTGCGGTGCGGTCCGGCCGACCGTGACGGCGGCCTTCACGGGTCCGGTCGTTCCGCTGCCGATGACGCGACCCGACTGGGCCGCCGACGACGAGATCCGTCCGGGCGACGAGCCCTCGGGCGACGACGACGGCAACGAAGACGACGCCGACGGCGCCGTGCAGACCGACCCTGACGACGAACTCCCCGCCGCAGCCCCCGACGACGACCGAACCGACGACGGCCGCGTCGACGGCGACCGCAGCGTCGGCGAGCGAGCCGACGACGACGACCGAGCCGACGACGACCGGGTCGGCTCCACACCGTCCCACGCCGGCGCATCCGGTGTGGCGAGTGACCGAGGAGCGATCCCACCTGCTCCCGTCTCCCCGACCGTTCCGTCCTCGGCGCAGGCCACCACCACCCCCGACCTGCCGTCGGTCCCGACGGCCGCACCCCTGCCGCCGATCCCCGGCGCGACCGGCCCGGTCCTCCCACCGGTCGGCGGTGCCGAGGTGCCGTCGAGCGGTGACCCCGAACCCGACGAGGACGTCGAGGAGACGCGCATCGTCGTGAAGACCCAGTCGACCGCGCCCTTCGTGCTGCACTTCAGCACGGGGGAGCGCACCGCCGTGCACGGCACGGGCCTGCTCGGTCGCCTGCCGCGACCGCAACCGGCGGAGCGCTTCGACGACCTGCTCACGGTGCACGACCCCGGCAAGTCGGTGTCCAAGACGCACCTCGAGCTCGGGCGTGACGGTGACGACCTCTGGGTGTCCGACCGGAACTCGGGCAACGGGACGGTCATCCGCCACATCGACGGGAGCATCCGGCGCTGCGAGCCCGGGCGTCGCTACCGGGTGGAGCGCGGCGCGCGGGTCGACATCGGAGAGCAGTTCTTCCTCGTGCAGTAGCGAGCACCCGGCGCGTGTTCCTCCACAACCACGCGTTCGGCAAGAAGTGCCCACAAGCAGCCCCTCGCGTCCGAGTCCGGACGCGAGGGGCTGCTTGGCTCTCGGCATGTCTCCGCTCGTCGCCCGCTGGTGCCTGGTCGGGTCGGCCGTGGTGCTCGTGCTCGTCGGGGTCCTCGCCGACCTCCCCGGTCCGGCCAGGGCGGTCCTGCTCGCGGCAGCGGCGTCGTGCGCGGTGCTCGACGTGCTGACGGATCGGGCTCCCGGGAAGCAAGCGCCGCCCCAGGTCGTCGTCACCCTGCCGACGGGTCCGGTCGTCACGTCGGGGGTCCCGGGCGGCGCGACGGCAGGCGCGACTGGCGAGCTGCCCTCGGACGACGACCCTCCGCAGACCCCGCGCAGCCGGACGGATACCGGTACCGGCGGCATCCTGGTGCTCGGCCGACGGCCCGACGGACGACCGGAGCGCGTCGAGGTCGGGCCGTCCGCTCCCTGCCACGTCGTCGTCCTCGGTGCCGGGGCGTACGCGCGTGCGGTGTTCGACGCGCTCGGTGCGCAGCTCACCGGGCTCAGTGCCGGGCCAGCTGGTGCGGATCACGACGCAGGCTCGGACGTCCGGGTCGTCGGTGACGACGGCCCGGCGCCCGGTGCGCCTCCCGGCGTCCGTCCGACGCCGACCGGCACGGCCGTCGCAGCGCGCGTCGACGAGCGGGGACGGGTGTGGGCGACGGTGGTGCTCGTACCCGGGGTCCGCATGCTCCCACGGCGGCGGGACCACGTGCTCGAGGTCACACGCCACGGCTGCCGTGTCTGGCGGGACGGCGACCAAGCCCCTGTGCCCGTCGAGCCGGTCCTGCCGCTGCTGGCCGGGGACCCCGTCGCCGCGCTCATCCCGGGATGACGGCGGAGGACGACGACGCCCTGCCCGTCGCAGGACGACGGCGCCGCACCCGTCGGCGGCGGGCTCGCCTCAGCGCAGCCCGGACCCCGCGCGGACGGCACCCACCGGCACGCCACCCCCGAGCACCTGCTCGCCCGTAGCGGTCAGCACGTCCTCGACCCCGGCGGCGTCCACGAGCCCGTTCCGCTCCAGCAGCGTGAGGGCCGCGAGCGTCCCGGCGCGCTGCGAGCCGTCGAGCGTCTTCACGGCGACCGCCGCACCTCCGGGCAGACCCATCACCATGACGCCCTCGGCCCCGAACTTCGCGAGCACCCGCAGCCGTTCGATCGTCACGGTGTTCGCACGCCCCACGCCGTCGATGGCCCAGGGGTGGTCGAGCACCGCGTCGACGAGCGCTGCGGAGTCCGCGTCCGACCGTGCGACGACGCCGGCGAACCCGCGAGCGAGTCCGCGCAGCGTCAACGGGAAGACGGGCGCCCCGCAGCCGTCCGTGCCGACGACGTCGACGGTCTCGCCCGTGTACTCCTCGACCGTCTCGCGGACGCGCTGCTGCAGGGGGTGCGTCACGTCGAGGTAGGTCGCCTCGTCCCAACCGTTCACCCGGCACGCGGCGAGCATCCCGGCGTGCTTGCCCGAGCAGTTCATCGCGAGGCGACGCGGCCCGTCCATCGTGCGTGCGGTGGCGCGGTCGAAGGGCAGGTCGGGCGGGCAGCCGAGGTCGGACTCGACGTGGTCGAAGGACTCGAGCATGTGCAGCGCCAGGGCCTGGTGCGGCGCGGTGCCGGCGTGGCTGGCCGTCGTGAGGACGAGTTCCTCGTCGCTGAACACCGCGCCGGCACGACGGATCGCCAGGGCCTGGAACGGTTTCATGGTCGAGCGCGGGTAGATGCTGGCGCCCACGTCGCCGACGGCGTCGAGCACGGTCCCGTCGGCCGCCACGACCACGCCGGCGCCGACGTGGCGGCTCTCGTCGAAGCCGTTCCGGTCGAGCACCGCGAGCTCGACGGAGCCCTCGGCGGTGAGAGGATGGCGGTCTGTGCGGACGTCGTGGCTCACCGTCATGTCGTCATCGTAGCGAGCGGGCGGGCCGCACCCCGTCCACGGCGCACGACGCACCGAGCACCCAGCACGAAGGAGCGCACCGTGACCGACCACACCTACGAGGTCTCCGTCCGCTGGACCGGCGACCGGGGGACCGGCACCAGCGGCTACCGGGACTACGGCCGCGACCACGACGTCACCGCGCCGGGCAAGCACGCCATCGCGGGGTCGGCCGACCCGGCCTTCCGCGGTGACCGCGACCGGTGGAACCCCGAGGAGATGCTCCTCGGCGCCCTCGCGCAGTGCCACATGATGAGCTACCTGTACGTCGCGGTGCAGCGCGGCTTCACCGTGGTCGACTACGAGGACACGGCGACGGCGTCGCTCGACGTGCACCGCGACGGTACCGGCGAGGTCACGGAGGTCACCCTCCACCCCGTCGTCACGGTGCTCGAGGCCGACCGTGTCGCGGATGCCGAGGCCGCCCACGCCGAGGCGAACCGGCTGTGCTTCATCGCTCGTTCGGTGGCGTTCCCCGTCCACCACACGCCGGTCACCAAGGTGCGTGCGGCAGGATAGGTCCCCGTGAAGCGTCTCCGTCTGCTCCCGATCGCCATCGTCCCCGCCGTCGTGCTGGGACTCGCCGCCTGCTCCGGGAACGGCTCGGGTGACGCCTCGGCCTCGCCGAGCGCGTCGTCCAGCGCCACGGCGACGCCCATCTCGTCGTGCCCGGAGTCGGGTCCGGCGTCGAAGAGCATCGAGGTCACCGGCGCGGTCGCCGGGTCGGAGGCGCCGAAGGTCACCTTCGACAAGGGCCTCAGCGCGAAAGCACCGCAGGCCACCACGGTGGTGAAGGGCTCGGGCAAGGCGCTGAAGGACGGCGAGTTCGCCCAGGTGTCCTACGCCGTGTACAAGGCGTCGGACGCGTCGAAGCTCGGCGCGGTCGGGTTCGACCAGGGCAACCCGCAGGTGCTCTCCGTCGGCGGGACCGGCTTCGGCGCCCTGCTCGCCTGCACGAAGGTCGGGGACCGGGTCGCGGTGGTCGGCGAGTCGTCGGCACTCGGCTTCAACACCGGCGGCGAGATCGTCGTCGTGGCGGACGTCGTCGCGCAGACCCCGACGAAGGCGACCGGCGCGCCGCAGACGCAGGACCCGTCGCTGCCCTCGGTCGAGGACAAGGCGAGCGGCGAGCCGGAGATCACGATCCCGTCCGGTGCGACGGCCCCGTCGAAGACCGAGGTCGAGGTCCTCAAGCAGGGCGACGGCGCGACGATCGAGAACGGTGACACCGCGCTCGTGCAGTACAAGGGCGTGACCCTGGCGGACGGCAAGGAGTTCGACTCCTCGTGGTCGAAGGGCGCGCCGACCACCTTCACCGTCTCCGAGGGCTCGCTCATCAAGGGCTTCGTGACCGGACTCGTCGGACAGAAGGTCGGGTCCCAGGTCCTCATCGTGACCACACCCGAGGACGCCTACGGCTCGAACCCGCCGGAGGGCTCGGGCATCCCGAAGGACGCCTCCCTCGTCTTCGTCGTCGACGTCCTCGCCAAGGGCTGACCCGTGCCGACGACCGCGGGAGCAGGGACCGACGGTGCCACCGTGCCGACCCGGCGTCGCATCGTCGTCCTCGGCAGCACGGGCTCGATCGGCACGCAGGCCCTCGACGTCGTCGCGCGGAACCCCGACCGCTTCGAGGTCGTCGGGCTGACCGCCGGCACGAACCGTGACCTCGTCGCGGAGCAGGCGGCCCGGTTCGGGGTCCGCGACACCGCCTTCGGCGCGACGGACGCCGAGCGGTTGGTGCGGAACGTCGACGCTGACGTCGTGCTCAACGGCATCACCGGCTCCGTCGGCCTCGGCCCGACGCTCGCCGCGCTGGAGACCGGTGCGACGCTCGCCCTGGCGAACAAGGAGAGCCTGATCGTCGGCGGTCCGCTCGTGCAGGCCGCCGCGCGTCCCGGGCAGATCGTGCCCGTCGACAGCGAGCACTCCGCGATCGCGCAGGCGCTGCGCTCCGGCTCGGACACCGAGGTCCGCCGCCTGGTGCTCACGGCCAGCGGGGGTCCGTTCCGCGGACGCTCGCGGGAGCGCCTGCGTGACGTCACCCCGGCGCAGGCGCTGGCCCACCCCACGTGGGACATGGGCCTGGTGGTGACGACGAACTCCGCCACGTTGGTGAACAAGGGGCTCGAGGTCATCGAGGCGCACCTGTTGTTCGACGTGCCCTACGACCGCATCGACGTCACCGTGCACGCCCAGTCGATCGTGCACTCGATGGTCGAGTTCGTCGACGGCTCGACGATCGCCCAGGCGTCGCCGCCGGACATGCGGCTGCCGATCGCGCTGGGCCTCGCCTGGCCGGACCGCGTGCCGGGCGTCGGTGTCCCGCTCGACTGGACGACGGCGAGCACCTGGACGTTCGAACCGCTCGACACCGAGGCGTTCGGCGCGGTCGACCTGGCCAAGCACGTCGGCGTGCTCGGCGGGACCTTCCCGGCGGTGTTCAACGCCGCGAACGAGCAGGCCGTCGCCGCGTTCCACGCGGGTGCCATCGGCTTCCTCGACATCGTCGACACCGTCCGCCGCGTCGTGGACGACCACACCGCGGGGGAGTCGTCGCTCGACGGGGTCCTCGCCGCGGAGCGCTGGGCGCGCACCACGGCGGACCGCCTGCTGGCCCGCTGACCGGGCCGGACACCGCGAGCCCGCCACGCGGTCGCGCGACGGGTGCGCCCGCGGTGATGCGTGCCTCCAGACCGGCCGGGAGGCACGGCAGACCTCTCAGGGCGCGCTCGGCTCCGTCATGGGCAGGGTCCCGTACCCTTCTCCGGTGACCGTCGAATCCGTGCTCCTCTTCGTCCTCGGCGTGGTCGTCTTCATCGTCGGCCTGCTGGTCTCGATCGGACTCCACGAGTTGGGCCACCTGACCTTCGCGAAGCTCTTCGGGGTGAAGGTCACGCAGTACTCCCTCGGGTTCGGCAAGGCGATCTGGTCGTTCCGACGGGGGGAGACCGAGTACGGCATCCGCCCGATCCTGCTCGGCGGGTACATCTCGATGGTCGGCATGCTCAAGCCGCGTGCGTCGGGGAAGCCGAACGCGATCACGAACACCGGCATGTACGGCGCGTTCGTGCAGGACGCCCGCCAGGCGTCCGCGGAGCAGATCGCCGACTCGGGCGGCGACGACTCCCGGGCTTTCTACCGGCTGACGCCGTGGAAGCGGATCATCGTGATGGTGGCCGGTCCCGCGATGAACCTGGTGATCGGCATCGTGCTGTTCGGCGTGCTGCTGTGCGGGTTCGGCGCGCCGACGACGACCTTCACGTCGAGCGTCGACTGCGTGCTGCCGACGAGCAGCGCGACGACCTGCACCGCCGGGGACGCCGAGTCGCCCGCGAAGCAGGCGGGCATCCGCGACGGCGACGTCGTGCTCGCGGTGGACGGGCGGCAGGACCCGACCATCGCCGAGGTGTCCCGCGTGTTCCAGCGCTCCGCGGGCGAGGCCGTGACGGTCGTGGTCGAGCGCGACGGTGCGCGCCGGACGCTCGAGGTGACGCCGCAGCTCGCGACCCGCGACGTCGTCACCGAACAGGGCACGGTCGCGAAGAACGCGGACGGCTCCACGAAGACCCAGCGCGTCGGCGTCGTGGGCGTCAGCATCGGGCAGTCGCTGGTCCGCCAGTCGCCCGCCGCCGTGCTCCCCGCGACCGGGGCGCAGATCGCCGCGTCCGCGCACCTGATCATCGACCTGCCGCAGCGTCTGGTCGCCGTGTGGAACGCGGCCTTCGGCGAGCAGGAGCGGTCGCAGGACAGCCCGGTGTCGGTCGTCGGCGTCGGTCGCGCGATCGGTGAGGTGTCGTCGATGAGCGGCGTTCCGGTGGTCGACAAGGCGTACACGATCCTCGGGCTGCTCGCCTCGCTCAACATCGGCCTGTTCGTGCTGAACATGGTGCCGCTCCTGCCGCTCGACGGCGGGCACATCGCCGGTGCGCTGTGGGAGGCCGTGAAGCGCCGCGCGTACGTGCTCGTCGGCAAGCCGGACCCCGGCGCGATCGACCTGGCGAAGTCGATGCCGCTGACGATGGTCGTCGTGGTGCTGCTCGCGGGCATGAGCGCCCTGCTCGTCTACGCCGACATCGTGCGACCCGTGAACCTGTTCGGGTAGCGCGACCGGTACCGCGCACCGGCCCGCGCGCCCACTACGCTCAGCGCATGAGCACCGCGCCAGAGGTCCGCGCCGTCGAGCGCCAGGGCATCGACGTCATCGCCGAGTCCGACCGCAAGGGGCGCCCGCGCGGGCTCTTCTGGCCGTGGTTCGCCGCGAACGTGTCGGTGCTCGGGCTGAGCTACGGCTCGTTCGTCCTCGGCTTCGGCATCTCCCTGGCCCAGGCCACGATCGTGTCCGTCGTCGGGGTGGCCTTCTCGTTCCTGCTGTGCGGCATCGTCGCGATCGCGGGCAAGCGGGGGTCGGCACCCACGATGGTGCTGAGCCGTGCGGCCTTCGGGGTGCGGGGGAACCGGCTGCCGTCGTTCCTCAGCTGGGTGCTGACGGTCGGGTGGGAGACCGCGCTCGCGTCGCTCGCCGTGCTCGCCACCTCGACCGTGTTCCGCGAGCTCGGCTGGGACGACGGTGTCGTGACGAAGCTCGTGGCCCTCGTGGTCGTGGCGGCCCTCGTCGTCGGTGCCGGCATCGCGGGCTTCGACGTGATCATGCGCCTGCAGACCGTCATCACCGTCGTCACCGCCGTGCTCACCGTCGTCTACGTCGTCCTCGCGGTGCCGTCGATCGACCTCGGCACGCTCGGTGCCCTGCCGGCGGGCAGCGCGCAGAACGTCATCGGTGCCCTGGTGCTCGTGATGACGGGCTTCGGCCTCGGCTGGGTCAACGCGGCGGCGGACTACTCGCGGTACCTCCCGCGGACGTCCTCGACGGGTGGCGTGGTCTGGTGGACGACCTTCGGCGGCGCCCTCGCGCCCGCGGTCCTCGTCGTCGTCGGCGTCCTGCTCGCCGGCTCGTCGAAGGACCTGAACGCCGCGATCGGCGCCGACCCGATCGGTGCCCTGACGACGATCCTGCCCGTCTGGTTCCTCGTGCCGTTCGCCCTCGTGGCGATCCTCGGACTCGTCGGCGGTGCCGTGCTCGACATCTACTCGTCGGGTCTGGCGCTGCTCAGCGCCGGCGTACGGATCCCGCGGCCGGTCGCGGCGGGCGTCGACGGCGTGTTCATGGTCGCCGGCGCCGTGTACGTCGTCTTCTTCGCCAAGGACTTCATCTCGCCCTTCCAGGCGTTCCTCGTCACGCTCGGCGTCCCGATCGCCGCGTGGGCCGGGGTGTTCGTCGCCGACGTGGTGCTGCGGCGCCGCGCGTACGCCGACGCCGAGCTCGACGACGTGCGCGGTCGCTACGGCGACGTGCGCTGGGCCGCGATCGGACTCGTCGTGCTCGGGACGGTGCTCGGCTGGGGGCTCGTCACGAACACGTACGGTGTGCCCGCGTGGTTGAACTGGCAGGGGTACCTGCTCGGCCCGTTCGGCCTCGGCGGCCGGGAGGGTGCCTGGGCGTACGCGAACCTCGGGGTCCTCGTCGCGCTGGTCGTCGGCTTCGCCGGCACGCTGCTCACGGCGCGCCGGACCGTCCGCCGCCAGGAGCACGGCGCGTGAGCGTCGAGGTCCCCGCCGGCGCCTGGCTCGTCGCGATCGACCTGCAGCAGGTCTTCACCGGGGACAGCCCGTGGGCGACGCCCCGCTACGCCGATGCCGCCGCCGGGACGGGACGGCTGCTGCCGCAGTTCGCCGGACGCACGGTGTTCACGCGGTTCGTCGCGCCGGAGCACCCGCAGGGTGCCTGGGTGCCGTACTACCGCGAGTGGCCGTTCGCGCTCGTCCCCGACGCCGACCCCCTCTACGACCTCACGGCGCCCTTCGCGGCCGTGGCGGCGGAGCGACGGAGCCCCGTCATCACGGAGCCGACCTTCGGGAAGTGGGGGACGAGCCTCCGGGCCGTCGTCGGGGACCACCCGCACCTCGTCCTCACCGGGGTCTCCACGGACTGCTGCGTCGTGTCCACCGCGCTGGCCGCGGCGGACGCCGGAGCGACGGTCACGGTGGTCGCCGACGCGTGCGCCGGCGCGAGCGACGACGACCACGAACGTGCCCTCGCGCTCATGCGGCTGTACGGGCCGCTCATCACGGTCGTCGACCGCGGGTCCGACCTGGTCGTCGACCACGTGTGAGCCCACGGGGAGCGCGTAGAGTCGCATCCGTGCCAGCAGTGAACCTCGGTCTGCCGAAAGTCCCCGAAACCCTGAGCCCGCGTCGGAAGTCGCGGCAGATCCGGGTGGGGAAGGTCCTCGTGGGCGGCGACGCCCCGGTCTCCGTGCAGTCGATGACGACGACCCCCACGACGAACATCAACGCGACGCTGCAGCAGATCGCCGAGCTCACGGCGTCGGGCTGCGACATCGTCCGCGTCGCGGTCCCGAGCCAGGACGACGCCGACGCACTGCCGATCATCGCGAAGAAGTCGCAGATCCCGGTCATCGCCGACATCCACTTCCAGCCGAAGTACGTGTTCCAGGCCATCGACGCCGGGTGCGCCGCTGTCCGCGTGAACCCGGGCAACATCCGGAAGTTCGACGACCAGGTCGGCGCGATCGCCCGGGCCGCGAAGGACGCCGGCGTCTCGCTCCGCATCGGCGTCAACGCCGGGTCGCTCGAGCCCAGCCTGCTGCAGAAGTACGGCAAGGCCACGCCCGAGGCGCTGGTCGAGTCGGCGGTGTGGGAGGCGTCGCTGTTCGAGGAGCACGACTTCCACGACTTCAAGATCTCGGTCAAGCACAACGACCCGATCGTCATGGTGAAGGCCTACCGCCAGCTCGCCGCGGCGGGGGACTGGCCGCTGCACCTCGGTGTCACCGAGGCCGGGCCGGAGTTCCAGGGCACCATCAAGAGCGCCACCGCGTTCGGCATCCTGCTCGCCGAGGGCATCGGCGACACCATCCGCGTCTCGCTCTCCGCGCCGCCCGCGCAGGAGGTGAAGGTGGGTCTGCAGATCCTGCAGTCGCTCAACCTCCGCGAACGCAAGCTCGAGATCGTCTCCTGCCCGAGCTGCGGCCGTGCCCAGGTCGACGTGTACCAGCTGGCGAACGACGTGACGAAGGGCCTCGAGGGCATGACCGTGCCCCTGCGCGTCGCCGTCATGGGCTGCGTCGTGAACGGCCCGGGCGAGGCGCGTGAGGCGGACCTCGGCGTCGCCTCCGGCAACGGCAAGGGCCAGATCTTCGTGAAGGGGCAGGTCGTCAAGACCGTGCCGGAGCGCGAGATCGTGCAGACCCTGATCGCGGAGGCGAACCGCATCGCCGACGAGATGGGTCCGGACGCCGCCACCGGCACCCCGCAGGTGGTCACCACCACCTGAGCCGTCGTCGTCGCCGCCGGACGCGCGCCGCTAGGCTTGCGTCCGTGGTCACACGGCTCTCCCATCTCTTCCTCCGCACGCTCCGCGACGACCCCTCCGACGCCGAGGTCCCGAGCCACAAGCTGCTCGTGCGCGCAGGGTACGTCCGTCGCCAGTCCCCGGGCATCTTCGCGTGGCTGCCGCTCGGGCTGCGGGTGCGCCGCAAGATCGAGGACATCATCCGCGAGGAGATGGTGGCCGCCGGTGCGCAGGAGGTCCTGCTGCCCGCGCTCCTGCCCCGTGATCCCTACGAGGCGACGAACCGCTGGACCGAGTACGGCGACGGCATGTTCCGCCTGCAGGACCGCAAGGGCGCCGACTACCTGCTCGCCCCGACCCACGAGGAGATGTTCGCGCTCCTCGTCAAGGACCTGTACGGCTCGTACAAGGACCTCCCCGTCACGCTGTTCCAGATCCAGGACAAGTACCGCGATGAGGCCCGTCCGCGCGCGGGTCTGCTGCGCGGCCGCGAGTTCACGATGAAGGACGCCTACTCGTTCGACCTCACCGACGAGGGGCTCGAACGCAGCTACCAGGTGATGCGCGACGCCTACGAGAAGGTCTTCGCCCGCCTGGGCCTCGAGTACGTGATCGTGACGGCGGACGCCGGAGCGATGGGCGGCTCGAAGTCCGAGGAGTTCCTGCACCCGATCGGCGTCGGCGAGGACACCTTCGTCCGCAGCGCCGGCGGCTACGCGGCCAACGTCGAGGCGTACGTCACGCCCGTCCCCGACGCCCTGCCGATCGACGGCCAGCCGGAGCCCGTGCTGCTGCCCGCGGCGGACACCCCCACCATCGACACGCTGGTGACACACGCGAACGAGGTCGCCCCGCGTGACGGCGCCCCGTGGACCGCGGCGGACACGCTGAAGAACGTCGTCCTGGCACTGACGCACCTCGACGGCACCCGCGAGGTCGTCGTCGTCGGGCTGCCCGGCGACCGCGACGTCGACCTGAAGCGCGCCGAGGTCGCCTTCGCGCCGGCCGAGGTCGAAGCCGCCGGCGACGACGACTTCCGGAAGCACCCGGGCGTCTTCGTGAAGGGCTACATCGGCCCGCAGGTGCTCGGCGCCGACAGCCCGTCGGGCATCCGCTACCTCGTCGACCCGCGCGTGGTCGACGGCACGAGCTGGATCACCGGCGCGAACGAGCGCGGGATCCACGTCTCCGGGCTCGTCATGGGCCGCGACTTCACCGCCGACGGCGTCGCCGAGGTGTCGGACGTCCGTGCGGGTGACCCCGCCCCGGACGGCTCCGGCCCGCTCGAGACCGCGCGCGGCATGGAGATCGGCCACGTCTTCCAGCTCGGTCGGAAGTACGCGGAGGCGCTCGGCCTCAAGGTGCAGGACGAGAACGGCAAGCTCGCCACGGTCACGATGGGCTCGTACGGCATCGGCGTGACGCGCATCATGGCGATCCTCGCCGAGGCGCACAACGACGAGAAGGGCCTGGCCTGGCCGAAGGAGGTCGCGCCGTTCGACGTGCACGTCGTCGCCACCGGCAAGGACCAGGTCGCGTACGACCTGGCGACCTCGATCGTCGACACCCTCGAGGGCGAGCGCTACGACGTCGTGTACGACGACCGTCCGAAGGTCTCGCCGGGCGTGAAGCTCCGCGACGCCGAGCTGCTCGGTGTCCCCGTCGTCGTCGTCGCCGGGCGGAACGCCGCCGACGGTGTCGTCGAGCTCTGGGACCGCCGTTCGGGCGAGCGCACGGACGTCCCGGTCGCCGACCTGATCGAGGCGGTCCGCGCGATCTGATCGCGACCCTTCACGGACGGGCGCGCCCCGCTCGGCGGCGACGCGGAGCGTTGCGCGGGGCGCGCCGACCGAGCCTGCGAGGGAGGCGTGGCGGGCCCGCCACGTGCCTCCCGTCCGTCGCTCGTCCTGGGGTAGTCTGGTCGCCGACTTCCGCGCAGATCCACCCGCGGGAGCGACTCAGCTGAATACGGAGGCACCTCGGTGAAGATCGACCTCGCAGTCCTGCGACTCATGGAGCGCGAGCGGGAGATCCCGTTCGACGAACTCGTCCGCATCATCGAATCCGCCATCCTGACGGCGTACCAGAAGCACCGCGCGGAGAACGACGAGCCCGTCGACGCGCAGTCCCGCGTCGAGCTCGACCGCAAGTCCGGCGAGGTCTCCGTCTACGTGCCGGAGCGCGACGAGGACGGCACCGTCGTCGGCGAGGCCGTCGACCAGCCGAGCGACTTCGGTCGCATCGCCGCCTTCGCCGCGAAGCAGGTCATCAACCAGCGCCTGCGCGACATCGGCGACGACAAGATCCTCGGCCAGTTCCGCGGCAAGGAGGGCGACATCGTCGCGGGCGTGATCCAGCAGGGTCCGAACCCGAAGATGGTGCACGTCGACCTCGGCACCGTCGAGGCGATCCTGCCGCCCGAGGAGCAGGTGCCGGGCGAGGAGTACAAGCACGGCAACCGCATCCGCGTGTACGTCACGAGCGTCGGCCGCGGCGCGAAGGGCCCGCAGATCACCGTGTCGCGCACGCACCCGGGCCTGGTCCGGAAGCTCTTCGCGCTCGAGGTCCCCGAGATCGCCTCGGGCGTGGTCGAGATCACCTCGATCGCGCGCGAGTCCGGGCACCGCACGAAGCTCGCGGTGAAGGCGAACGAGCCGGGCGTCAACGCGAAGGGCGCCTGCATCGGCGAGCTCGGCGCGCGCGTCCGTGCCGTCACGACCGAGCTCGGTGCCGAGAAGATCGACATCGTCGACTACTCCTCCGACCTGGCCTCGTTCGTCGCGAGCGCGCTGTCGCCGGCGAAGGTCACGAGCGCGTTCGTGCTCGACGCCTCGACGAAGGCCGTCCGTGCCCTGGTGCCGGACTACCAGCTGTCGCTCGCGATCGGCAAGGAGGGGCAGAACGCCCGCCTCGCCGCCAAGCTGACCGGCGCGCGCATCGACATCCAGCCCGATTCGATCCTGGACGGCGACGAGTAGGAGTCGGATCGTGTCGGGCGGCCCTTGTCGCCCGGCACCGTTTCGCTGGTGGCGTGGCTCGTCCGGGCGCGCCGGATCGCGGTGGTCGGAGGCAAGGAGTATGGTGGTTCCCGTCAGAACATGCATCGGCAGTCGTCGTCGTGCTCCCCGGTCCTCCCTCCTCCGTGTCGTCGCCCTGAGCGACGGTCGCGTCGTGGCGGACCCGAAGGCAGTCATGCCGGGGCGGGGAGCCTGGCTCACCCCGACCGTCGAAGCACATGATCAGGCCGTCAAGCGCAGGGCCTACCGCCGCGCGCTCCGGCTCGACCGTGAACCGGACACGTCAGCGGTACGTGACTACCTCGAGGCGCTCAGCGCCGAAGAGCAGGCGCGTCACCGGGACACGACAGAACAGGCTGAACGGCTTATGGACAACTGATGAGCGGCTCGAAGTGAGACCCGTCATCCAGTGAGTCCTGCCCCCTTCGCGGGGTGGGACCCGTGAAGGAGAACAGTGGCAAAACCACGCGTACACGAGATCGCATCCGAACTCGGTGTCGACAGCAAGACCGCAATGGAGAAGCTCAAGGAACTCGGCGAGTTCGTCAAGGGCCCGAGCTCCAGTGTGGAACCCCCCGTCGCGCGCAAGCTCCGTGCTGCGCTGCAGGCGGACGGCGCCTCGACGGCGTCGAAGCCCGCGGCCTCGGCGACCCCGAGTGCTCCCGCGAAGGCCGCCGCCCCGCGGTCCGGCGCCCCGAAGCCCGGCGGTCCCCGCCCGGGTCCGGCGCGTCCGGCTCCCGCGCCGAAGGCCGAGCCCGAGGTCCAGGCGCCCGTCGACGAGACCCCGACGCCCGCAGCGCCGAAGTCCGTCGCACAGCGCCAGGCCGAGGCCGAGGCTGCGCAGAAGGCCGCCGCTGCCGAGAAGGCCGCCGCCGCCGAGAAGGCAGCGTCGGGCGAGCAGACCGATGACGGCGCGAGCGCTCCGAAGAGCGACTCCGTCAAGCCCGGTGGCGCGCCGAAGCCCGGCTCCGCGGCCGGCCCGAAGCCGGGTGGCCCCAAGCCGGGTGCCCGTCCGGGCAACAACCCCTACGCGTCGAGCCAGGGCATGGGCTCGCGCCCGCCGCGTCCCGGCAACAACCCGTACTCGTCCAACCAGGGCATGGGTCAGCGTCCCGCCGGCGGTGCCGGTGGCGGCAACGGCATTCCGCGCCCGGCCCCGCCGCGTCCCGGCGTGCCGCGCCCGGGTGCTCCGCGTCCCGGTGGCCCCGGTCAGGCGAACCGTGCCCCCGGCTTCGGGCAGCGCCCGGGCCAGGGTGGCGGTCGTGGCGGCCCCGGTGGTCGTCCGGGCGGTGCCGGTGGTGCCGGTGGCGGCTTCCCCCGTCCGGCCTTCAGCGGCCCGCGTCCCGCCGGTGGCGGTGGCCGCGGTCGTGGCCCCGGTGGTGGTACCGCAGGTGCGTTCGGTCGTGGTGGCGGCAAGAGCCGTGCCCGCAAGTCGAAGCGGACGAAGCGCGCCGAGTACGAGATGCGGCAGGCGCCGTCGCTCGGCGGTGTGCAGGTCCCTCGTGGCGACGGCAACACGGTCGTGCGGCTCCGTCGCGGTGCGAGCATCTCGGACTTCGCGGACAAGATCGACGCCATGCCCGGCAACCTGGTGACCGTGCTGTTCCACCTCGGTGAGATGGCCACGGCGACCGAGTCGCTGGACGAGGCGACGTTCGAGGTCCTCGGCGAGGAACTCGGCTACAAGATCCAGATCGTCTCGCCGGAGGACGAGGACCGCGAGCTCCTCGAGGGCTTCGACATCGACATCGACGCCGAGTACGCCGACGAGGACGACTCCGTCCTGCAGCAGCGTCCCCCGGTCGTCACCGTCATGGGTCACGTCGACCACGGTAAGACCCGACTCCTCGACGCCATCCGCAACTCGAAGGTGGTCGAGGGCGAGGCCGGCGGCATCACGCAGCACATCGGTGCGTACCAGATCGTCACCGAGCACGAGGGCATCGAGCGTCCGATCACGTTCATCGACACCCCGGGTCACGAGGCCTTCACCGCCATGCGTGCCCGTGGTGCGCAGGTGACGGACATCGCGATCCTCGTGGTCGCGGCGGACGACGGCATCATGCCCCAGACGATCGAGGCGCTGAACCACGCCCAGTCGGCCGGTGTGCCGATCGTGGTCGCGGTGAACAAGATCGACAAGGAGGGCGCGAACCCGGCGAAGGTCCGGCAGCAGCTCACCGAGTACAACCTGGTGGCCGAGGAGTACGGCGGCGACGTCATGTTCGTCGACGTGTCGGCGCGCAACAACGTCGGCATCCAGGACCTGCTCGACGCGGTGCTGCTCACGGCGGACGCCGGTCTCGACCTGCGTGCGAACCCCGACAAGGACGCCCGTGGTGTCGCGATCGAGGCCCGACTCGACAAGGGTCGCGGTTCGGTCGCCACGGTGCTCATCCAGTCCGGAACGCTGCACGTCGGTGACGCCATCGTCGCGGGGACGGCCTACGGCCGCGTCCGTGCGATGACCGACGAGAACGGTGTGGCGGTCAAGGCCGCGACGCCGAGCCGCCCGGTCCAGGTGCAGGGTCTGTCGTCGGTGCCGCGCGCCGGTGACACCTTCCTGGTCACGGAAGAGGACCGCACTGCCCGCCAGATCGCCGAGAAGCGTGAGGCAGCCGAGCGCAACGCCCAGCTGGCCAAGGCCCGCAAGCGCATCTCGCTCGAGGACTTCACCCGTGCTCTCGAGGAGGGCAAGGTCGACTCGCTCAACCTCATCATCAAGGGTGACGTCTCCGGTGCCGTCGAGGCACTCGAGCAGTCGCTCCTGGACATCGAGGTCGACGACAGCGTCCAGCTCCGCATCCTGCACCGCGGTGTGGGTGCGATCACGGAGTCGGACATCGACCTGGCCACGATCGACAACGCGATCGTCGTCGGCTTCAACGTCCGCCCGGACGTCAAGGCCCGCGAGCGTGCTGCGCGCGAGGGCATCGACGTGCGCTTCTACTCGGTCATCTACAACGCACTCGAGGACATCGAGCAGTCCCTCAAGGGCATGCTCAAGCCCGAGTACGAAGAGGTCCAGTCGGGTGTCGCCGAGATCCGCGAGGTGTTCCGCTCCTCGAAGTTCGGCAACATCGCCGGTGTCATCGTCCGCTCCGGCACGATCACGCGCAACGCCAAGGCGCGCGTCATCCGTGACGGTGTGGTGCTCGCCGACGGCCTGGCCATCGAGTCGCTGCGTCGCTTCAAGGACGACGTCACCGAGGTCCGCACGGACTTCGAGGCCGGTATCGGTCTGGGTAAGTACAACGACATCCAGATCGGTGACGAGATCGAGACCACCGAGCTCGTCGAGAAGCCGCGCGACTGACGCCTGGCTATCCTGGACCCCGCTCCTCCTCCGGGAGGGGCGGGGTCCGTCCCGTTCCACCAGAAGATTCCTGCCCCAGGAGGCACCCATGGCCGATCCGCAGCGCGCACGCAAGATGGCGGACCGCATCAAGGAAGTCGTCGCTCGGCGGCTCGACAAGGGGCTGCGTGACCCGCGCCTCGGCTTCGTCACCATCACCGACGTCAGGGTGACCGGCGACCTGCAGCACGCGTCGGTGTTCTACACGGTGTACGGCACCGACGAGGAGCGCGCCGACTCCGCTGCGGCGCTCAAGGCAGCGACCGGCATGCTCCGCAGCGAGGTCGGCAAGAACATCACGGCGCGGCTCACCCCGTCGCTGGAGTTCATCGCGGACGCGCTGCCCGAGACGTCGGCGCACATGGAGGACCTGCTCGTCCAGGCGCAGCAGCGCGACGCGCAGGTGCGGGCCGCGTCGGCCGGAGCGCAGTACGCGGGCGACGCCGACCCGTACAAGCACGACGACGACGAGGACGAAGAGCGCGACGAGCGCGCCTGATCCACTGCAGCAGCACGACGGCCGTCGGACGAGGAGTCCGGCGGCCGTCGTCGTGCGTCGGGCGGCCCGGCGGAGTCGCACTCGGCGTCGGTCAGGCGTCGGGCAGGCGGTACCCGGTCGCGTCGTCGCCGACCACGAGCCCGTCGCGCAACAGGGATGCGAGCGCCCGGGCACGCTGCTCGGCGTCCGGCCAGACCAGGTCGACCTCGTCACGGCTGACGGGCACGTCGCTCGCCCGCAGCTCGGCCATCACGAGGCCGCGCACCTGGCGGTCACTGCCGGCGAAGCGTGCCTGCCTCGGCGCCCGCGGCCCGTCGTGCTCCGGGTAGCCGGCCGCCCGCCAGGCACAGCGGTCCGCGATCGGGCACGCGTCGCACGCGGGGGAGCGGGCGATGCAGACGAGCGCGCCGAGCTCCATCACCGCGGCGTTCGTCGCGGCGGCGTCGTCGCGGTCCTCGGGGAGCACCGACTCCATGAGCGGCAGGTCCCGCTTCGCCTTCGCGGGACCGGGCTCGCCCTCGCCGAGGACCGCCCGGGCGAGCACACGCCGGACGTTGACGTCGACGACGGGGTGCCGGTCGCCGTACGCGAAGACCGCGACGGCCCTGGCGGTGTAGTCACCGATGCCGGGCAGGGCGAGGAGCGCGTCGACGTCGCGCGGGACGACGTTGTCGTGCTGCTCGGCGATCGCGGTCGCCGCCGCGTGCAGCGCGAGCGCGCGTCTCGGGTAGCCGAGCCGGTCCCAGGCACGGACCGCGTCGCCGGGCGGTGACGCCGCGAGGTCCGCAGGGGTCGGCCACCGGGTGAGCCACGCCTCCAGGCGGGGGACCACCCGCGCGACCTGCGTCTGCTGGAGCATGATCTCGCTGACCAGGGTGCCCCAGGCGGGGAAGCCCGGGCGGCGCCACGGCAGGTCGCGCGCCTGGGCGCGGAACCAGGCCACGAGCGGGGCGGCGATGTCGGGACGGCTCGGGTCCGTCGGGTTCTCCACAGACGGCCGGGAGGCTCCGCTCGCGTTCACCACGACAGCCTACGGTGGGTGCATGGCACGCTGGGCACCGCAGGAGACCGACACGATGGCCGCGATCGCGAGCGAGGTGATCGCACAGGTCGGGACGAACCGGACGGTCGTCGGCATCGACGGTCAGGACGGCACCGACCTCGAGCGGGTTGCTGCTGCGCTGGTCGCGGCGTTCCAGCAGCACGGTGTGTCCGCGATGGCCGCGGCGGCCCCCTCCACCGACCTCGACGTCCTCCGCGCCGACGTCGTCACCCCGTTCCGCACGACCGGAGCGGGCGAGGGCGTGCTCGTCGTGCACGGGCAGGGCCTGCTCGCGTCGGGCACCAGGAACCTCTGGCGCTGGTCGCTGTGGGTGGAGCAGGAGGACGGCCGACTCGAGCGTCGCGCGGACGTCAAGATCGCCGCCTCGGCCGTGCTCGACGTGACGGACCCGGACCACCCCCGACGCGAGTGGAACGACGCCTGCTGACCGAGGCTGTGCGAGGTCGGGCAGCCGCACGTCGCTGGTAGCCTCGTCCGGTGCTCGCTACCCCGCCTGACGGCATCCTCCTCGTCGACAAGCCGCAGGGCATCTCCAGTCACCGGGTGGTGTCGATCGCACGTCGGCGGCTCGGTCTCAAGAAGATCGGCCACGCGGGCACCCTCGACCCGATGGCGACCGGCCTGCTGCTGCTCGGTGCCGGGCCGTCCACGCGGCTCCTGACACACCTGGTCGGCCTCGGCAAGACCTACACGGCGACGATCCGGCTGGGCGTCGGGACGGACTCGGACGACGCGGACGGCACGCCGACGTCAGCCGTGGGGGTCGCCGGCGCGGACGTCTCCGACGACGCGATCGAGCACGCGGTCGCCGCCCAGCGCGGGGTGATCGACCAGGTGCCCTCGACGGTGAGTGCGATCAAGGTCGACGGGCGACGGGCCTACGACCTCGCCCGGAAGGGGGAGGAGGTCGTCCTGCGCTCCCGCACGGTCACGGTGTCCCGCTTCCTCGTGACCGGGCGCGACGACCACACCGTCACCGTCGACGGCGTGGACGTCCCCGTGGTGGACGTCGACGTCGTGGTCGACTGCTCCTCGGGGACGTACGTCCGGGCCCTGGCGCGGGACGTCGGCGCCGCCCTCGGGACGGGCGCCCACCTCACCGCCCTCCGACGCACCGCCGTCGGACCGTTCGACGTGGCGGACGCGGTGGACCTCGAGGACGACTCCGTCGACGTCGCAGCAGCCCTGGCACGTCCGGCGGACGTCGCACGGCGACTGTTCGACGTCGTCACGCTCGACGCGGCTGCGGCGAAGGACCTGACGGACGGCAAGCGGGTCGCGCTGGAGCACCCCGACCACGACGGCCCGGTCGCCGCGGTGGCGCAGGAGGACGACCGACTGGTCGGCCTCGTGTCGGTGCGACGCGGTCGCCTGCGGGTCATCACGAACTTCCCGGCGCCGACGACCGTCGGCACCACGACGGACGGAGCGCACGCGTGATCGAGTGGTTCATGTGGGTGCAGCTCGCGCTGGCCGTCGTCGCCGGGCTGTTCGCCGTGGTGGTCGGGTTCCTCGGCTGGAAGCCGAACGACTACACGGTCGGTTCGCTCGCGGTGATCGAGCTCCTGCTCCTGGCGCAGGGCGTGATCTCGCTCGTGCTCCCCGCGGTCGGCAGTCCGCCGCAGGGCAACGCGCTCGAGTTCGGGGTGTACGCCGTGTCGGTGCTGCTCGTGCCGCCGGCTGCGATCCTGTGGGCGCTGATCGACCGCACGAAGTGGAGCACGGTCGTCCTCGGAGCGGGGGCCTTCACCGTCGCGGTGATGGTCTACCGCATGTACCAGATCTGGTTCGCGCTGAACTGACCTCGGGCGCGCTGCGTGCTCGGCTGCTGCGCGCTGCCGGTGCCGGTGCCGGTGCCGGTGCCGGCTGCCGGGCGTCCGCGCACGTCACCCGTCGTCGGTAGACTCGTCGCCGTGGCGAACAGATCCTCCCTCGCGACCGGCGTCGGCCGCGTCCTCATCGCCGTGTACGGCATCCTCGCCCTCGCGGCCACCGGGCGCAGCGTCGTCCAGATCATCGAGAAGTTCTCGTTCGCGCCGTTCGCCTACACGCTCAGTGCCGTCGCGGCCGTGGTCTACATCGTCGCGATGATCGCGCTCATCGCCCCCGGCCGCGCCTGGTACCGCGTCGCGTGCGTGACCATCGGCTTCGAGATGGCCGGTGTGCTGATCGTCGGCACCCTGTCGCTGCTCGACCGGCAGCTGTTCCCCGACGACACCGTGTGGTCGTACTACGGCCTCGGCTACGTCTTCGCGCCGCTCGTGCTCCCGATCGCCGGACTCTGGTGGCTGCGGAAGCACCACCGGACCGCCGTCGCCGAGCCCGCCACGGCGTCCGCGACGGTCGGCGAGTAGGGCCCGGCGTGCAGTACTACGACGACGTCGCGGACGTGGCGCAGGGCTTCGGCCCGAGCGCCGTCACCATCGGCAAGTTCGACGGGGTCCACGTCGGACACCGCGCGGTGATCGCGCACCTCGAGCGTGCCGCCAGCGATCGCGGACTCGTCTCCACCGTGGTGACCTTCGACCGCCACCCGCTCAGCGTCATCGACCCCGACCGCGTGCCACCCGCGCTGACGAGCACCGCGCAGCGACGTGAGCTCCTCGAGGACATCGGGGTGGACGCGATGCTCCTGCTCCGCTTCGACCAGGACCTGCAGTCGCAGGCGCCCGAGGCGTTCGTCTCCGAGATCCTGGTCGGCACCCTGCACGCCGAGCTGGTCTTCGTCGGCAGCGACTTCCGCTTCGGTGCCCGCGGCGCCGGGGACGTCGACCTGCTGCGTCGACTGGGGGAGCAGCACGGCTTCCGTGTCGAGCTCATCGACGACGTCGACCTGCGCGACGACGTCCGCCCGTCCGACGAACGCCGCGTCTCCTCGACCTGGATCCGCGAACTGCTCGGCAACGGTCGCGTTGCCGAGGCCGCCCGCCTGCTCGGTCGCGAGCACGCGGTCCGGAGCACCGTGGTGCACGGGAACCAGCGTGGTCGTGCCATGGGGTACCCGACGGCGAACCTCGACCCGGCGTGCGAGGGGTTCGTCCCCGCGGACGGCGTCTACGCGGCCCGCGTGCTGCACGAGGGCACCGTGTACCCGGCAGCGGTGTCGGTGGGCAACAACCCGACGTTCCAGGGCGTCCCGGCGAAGCAGATCGAGGCGCACCTGCTCGACGTCGACATCGACCTGTACGGCGACACGATCTCGGTGCTGTTCGTCTCCTACGTGCGCGGCATGGTCGCGTTCTCGTCGATGGACGAGCTCGCGGCCCAGATGCGCCAGGACGACCTCGACATCCGTCTGCTGCTCGGGCTGCCCGCACCGGTCTGACGCCGTACTCGGGGCGGCCCGGCCGCGTGCGAGTCTCGGCCTGAGCGACGCCTCTCGCGCGTCCGAGCACGAGGACCGTCGCGCAGCCCGAGTCTCGGGCACACGGCACACGGCACACGGCACACGGCACGCAGCACACGGCACGCAGCACGACGCCCCGCGACCGATCGACGGTCGCGGGGCGTCCTCTGCGTGGTGCTCGTCAGCTCCCGAGTGCGTCGAGCCAGATCTTGCGGGCGTCCAGGGCCTCCTGCGCCTCCTTGATCTTGCGGGAGTCGCCGGAGGCCTGGGCGGCCTCGAGCTCGGCCTGGAGCTTGCCGATGGCGTCCTCGAGCTGGCTCGCGAGGCCGGTCTGCCGTGCCTTGCGCTCGGGGTCGGAGGCCTTCCAGTGCTGGTCCTCGAGGCTCCGCACGTGGTCCTCGACCGCACGCAGTCGGTCCTCGATCCGGCGGACGTCGCCACGCGGGACCTTGCCGATCTCGTCCCACCGGCGCTGGATGTCCGTCAGGGTGCGGCGGGCGGCGACACGGTCGGTCTGCTGCAGGAGCGGCTCGGCCTCGGTCAGCAGGGCCTGCTTCGCGACGAGGTTCGCGGAGAACTCCTCGTTCTCCACCGCGGTCTCGGCGTGGCGCTGCTCGAAGAGCACGTCGCCGGCGGCCTTGAACCGTGCCCAGAGCGCGTCGTCGTGGCGCTTCCCGGCGCGACCGGCACGCTTCCAGTCGTCGAGCAGCTCGCGGTACGCGGGGATGCCGTCCGACCCGCGGGTCGCGAGCGCCTCGGCCTGCTGCACGAGCTCCTGCTTGCGGTTCCGCGCGTCGCGGTGCTGTGCGTCGAGCTCGGAGTAGAAGGCGCGGCGGTGCTGGTCGACCGTCGAACGGGCGGCTCGGAAGCGCTTCCAGAGCTCGTTGGCCTCGTTCTTCGGCAGGCGGGGGCCGTCGTGCTGGTGCTGCTGCCAGCGGGCGAAGACGTCGTCGAGCTGCGCGGTGATCTGCTTCCACTGCGCGCGCGCCGGGTCGACGGCGGCGAGTGACTCGGCTTCCTCGACCAGGGAGGTGCGGTACGCCAGCGCGTCGGTGAGTGCCTGCTGTGCCTGTGCCTGCTGCTCCTTGGTGAGCGAGCCCACCTGCTCGGACAGGCTCGCGACGCGGTTCTCGAGCGACTTCAGGTCGCCGACCACACGGGCCTCGGCGACCTGCGTGCGCAGGTGCTCGACGGTCCGGGCGACGTCGGTCGCCGAGGCGCCGCGCTGGACGCGCTGCTCGGCGATCTTCACCTGCCCCTCGAGGTCGGCGTACTTGCGCGCGAAGTACGCGAGGGCCTCGTCCGGGGTGGCGTCCGGGTACTCGCCGACGGCCTTCTCGCCGTCGTCGTACCGGACGTACACCGTCCCGTTTTCGTCGACCCGGCCCCAGGTCGTTGCTTCGTCAGGTCCCACAGGTCTCGCCTCGATCGTGGTCGTGCATCACCGACGTCGCCGTCGGCACGGTCAGGTCGTCAGCCTATTGCACCGGAGGGTCCCGGGGGCCAGTCCGACGTCCGGGCTGTGGACGACCGGGTACTCGGTGCCGGGGCCGACCCGTCCGGTCAGTCGGCCTTGCGGATGGTCGCGCCGGTGATCGTCGTCGCGACCTTCGGCGCACCGGTGCCGTCCGAGCCCGCCGACGCGATGCCCTTCGAGGTGATCTCGCGCTCCAGGTCGTCGAGCCCGCTCGTGACCTTGCCGACGACGGTGTACCCGCCCGTCGAGCCGTCCAGGGTCGTGTCGCCGTAGACGATGAAGAACTGCGTCGACTGCGAGTACGGCGACGCACCACGCGCGATCGCGAGGGTGCCCTCGGCGTACCTGCCGTCGCTCGGGACGTTCTCGAGCGGGCCGTACTGGAACCCGGCGTCGCCCGTCCCGTCGCCGTTCGCGGACCCGCACTGCAGGAAGCGGAAGTCGGCGCTGTCGGCCAGGCGGTGGCAGGTGGTGCCCTCGTAGAACTGCTTGCGGATGAGGTCGATCTCGACGCTCGCCGCCTGCGGAGCGTCCTCGCCGTCGAGCTCGATGCCGAGCTCGACGCTCTTGTTCAGCGTCAGCGAGCCGGTCCAGGTCGCCCCGTCCGCGATGCCCTTGCTCGGCACCGTGCCGGTGTTGCCGGCCGTCGCACTCGCCGAAGGGGTCGGGGTGGACGTCGCACTCGCGCTCGCGTCCGGCGTGTCCCCGGCCTGCGACCCCGCGAAGGCGAGCTGCGACCCGGTGGCCAGCGCCGCGACCAGGAGGAGCACGCCCGTGCCGACGACGTTGTCCCGTACCCGCCGGCGTCGCTGCCGGTCGTGCACCCCCTGTCGGGCCTGGTAGAGACGGAGCCGCTCGCGCGCCTCGCGGTTGTCGCGCGCCTGGTTCTTCGGTGCCACGGTGCTGATCGGACCTCTCGTCGACTGTGCCGACGAGCGTAGCGGACCGAGGGGCACGGCCGGCCTGGAGGCACGCAGCACGTCGGCGGTCCGGCCTACGATCGGAGCATGGCAGCGGATCGATCGGGCATGCGCGCGCCCACGACGGGTGGTCGCGCGGGGTTGGCTCAGGGGTCCGTCCCGCTGGCGGTGCGGATGCGGCCGACGAGCCTGGACGAGGTCGCCGGGCAGCAGCACCTGCTCGGGCGGGGCAGCCCGCTGGTGCAGCTCGCCACCGGCACACGCGAGAACCCGGGCGGGGTGTCCGTGATCCTCTGGGGGCCGCCGGGCACCGGCAAGACGACCCTGGCGCAGGCGATCGCCCGGCAGTCCGGTCGCGAGTTCGTCGAGCTCTCGGCCGTGACCGCCGGCGTGAAGGACGTGCGCGAGGTCATGGAGAAGGCCCTCACGCACCGTGACCTCTACGGCTCGACCACCGTGCTGTTCCTCGACGAGATCCACCGGTTCAGCAAGGCCCAGCAGGACGCCCTGCTGCCGGGCGTCGAGAACGGGTGGGTGATCCTCATCGCCGCGACGACCGAGAACCCGTCGTTCTCCGTGATCTCGCCACTGCTCTCACGTTCCCTCCTCCTGACGCTCAAGCCACTGACCGACGAGGACCTCGGCATGCTCGTCGACCGGGCGGTCGAGGACCCGCGCGGACTGGGCGGCTCGGTCGTCCTCGGCGACGACGCACGGGCGGCGATCGTCCGACTGTCCTCCGGTGACGCCCGTCGAGCGCTCACCGCACTCGAGGCCGCCGCGTCCTCGGCGATCGCCGCGCGGGCCGACGACGCGCGCGACGCCGACGCCGACGACGCTGACCCCGACGAGGACACGGCCCTCGACGACCTGTCCCTCGGTGACGTCGAGACGGTGCCGCTGGTCGACGCCGACACGGTGGCTGCGGCGGTCGACCGGGCGCTGCTGCGGTACGACCGGCAGGGCGACGAGCACTACGACGTCATCAGCGCCTTCATCAAGTCCGTGCGGGGGAGCGACGTCGACGCCGCGCTGCACTACCTCGCGCGGATGATCGAGGCGGGCGAGGACCCGCGGTTCATCGCCCGACGCATCATCATCTCGGCGTCCGAGGACATCGGCATGGCCGATCCCCAGGCCCTGCCGATCGCCGTCGCGGCAGCGCAGGCGGTGCAGCTCATCGGGATGCCCGAGGGGCGCATCCCCCTGGCCGAGGCCGTGGTCTACCTCGCCACGGCCCCGAAGTCGAACGCGTCGTACAACGGCGTCAACGCGGCGGTCGCGGACGTCAAGGCCGGGCGGATGGGCGTCGTCCCGGTGCACCTCCGCGACGCGCACTACCCGGGGGCGAAGCGGCTCGGGCACGGCAAGGGGTACGTCTACTCGCACGACGCCGAGCACGGGGTCGCCCGCCAGCAGTACCTGCCCGACGCGCTCGAGGGCACGGAGTACTACACGCCGACCGGCAACGGGTACGAGCGTGAGGTCGGCCCCCGGCTCGAACGACTCCGGAAGATCACACGCGGCGAGTGAGCCCGGTGCTTCACCCAGGGTCCCGATGCTGCTATCGTTGACGGGCCTACGTCCTGGTCCTCGCGTGCGGCTGCGCCGAGGACAGAGTCCCACCCCGGTGGGACGGGGGCAGAGGTTCGGACTGTAGCCGTCCGATCCCACAGGCTCATCCCTCTGGATCCCGTCGCCGGGATCGACCACCCACGTGCGCTCGATGCCCGCGGTCGGTCGTGTGCCCGGCGAGTCATTCAGTTCAGACAGAGAAAAGGACCCTGTGTCTACCAAGTCACGCACCCGCAGCAAGACCCGCCTCTCGCGCGCGCTCGGCATCCCGCTGACGCCGAAGGCGGCCCGTTACCTCGAGAAGCGCCCCTACGGCCCCGGTGAGCACGGCCGCACCCGCCGTCGCGCGGACAGCGACTACGCCGTCCGTCTCCGTGAGAAGCAGCGTCTGCGCGCCCAGTACGGCATCCGCGAGAAGCAGCTCCGCATCGTCTTCGAAGAGGCCCGCAAGACGAAGGGCCTGACGGGTGAGAACCTCGTCGAGCTCCTCGAGCAGCGCCTCGACGCCCTCGTGCTGCGTGCCGGCTTCGCCCGCACCACCGCGCAGGCCCGTCAGCTGATCGTGCACCGTCACATCCTGGTCGACGGCAAGCTCGTCGACCGTCCGTCCTTCCGCGTGAAGGAGGGGCAGCTCATCCACGTGAAGCAGCGCTCCGAGTCCCTCGAGCCGTTCCAGGTCGCCGCCGCCGGTGGGCACCAGGAAGTCCTGCCGAAGGTCCCGGGCTACCTCGAGGTCGAGATCGACAAGCTCCAGGCCCGCCTGGTCCGTCGCCCGAAGCGCGCCGAGGTCCCCGTGACCTGTGAAGTGCAGCTCGTCGTCGAGTACTACGCAGCTCGCTGATCCACCGATCACACCCGAACGGCGGGTCGTCCTCTCAGGAGGACGGCCCGCCGTTCGGCGTCCCGGCTGCCCCGCGCCACTACACTCGTTCGGGCACGCACTGCTCGCGTGCGCGAGAGGGAGAGGCACCGTGAAGCAGCTGTTCTTCGTCGCCGTCGGCGTCGTCATCGGGTTCGCCGCCGCGCACCGGATCGCGAACACGCCGGGCGGCGCACGGCTCTTCGCGGACGTGAACGCGCGGACGAAGGCGTTCACCGACGCCGTGGCCGACGGGTACCGCTCCCGTGAGGCCGAACTCCGCACCGACGCCTGAGCGTCACCGAGTCCCAGCTCCCACGCACCCCCGCCGACCTGAATCAGGAAGCACCATGCAGACCGCAGAGATCCGCCGCCGTTGGCTCCAGTTCTTCGGCGACCGCGGACACACCGTCGTCCCGTCCGCGTCGCTCGTCTCGGACGACCCGTCGCTGCTCTTCACGGTCGCCGGCATGGTCCCGTTCATCCCGTACCTGACCGGGCTCGTCCCGGCTCCGTACCCGCGTGCGACGAGCGTGCAGAAGTGCATCCGCACGAACGACATCGAGGAGGTCGGCAAGACCCCTCGGCACGGCACGTTCTTCCAGATGAACGGCAACTTCTCGTTCGGGGACTACTTCAAGGAGCAGGCGATCCAGTACGCCTGGGAGTTCCTGACCACCCCGGAGGCAGACGGTGGCCTCGGCTTCTCCGCCGACGACCTGTGGGTCACGGTGTACGAGGACGACGACGAGGCGATCGCGTTCTGGAAGCAGCACTCGTCGCTGCCGGACGAGCGGATCCAGCGCCTCGGCAAGGACACCAACTACTGGTCGACCGGCCAGCCCGGTCCCGCGGGCCCCTGCTCGGAGATCTTCTTCGACCGTGGTCCGGAGTACGGCATCGACGGCGGACCCGCCACCGACGACGACCGCTACGTCGAGATCTGGAACCTGGTCTTCATGCAGTACCAGATCGCCGACGTGCGGTCGAAGTACGACTTCACGATCACGGGCGAACTGCCGAACAAGAACATCGACACCGGCATGGGGCTCGAGCGCGTCGCCTTCATCAAGCAGGGTGTCGACAACATGTACGAGATCGACCAGGTCCGCCCGGTCCTCGACGAGGCCGCCCGGATCTCCGGTCGCCGCTACGGCGCCGTGCACGAGGACGACGTCCGGATGCGCGTCATCGCCGACCACGTCCGTTCCTCGCTCATGCTCGTCACGGACGGTGTGACGCCGTCGAACGAGGGTCGCGGCTACATCCTGCGCCGACTGCTCCGTCGCACCGTGCGGGCCATGCGCCTGCTCGGTGTCGAGGGCGCGACCTTCCCGCAGCTCTTCCCGGCCTCGCGCGACGCCATGCAGGAGGCCTACCCGGAGGTCGCGAGCGACTTCGACCGCATCGCCCGGATCGCCTACGCCGAGGAGGAGACGTTCCTCCGGACGCTGGCGCAGGGCACCACGATCCTCGACGTCGCGGTCGAGCGCGCGAAGCAGGACGGCGCCCCCTCGATCGGCGGCGACACCGCGTTCCTCCTCCACGACACGTTCGGCTTCCCGATCGACCTGACGATGGAGATGGCGGACGAGGCCGGCGTCCAGGTCGACCGCGGGGCGTTCGAGACCCTGATGTCGGAGCAGCGTGCCCGTGCCAAGGCCGACGCGAAGAGCAAGAAGACCGCCCTCGCCGACCTCAGCGTCTACAGCGCCTTCCGCGCGAAGGGCGAGACGGTCTTCCTGGGCTACGACGCGCTCGAGGCCGAGTCCGCCGTGCTCGGCATCATCGTGGGCGGCGTCAGTGTCGACCGCGCCGTCGCCGGCGACATCGCCGAGGTGATCCTCGGTGAGACGTCCCTGTACGCCGAGTCCGGTGGCCAGGACGCCGACCAGGGCTCGATCGTCGGCAACGGCTTCGACCTCGAGGTGCTCGACGTGCAGCGCCCGGTCGCCGGCCTCTGGAGCCACACGGTCCAGGTCCGTTCCGGCGAGGTCGGTGTCGGCGACCCCGCGACGACGGTCGTCGACGCCGAGTACCGCCGTGGGGCGACCCAGGCGCACTCCGCGACGCACCTCGTGAACGCGGCGCTCCGCGACGTGCTCGGCCCGGAGGCCCTGCAGGCCGGCTCGTACAACAAGTCCGGCTACATGCGTCTCGACTTCTCGTGGTCGCAGCCGGTCTCCGGCGCCACCCGGTCCGAGATCGAGGAGGTCGTGAACGCCGCGATCCGCTCCGACCTCGCGGTGCAGACCCGCGTGCTCCCGCTCGACGAGGCCAAGGCGCTCGGCGCACAGGCGCTGTTCGGCGAGAAGTACGGCAGCGAGGTCCGCATGGTCGACATCGGCGGCCCGTGGTCGCGCGAGCTCTGCGGTGGCACGCACGTGGCGTCCAGCGCGCAGGTCGGCCTCGTCAACCTGGTGGGGGAGTCGAGCGTCGGGTCGACCAACCGCCGCGTCGAGGCCCTCGTCGGCCTCGAGGGCTTCCGCGACCTCGCCGTCGAGCGGACGATCGTCTCGCAGCTCTCGAGCGCGCTCAAGGCGCCCCGCGAGGACCTGCCGACCCGCGTGCAGGGGCTCATGGAGGACCTCCGCACCGCGCAGAAGCGGATCGCCGAGTTCGAGTCGGCGAACCTGCAGCAGCGGGTGCCGTCGATCGCGCGGCAGGCCGAGACCGTCGGCGCCGTGACGGTGGTCGCCGAGACGGTCGACGGGCTGCAGTCCGGCGACGACCTGCGCTCCCTGGCGACCGGCGTCCGTGGTCAGCTCGGTGACGGCGCCGCGGTCGTGGTCCTCGGTGCGGTGATCACCGGCAAGCCCGTGGTGATCGTGGCGACGAACGACGCTGCGCGGGCGGCCGGGGTGCAGGCGGGCCCCCTCGCCAAGGAGGCGGCCGGCGTGCTCGGTGGTGGCGGCGGCGGCAAGCCCGACCTCGCCCAGGGTGGCGGCACCGATGCGGCGGCGTTGCCCGCGGCACTGCGCGCCGTGACCGCGCGACTGGCGGGCTGAGCGTGCCGATCCGTCCGGGGCGTCGTCTCGGGGTCGACGTCGGCAAGGCCCGCATCGGTGTCGCCGTGTGCGACCGGGACGGGCTGCTGGCCACGCCGGTCGAGACGGTGCCCCGGGCGCAGGCGACCGACGTGCGCCGGATCGTCGAGCTCGCCGACGAGTACGACGTGCTCGAGATCGTCGTCGGGCTGCCCCTGTCGATGTCCGGCGACGACACCGCGTCGACCGCGGACGCCAGGGGGTTCGCGGAGCTGCTCGCCGAGCACCGGCCGGTACGGCTGGTCGACGAGCGCTTGTCCACGGTGACGGCGCAGCGCGGGTTGCACCAGGCCGGGAGGAACACGAAGAAGTCCCGGGCCGTGATCGATCAAGCGGCCGCTGTTATCATCCTGCAACACGCGCTCGACCACGAGCGTGCGTCCAGCGCCGCTCCCGGCGCAACGCTTCCCTGACCGACCGGCCCCGGGACGGGTCGGGAGACCGTCGTTCCCGGACCGACGGGGCCCAGGTGGAGCCCCCGACCCGAGAGACCGAGGATCCCTTGGCAGACGACCTGGACTGGGACGCCATCATCGCGCCCGGCGACGACGCCGGGCGGCGACGTGGCACCGCCGAACCCGCCGCCGAGCCCGACCGACCGATGTCCCGGCGGGAGGCCCGCGCCGCCGAGGCGGCAGGGTCCGAACGCGGACGCCGGGGCCCCGCACCGGCGGAGGACACCGACGGCGGTGCGGCCGCAGCGGGTCCCGACGCGCGTGGTCCGGCGTCGCAGCCGGCGACGGTGCGACCCTCCTCTCCGGCGGACGCACCGGTCGCGAGATCGGACGACGAGCTGCACCCCGACGTCCGGGCGCTGCTGACCGGAGAACTCAGGGCGCCAGACGCCCAGGCCGTCCGCGATGCCCGTGCCGGATCCCGGTCGGGCCGGAGCGCGCGCGCCGCGAGCGACTCCGACGGACCGGACGCAGCCGCAGCCGCAGCCGCCGCCGGGGGCGGAGCTGCCGGGGGCGACCACGGGGCCGGCGGTACCGGAGACGGACGCGGGCGGAGTGGCGGAGGCGGAGGAGCCTCCCGGCCGCCGCGCGAGCCGCGACCGAAGCGGCGTCGAGGGCCGCTGATCGCCGGCATCGTGATCGTCGCCCTCGTCCTGGTCGGTGGCGTCGGTGCGTACGCGTTCGCCGCGCCCAAGGTGCAGCAGCTGATCAGCGCCGTCGGCGGTTCCAGCGAGCCCGACGACTACACGGGCGACGGGACGAGCAAGGTCACCGTGACCATCAAGCAGGGCGACATCGGCGAGGACGTCGCGAAGACCCTGCAGCGCAGCGGGGTCGTGAAGAGCTCGAAGGTCTTCTACAAGCTGCTGCTGACCTCGCCGGACGTCTCGTTCCAGCCGGGGTCGTACGAGCTGAAGAAGGAGATGAGCTCGAAGGCCGCCCTCGCCGCGCTCAAGGACTCCGGCAACCGCGTCCAGGCCTCGATCGTGATCCCGGAGGGGACCGCGCTGCAGGACATCGAGGCGGGAATGGTCTCGAAGGCGGGGCTGTCCGAGGCCGAGGTGAGCGCAGCCGCGAAGGACGTGCAGGCCTACGGGCTCCCCGCGGGCGCGACGACGCTCGAGGGGTGGCTCTTCCCGGCGACGTACCCGATCAACCCCGGGTGGACCGCGAAGCAGTACTTCCAGTCGATGGTCGACACCATGAAGGAGCACCTGGCCGCCGCCGGGGTCGCCGAGGCCGACCAGGAGCGGGTGGTCGTCTTCGCCTCGCTCGTGCAGAAGGAGGCGGGCCTCGCCGCCGACTACCCGAAGGTCGCCCGGGTGTTCCAGAACCGGCTCGACATCGACATGCCGCTGCAGTCGGACGCGACCGTCGCCTACGGGACGGGCAACACGCACAAGGTGACCACGACCGACGCCGAACGCGCCGACGCCGGGAACCCGTACAACACCTACGTGCACAAGGGGCTGCCCCCGGCACCGATCTCGAACCCGGGCGACGTCGCGATCAAGGCCGTCACGAACATGGCCGACGGCAAGTGGCTCTACTTCGTGACGGTCGACCTGGACACGGGCGAGACCGTCTTCTCGGACACGTACGCGGAGCACCAGGTGGCCGTGAAGCAGTTCCAGGCCTGGCTCCGGGCGCACCCCGAGTACCAGTAGTGCCCGCAGGGTCCGGTCGCGTCGCACGACCGGACCCTGTGGGAGGATGGTCGACATGCTTCGTTGGTTGACCGCTGGTGAGTCCCACGGACCCGAACTCATCGCGATGCTCGAGGGCCTGCCCGCGGGCGTCCCGGTGTCGTTCGAGTCCATCCGCACCGACCTCGCGCGACGGAAGCTCGGCTACGGACGCGGGTCGCGGATGAAGTTCGAGCAGGACGAGCTCCACGTCTCCGGTGGCGTGCGCCACGGCTCCTCGCTCGGCAGCCCCATCGCGATCCGCATCGGCAACACCGAGTGGCCCAAGTGGGTCGAGGTGATGAACCCCGAGCCCGTCGAGTCGACCGAGATGTCCCGCGGCCGCAGCGCCCCCCTGACCCGGCCGCGCCCCGGCCACGCCGACCTGGTCGGCATGCAGAAGTACGGCTTCGACGAGGCACGACCGATCCTCGAGCGTGCGTCCGCCCGCGAGACCGCGGCGCGGGTCGCACTCGGTGCGGTCGCCAAGTCCTTCCTGGCCGAGCTGGGCATCCGCTCGGTCGCCCACACCCTGCAGGTCGGCACCGTCCGCGTGCCCGACGGCACGCCGCTGCCCCTGCCCGACGACGTCGACCGCCTGGACGAGGACCAGCTCCGCTGCGCGGACCCGGAGACCTCCGCACGGATGGTCACCGAGGTCGAGGCGGCGAAGAAGGACGGGGACACCCTCGGTGGGGTCGTCGAGGTGCTGTTCTACGGTGTCCCGCCCGGGCTCGGCTCGCACGTGCACTGGGACCGTCGACTCGACGCCCGACTCGCCGCGGCGATCATGGGCATCCAGGCGATCAAGGGCGTCGAGGTCGGCGACGGGTTCGCCACCGCAGCACGCCGCGGGTCCGAGGCGCACGACGAGCTGTACCGCGAGGACGGCGAGATCGTCCGGACGAGCGACCGCGCCGGCGGGACCGAGGGCGGCATGTCCACCGGGACCGTCCTCCGCGTCCGTGCGGGCATGAAGCCGATCGCGACCGTCCCGCACGCCTTGCACACCATCGACGTCGCCACCGGCGAGGACGCCGCCGCCCACCACCAGCGCAGCGACGTCTGCGCGGTGCCGGCCTCCGGTGTCGTGGCCGAGGCGATGGTCGCGCTCGTGCTGGCCGATGCCGTGCTGGAGAAGTTCGGCGGCGACAGCCTGACCGAGACGAAGCGCAACCTCGACGCCTACCTCGCGGCACTGCCGGAGACCCTGCGTTCCCGCCGGACCGACGGCGCAGCGTCCCAGGCGGCCGGGTCGCACGCGGCCGAGTCCACGTCGGTCCGGTGACCGGCGCCGACGCGTCGACCACCGGGGCAGTCCCGGGAACCGACGTGCCGGTCGTCGTGATCGGACCGATGGGTGCCGGCAAGTCGAGCGTCGGCAAGCGCGTCGCCAAGGCGCTCGGTGTGCCGTTCACCGACACCGACCGGGTCATCGCACGAGCACACGGACCGATCCCGGGCATCTTCGCCGACCGTGGTGAACCGGCGTTCCGCGAGCTCGAGGCCGAGGCGGTGCGTGCGGCCGTCGCGACCGGCGGCGTCGTCTCGGTCGGCGGAGGCGCCGTGACGCACCCGGACACGCGGGCGGCCCTGCGCGGTTCGCGCATCGTGCTGCTCACGGTGTCACCCGAGGCCGTCGCGGCGCGGATCGCCGGGAGCGACCGACCGCTCCTGGCGCAGGGAGGGATCGATGCGTGGCAGACCATCGCCGACGAGCGGGCAGCGACCTACGCCGAGCTCGCGCACGCGACGTTCGACACCTCGCGACGCCCGATGTCGCACGTCGTCCGCGACGTCGTCGCGTGGGTGACCGAGCAGCAGACCGGCTCCGACGAGGGGCGCACCGGCTCCGACGAGGGGCGCACCGGCTCCGACGAGGGGCGCACCGGCTCCGACCAGGAGCACACCACCGGAGGGACACCGTGACCGCGTCGAACCTGCCCGAGGGCACCACCGAGATCCGGGTCGGCGGCGAGGGCGGCTCCCTCGTCGTGGTCGGCAACGACCTGTTCGGCTCGGTCCCGTCGCTGCTCGGCCAGCGGGTGGCGAAGGTGCTCATCGTGCACGCGCCGACCCTCGGTGCCCGGGCGAACGAGCTCCGCACCGTCCTCGTCGACGCCGGGCTCGACGCCCTGATCGCCGAGGTCCCCGATGCCGAGGCTGCCAAGCGCATCGAGGTCGCCGCGTTCTGCTGGCAGGTCATGGGCCAGGCGGACTTCACCCGCACCGACGCCGTCATCGGCCTCGGCGGGGGAGCCGTCACCGACCTCGCCGGGTTCGTCGCGGCGACCTGGCTCCGGGGCGTGCCGTTCCTGGCGATGCCGACGAGCGTGCTCGGACTGGTCGACGCGAGCGTCGGCGGGAAGACCGGCATCAACACCAACGAGGGCAAGAACCTGGTCGGGGCCTTCCACCACCCGCGCGCGGTGGTCGCCGATCTCGACCTCGTCCGGACGCTGCCACGCAACGACGTGCTCACCGGGTTCGCCGAGATCGTCAAGGCGGGCTTCATCGCGGTGCCCGAGATCCTGGACGTGATCGAGGCCGACGTCGACCGCGTCACCGACCCGACGACGCCGGAGTTCCGCCGCGTCGTCGAGCTCGCGATCGCGCTCAAGGCCGAGGTCGTCTCCGAGGACTTCACCGAGCAGGGGCGCCGGGAGGTGCTGAACTACGGGCACACCCTCGGGCACGCGATCGAGCACGCCGAGCGCTACCAGTGGCGGCACGGCGCGGCGGTGTCGGTCGGCATGGTGTTCGCCGCCGAACTCGCGCGGCTGACGGGACACCTGGACGACGCGACCGTCGACCGGCACCGGTCGATCCTCGAGTCGCTGGAGCTGCCGACGAGCTACGGACTCGGACGGTGGGAGGGCCTGCTCGCCACCATGCGTCGTGACAAGAAGGCGCGTGCGGGCATGCTCCGGTTCATCATCCTCGACGGGGTCGGCAAGCCCGTCACCCTCGAGGGCCCGGAGGACCACCTGCTCTTCACCGCCTACCAGGAGGTCGGCGTCTAGCCGGTCCGTACGCCGCGGTCAGCGGAGCTTGCGGCACGTTCGACGCCACCACCACTTCACGCGGAGCGAGACGGTGAGGACATCGGTACGCTTCCACTCCCGGAACTCGTCGACCGTTGCTCCGTTCACCCACGCGTAGTACTGCTCCCGCCCGTCGACGTCGAGATCCGGTGCGTCAGGGAGTGGTCTCCGGAGCGGCATCTGATCCGGTCCTTCCGTCGGTGGTCGTCATGGTGTCATCGGGCTGAGCTTCGGCCGCGACGATGCGACGCAGCGCCTGCGTGGCCAGCCGCCGGTCCGGTTCGGACCACCACGCTACGTCTTCGAGCGCCACGAGCACACGTTTCGAGATGTCGTACTCCGGGCTGTCCCGTCGCCGAGCGAGCGCCCAGACCAAGCGCGACCAGGCATGGTCACGGTCCGCGGTGCGTCGTGCCTGGAAGGCGCCGAACCAGCTGACGACCGCAGCGGCGATCGACGCCGTCGCAGCGATCGCCGCGGTCATGCGTGCAGTGTCCATGTGACGAGGGTCGTGCAGTGGACCCGACCGTACGTGGGTGGTGCGCCGACCTGTGGACGGTGCGTCGCGCCTCCCGGCTGTGCAGGAGCGGGGCAGGCCCGCAGGGCCGGGGAGCAGACTGGTCCGGTGCCCACCCCGCCCCGCCTGAGCGACCTCGGCCAGCAGGACGTCGCCGTCGGCAGCCTGCGTTCCCGTGCCCGACGCTTCGCCGAGCTGCTGTCGATCGCCCGCCGCCACGAGCTCCTGCCCTTCCGACGGCTCGACTTCACGCGTGAGCCGGAGACGTCGGACCTGCGGCGACGGCAGGCCGAGCACCTGCGTCGCGCCCTCGAGGAGGCGGGCGGTGGGTTCGTGAAGATGGGACAGCTGCTGTCGACCCGCGACGACCTGCTGCCCGACGAGTGGACCGAGGGCCTCGCACACCTGCAGCGGAGCGTCCGTCCCGCCGACGCCGCAGAGGTCGCGGCGCTCCTCGAGGAGGAGCTGGGCGCATCCGTCGACGAGGTGTTCGCGTCCTTCGACGCCGAACCGGTCGCCGCGGCCTCGATCGCGCAGGTGCACCGCGCGACCCTGCTCGACGGAACGGTCGTCGCCGTCAAGGTCCAGCGCCCCGGCATCGACACCGCGGTCCGTCGCGACGTCGACATCGCGCTGCGGGTGGTCCGGTTCCTCGCGCGCACGAGCACCGAGGCCCGCCAGGTCGGGGTCGCCGACGTCGCACAGCAGTACGCCGACGACCTGGTGCGTCAGGTGGACTTCACCTCGGAGATGCGGAACCTGACCGCGCTGCGTGCCGCGCAGGCCAGGAGCGCCCGGCCGGACGCGGTCGCCTACCCGGAGCCGTACCGGGACCTCTCCGGCCGTCGGGTGATGGTGATGGAGTTCCTCGACGGCGAGACGCTCAGCGCGTTGCGTGCCGCGGGGAGCGGCCAGGACCTCGACACGCCGATGCGCGCCGTGCTCGACGCCTTCCTCCGGCAGATCGTCTTCGACGGGATCTACCACGCCGACCTGCACCCGGGGAACGTCGTGCTGCTGCCGGACGGGCGTCCGGCCCTCATCGACTTCGGGTCCGTCGGCCGACTCGACCCGGGCCTGCGGAGCACCGTGCAGGACCTGCTCGCCGGCTACATCCAGGACGACACGGAGCGGATCGCCGACGCGGTGATGCGGATGGCACCGGTACGCGACGCCGAGGACGAACCCGACTTCCGCCGGGACATCGCGGCGTTCGTCGCGGACGAGCTCGGCCCAGGTGCCCGGATCGGCGTCGAGACCGTCGACGACGCCGTCGCCGTGTTCGGGCGCTACCGGCTCAAGCCACCACCGGACTTCGTCGCCGCCGCCCGAGCGCTCGCGATCTTCGAGGGGACCCTCCGCAGCCTCGCGCCGTCGTTCGACCTGCTCGAGGAGTCGCGCGATCTCGCGCGGCAGCAGATCCGCGACCAGCTGCGGCCGCGGGCCGTGCGCGACCTCGCCGTCCGCGAGCTCTTCGGGGTGGTGTCGGCCGCACGGAAGCTGCCCCGACGGGTCGACCGCATCACCGAGGCGCTCGAGACGGGCAAGCTCGCGGTGAACATCCGGCTGTTCTCGGACCGCCGCGACCGTGAGGTGGTCTCCGGCCTGGTGCGGCGCGTGCTGCTCGTGCTGCTCGGCGCCGGTGCCGGCGTGCTGGCGATCGTGTACCTCGCGTCGCCGGCGAGGCCGACGGCGGTGCTCTCCACCGGGGAGGCCGGGGGGATCCTGGGCGGTACCGCCGTGGTGCTGCTGGTCTGGGCGGCGATCGACGCGTGGCGGGCGCGGCGGAGGCGGTGAGCCGCGACCGAGCGGCGGTCGCCCACGGCGGCGACCACCGGCCCGGCGGTCCTCGTCCGCTACACTCGTCGGGGCGTCGGCGCGGGCACTCTCCGTCGTCGCCGGGACCGGACGAACGTCCGGGAGACCTTCACAACACCATCGAACGGAAGACCCATGGCGAGTACCACTGACATCAAGAACGGCGCCGTTCTCATCATCGACGGGCAGCTCTGGTCGGTCGTCGAGTTCCAGCACGTCAAGCCGGGCAAGGGCGGCGCCTTCGTCCGCACCAAGCTCAAGAACGTCGTCTCGGGCAAGGTCGTCGACCGCACGTTCAACGCCGGCGCGAAGATCGACACCGCGACCGTGGACCGCCGCGACTACCAGTACCTGTACCAGGACGGCGAGTCGTACGTCTTCATGGACACCGACACCTACGACCAGGTCCCCGTGTCGGAGACCGTCGTCGGCGACGCCAAGAACTACCTGCTCGAGTCCGCCATGGTCACCATCGCGATGAACGAGGGCAACCCGCTCTACATCGAGCTCCCGACGTCGATCGTCACCGAGGTCGAGACCGAGCCGGGCCTGCAGGGCGACCGTTCCTCGGGCGGCACGAAGGACGCGACCATCATCGCGACCGGCCACCGCATCCAGGTCCCGCTCTACCTGGAGAACGGCACCACCGTGAAGATCGACACGCGCGACGGCAGCTTCCTCGGCCGCGTCAACAACTAGGCGCTCGCTCCATGAGTGCTCGTTCGAAGGCCCGCAAGCGCGCCCTCGACATGCTGTACGTCGCCGAGGTGCGTGAGCTCCCGATCGCGGACGTCCTGGCCACCGAGACGGTGCGGCACCTCGACCAGCCCGAGCGGGCGTCGAGCTGGGACTACGCCCGTCAGATCGTCACCGGCGTCGACGACGACCGCTCGGCGATCGACAAGGTGATCGTCGAGCACGCGCAGGGCTGGTCCATCGCCCGCATGCCCGTGCTCGACCGCTGCATCCTGCGGATGGGTGTCTGGGAACTCCGGTACAACCCGGAGGTCCCGGACGCGGTCGCCATCGCCGAGGCCGTCGAGCTCGCGCAGTCGCTCTCGACGGACGACTCGGCCGGCTTCGTGAACGGCGTGCTCGGCGCCGTCGCCGGCGGCCGTGCACCGTCCGGTCGCACTGCCGAGCAGGGCTCCGCACCGTCCGGTCGGACTGCCGAGCAGGGCGCCGCACCGTCCGGTCGGACTGTCGCGGGGGACGAGGAGTCCGAGTAGGGTTGTCCACGTCAGCGTCCTTTAAGTCCGTCCGGTGAGGCGGGGAAGGAGGTCGGCGTGGGCACCAGAACGGTCCTGCAACACCCCGACATCACGCGTGCTCTGACGCGCATCGCGCACGAGATCCTCGAGGCCAACCACGGCGCCTCGGAGCTCGTGCTCCTGGGCATCCCGACACGGGGTGCCGTCCTGGCCGAGCGGCTCGACCGCATCCTGGCCGACATCGAGCCCGAGTGGACGCCGGGTCCCACCCGCACCGGCACGCTCGACGTCACCATGCACCGGGACGACCTCGGTCACGGCATCGGCCGCGCCCCGCACCGGACGACGATCCCGGCCGGCGGCATCGACGGCAAGGTCGTCGTGCTCGTGGACGACGTGCTGTTCTCCGGCCGCACGGTCCGCGCCGCGCTCGACGCCCTGCAGGGGATCGGACGACCGCGCGCGGTCCGCCTCGCGGTGCTCGTCGACCGGGGGCACCGGGAACTGCCGATCCGCGCGGACCACGTCGGCAAGAACCTGCCGACCGCGTCCGACGAGCGGGTCACGCTGCGGCTGACCGAGACCGACGGCACCGACGAGGTCGTCATCGAACAGCCGGACGCGCGGCAGGAGGCCGCCTCGTGAAGCACCTCCTCTCCACCGCCGACCTGTCCCGCGAGCAGGCCGTCCGCATCCTCGACATCGCCGAGGAGATGGCCGAGGTCAACACGCGCGAGGTCCGGAAGCTCCCGGCCCTCCGCGGCAAGACCGTCGTGAACCTGTTCTTCGAGGACTCCACCCGCACGCGCATCTCCTTCGAGGCCGCCGCCAAGCGCCTGTCCGCCGACGTCATCAACTTCGCGGCGAAGGGCTCCAGCGTCTCGAAGGGCGAGTCGCTGAAGGACACCGTGCAGACCCTCGGCGCGATGGGCATCGACGGCATCGTCATGCGGCACCCGGCGTCGGGCGCCCCGCGGGTCCTCGCCGAGGCCGACTGGATCGACGTCCCGGTCGTCAACGCCGGCGACGGGACGCACGAGCACCCGACGCAGGCCCTGCTCGACGCCTTCACGATGCGCCGTCGTCTCCACGGCACCGCGAGCCGCGGGCAGGGGCTCGACGGCGTCCGCGTGACGATCGTCGGCGACGTCCTGCACAGCAGGGTCGCCCGGAGCAACGCCTGGCTGCTCCGCACGCTCGGCGCGGAGGTCACGTTCGCCGCGCCGCCGACCCTGCTGCCCGCGGTCGACCGGCCGTTCGGTGCCGCCGTGCACCACGACCTCGACGCCGCCCTCGCCGAGGACCCGGACGTCGTGATGCTGCTCCGGATCCAGCAGGAGCGGATGAACGACGCCTTCTTCCCGAACCCCCGCGAGTACACCCGCCACTTCGGCCTCACCGCCGCCCGGGCGGCCAGCCTGTCCGAGCGCACGCTGATCATGCACCCGGGGCCGATGAACCGCGGCCTCGAGATCGCCGGCGTGGCCGCCGACGACCCGCGCTCGACGGTCGTCGAGCAGGTCGCCAACGGCGTGTCCGTCCGCATGGCCGTCCTGTACCTCGCCCTCACCGGCGAGCACGAAGCGAAGGAGCACGTCGCATGACCGCCCACCTGATCCGCGGCGCGCAGCTGGTCGACGGCTCGCGTGCCGACATCCGCCTGGAGGGACGACGCATCACCGCGGTCGGGTCCGGTCTCGACGCGGCCGGTGCCTCGGTCGTGGACGCGGACGGCCTGATCGCCCTGCCCGGTCTCGTGGACCTCCACACGCACCTGCGCGAGCCCGGCTCCGAGGAGTCCGAGACCGTCCTCACCGGATCCCGTGCCGCGGCGGCCGGCGGCTTCACCGCCGTCAACGCGATGGCGAACTCCTCGCCGGTCGCGGACACCGCGGGCGTGGTCGAGCAGGTCCAGGCGCTCGGGGACGACGCCGGCTACGTCACGGTCCGCCCGATCGGCGCCGTGTCGCAGGGGCTGCAGGGCACGCACCTGTCCGAGATCGGTGCGATGGCGACGAGCCGGGCGAAGGTCCGCGTCTTCTCGGACGACGGCTCGTGCGTCGCCGACCCGCTGCTCATGCGTCGGGCGCTCGAGTACATCAAGGGCTTCGGCGGCGTCCTCGCGCAGCACGCGCAGGAGCCGCGGCTGACCATCGGCGCGCAGATGAACGAGGGCCGGCTGTCGTCGGAGCTCGGGCTCGCCGGCTGGCCGGCCGTGGCCGAGGAGGCGATCATCGCCCGCGACGTGCTGCTCGCCGACCACGTGGGCGCACGCCTGCACGTCTGCCACGTGTCGACCGCCGGCAGCGTCGAGGTGATCCGCTGGGCGAAATCCCGCGGGATCGAGGTCACCGCCGAGGTCACGCCGCACCACCTCGTGCTCACCGAGGACCTCATCGCCGGGGTCGACGGCGCACCCGGGTACGACGCCCGGTACAAGGTGAACCCGCCGCTGCGCTCCCGCGAGGACGTCGACGCCCTGCGCGCCGCACTGGCCGACCGCACGATCGACATCGTCGCGACCGACCACGCCCCGCACACCGCGGAGGCGAAGTGTTGCGAGTGGCCGGCCGCAGCGAACGGCATGGTCGGGCTCGAGTCGGCGCTGAGCGTCGTGCACGCCGCAGTGGTCGAGGACGGCCGGCTCGGCTGGGCGGACGTCGCGCGGGTGCTGTCCGAGGCACCCGCCCGCATCGGCCAGGTCGAGGGGCACGGTCAGCGCATCGCCGAGGGTGCCCCCGCCGAGCTGACGCTGTACGACCCCGCGGCGGTGCGGGAGTTCTCGGTCGACGACCTGCACGGCCAGTCGCAGAACTCGCCGTACCTCGGCATGCGGCTGCCCGGCCGGGTCGTCGCGACCTTCCACCACGGGTACCCGACGCTGCTCGACGGCGTGCTCGTCGACGCCGAGACGGTCGCCGCGGCCGCACTCGCGACGCCGTCGGCGCGGTCGACGAAGGCGGCGTCCGCGTGAGCCCGGCGGTGACACGGTGAGCGGCGACGCGCTGCGCTGGCTGACCGGAGCGGTGATCCTGCTCCTGGTGGCCGCGCTGTTCGTCGCCATGGCGCGCACCTGGCGGACCCGGACCCGCGCGCAGACCGCAGCGGTGCCTCCCGTCCCGGTGCCGACCGGGCTCGGACCGGCGGCCGGGTCCTGGGACGGCTTCACCGTTGCGACGACCCGCGCCGACCAGCCCCTCGAACGCATCACGGCGGGCGGGCTCGGGTTCCGGGGCCGCGGAGGGGTGACCGTGCACGACACCGGGGTGGTCCTGCACCACGCCGGCACCGCCGACCGGTGGATCGCCGCGACCGACGTCCGTGGCGCCGACCGGGCGACCTCGGCCATCGACCGGGTGGTCGAACCCGGGGGACTGGTCCGTCTGCGATGGACGGCGACCGGCGCCGCAGGAGCGACGGACCTCGACACCTACTTCCGGTTCCCGGAGGGCGACGCAGCAGCACTCGCCGCCCTGCAGGGACTGACGACGACGCACGAACACCCGCACACCGCGGGCGAAGGGACGAACTGATGACACGCGAACGGGCCGTACTGGTCCTCGAGGACGGCACCCGCTACGACGGACGGGCCTACGGCGCCCGAGGCCGATCCCTGGGAGAGGTCGTCTTCGCCACCGGTATGACCGGCTACCAGGAGACGCTGACCGACCCGTCCTACGCCGGGCAGATCGTGGTGCAGACCGCGCCGCACATCGGCAACACCGGCGTCAACGACGAGGACCCCGAGTCCCGTCGCATCTGGGTCGCCGGCTACGTGGTCCGTGACCCCAGCCGCGTCGTGTCGAACCACCGCGCGAACGCGACCCTCGACGACCACCTGGTGCGCGACGGCATCGTCGGCATCTCCGGCATCGACACGCGCGCGCTCACCCGCCGGATCCGCGACGCGGGCGCCATGAAGGGCGGCGTCTTCAGCGGGGCGGACGCGGACCTGTCCGCGGACGAACAGCTGCGCGCCGTGCGCGAGCAGGCCGCCATGGCCGGCGCGAGCTTCTCGTCGATCGTGTCCACGCCGGAGACGTACGTGGTCCCTGCCGTCGGCGAGCAGATCGGCCGGCTCGCCGTGCTCGACCTCGGCGTCAAGGCGTCCACCACCCGGTACCTCGCCGAGCGCGGGTTCGAGGTGCACGTCGTGCCGCAGGACATCACGGCGGACGCGCTGCAGAAGCTCGACCCCGATGCGCTCTTCTACTCGAACGGCCCCGGTGACCCGGCCGCGAGCGACGCGCAGGTCGAACTGCTCCAGGAGTCCCTGAAGACCGGCCGCCCGTTCTTCGGCATCTGCTTCGGCAACCAGCTCCTCGGCCGCGCGCTCGGCTTCGGCACGTACAAGCTGCCCTTCGGCCACCGCGGCATCAACCAGCCGGTGCTCGACACCGCCACGGGGAAGGTCGAGATCACGAGCCAGAACCACGGCTTCGCGGTCGACGCGCCCCTGGGCGAGGTGCTCGAGTCGCCGGCCGGGTTCGGCCGGGTCGAGGTCTCGCACTACTCCCTGAACGACCAGGTCGTCGAGGGCCTCCGCGCGCTCGACGTGCCCGCGTTCAGCGTGCAGTACCACCCCGAGGCGGCGGCCGGTCCGCACGACTCCATGTACCTGTTCGACCGGTTCGCGGACCTGGTCCGTGCGCGGCGCGAGGGGAAGCCGCTCGACGCGGCGACCGCCACCGCCACGACCCCCGCAGCCGACCCGACGACCGACGCCGGCGCGTCGGCCGCGCAGAACGAAAGCAGCAACTGATGCCGAAGCGCGCAGACATCAACTCCGTCCTCGTCATCGGCTCGGGCCCGATCGTCATCGGTCAGGCCGCCGAGTTCGACTACTCCGGCACCCAGGCGTGCCGTGTCCTCCGCGCCGAGGGCGTCCGCGTCATCCTCGTCAACCCGAACCCGGCGACGATCATGACCGACCCCGACTTCGCCGACGCGACCTACATCGAGCCGATCACGAGCGCCTCGCTCGAGGAGATCATCAGGATCGAGCGCCCGGACGCCGTGCTCCCGACCCTCGGTGGCCAGACGGCGCTCAACGCGGCGATCAAGCTCGACGCCGAGGGCATCCTCGACAAGTACGGCGTCGAGCTCATCGGTGCCAAGGTCGACGCCATCCAGCGCGGCGAGGACCGCCAGCTCTTCAAGGAGCTCGTGCTCGAGTCCGGTGCCGACGTGGCCCGCAGCCACATCGCCCACACCCTGGACGAGGCGAAGGCGTTCGCGCAGGACCTCGGCTACCCGCTCGTCGTCCGACCGTCCTTCACGATGGGTGGTCTCGGCTCCGGCTTCGCGTACAACGAGGAGGAGCTCGTCCGCTTCGTGGGCGACGGCCTGCAGTCGAGCCCGACCACCGAGGTGCTCCTCGAGGAGTCGATCCTCGGTTGGAAGGAGTACGAGCTCGAGCTCATGCGGGACAACTTCGACAACACGGTCGTGATCTGCTCGATCGAGAACGTCGACCCCGTCGGCGTGCACACGGGCGACTCGATCACCGTCGCCCCGGCGCTGACGCTGACCGACCGCGAGTACCAGAACATGCGGAACATCGGCATCGACATCATCCGTCGCGTCGGTGTCGACACCGGCGGCTGCAACATCCAGTTCGCCGTCGACCCGTCGAACGGGCGCCTGATCGTCATCGAGATGAACCCGCGTGTCTCCCGCTCGTCCGCGCTCGCGTCGAAGGCGACCGGCTTCCCGATCGCGAAGATCGCCGCGAAGCTCGCCATCGGGTACCGCCTCGACGAGATCGAGAACGACATCACCCGGGTCACGCCGGCGAGCTTCGAGCCGACGCTCGACTACGTCGTCGTGAAGACCCCGCGGTTCGCGTTCGAGAAGTTCCCGGCGGCCGACGCCACGCTCACCACCACCATGAAGAGCGTCGGCGAGGCGATGGCCATCGGCCGGAACTACGCCACCGCGCTGCAGAAGTCCCTGCGGAGCCTCGAGAAGCGCGGTTCGAGCTTCCACTGGGACACCCCGGCGGCCGAGCTCGACAAGGACGGCCTGCTGTCAAAGGCCCAGGTGCCGACCGACGGCCGCATCGTGACCGTGCAGCAGGCCCTCGTCGCCGGCGCCACCGCGGACGAGGTCTTCGAGGCCACGAAGATCGACCCGTGGTTCATCGACCAGATCGTCCTCATCAACGAGGTCGCCGACGAGGTGCGTGCTGCGGAGACGCTCGACGCGGACACCCTGCGCTGGGCGAAGGAGCACGGCTTCAGCGACGCGCAGATCGCCGCGCTGCGAGGGATCTCCGAGCAGGAGGCGCGCGACGCCCGCCACGAGCAGGGCATCCGCCCGGTCTTCAAGACGGTGGACACCTGCGCCGGCGAGTTCCCGGCGCTCACGCCGTACCACTACTCGTCGTACGACGCCGAGACCGAGGTCGCCGCGAGCGACCGCAAGAAGGTCGTCATCCTCGGCTCCGGCCCGAACCGCATCGGGCAGGGCGTCGAGTTCGACTACTCGTGCGTGCACGCCTCGTTCGCGCTGTCGGACGCCGGCTACGAGACGATCATGATCAACTGCAACCCGGAGACGGTCTCCACCGACTACGACACCTCGGACCGGCTGTACTTCGAGCCGCTCACCACCGAGGACGTCCTCGAGGTCATCGAGGCCGAGGCGGCGTCCGGCGAGCTCGTCGGCGTCGTCGTGCAGCTCGGTGGTCAGACCGCCCTCGGGCTCGCGAAGCCGCTCGAGGCGGCCGGCATCCCGATCCTCGGCACGACCCCGAGCGCGATCGACTCCGCCGAGGAGCGCGGCCAGTTCGCCGCGATCCTCGAGCAGGCCGGCCTGCTCGCACCGCGGAACGGCACCGCCCACGACCTCGCCAGCGCGACCGCGGTGGCCGAGGAGATCGGGTACCCGGTCCTCGTCCGCCCGTCCTTCGTGCTCGGCGGACGCGGCATGGAGATCGTCTACGACCCGGCCGCCCTCGCGGACTACTTCGACCGCATGGCCGACCAGGCGATCATCGGTCCGGACCTGCCGCTGCTGGTCGACCGGTTCCTCGACGACGCGGTGGAGATCGACGTCGACGCGCTCTTCGACGGCGAGCGGCTGTACGTCGGCGGCATCATGGAGCACATCGAGGAGGCCGGCATCCACTCCGGCGACTCGGCCTGCACCCTGCCGCCGGTCGGCCTCGGCAAGGCGGAGATCCGCGGCGTGGTCGAGGCGACGGAGAAGATCGCCCGCGGCATCGGCGTGCAGGGCCTGCTCAACGTGCAGTTCGCGATCGGCGCGGGCGTGCTCTACGTCCTCGAGGCGAACCCGCGCGCCAGCCGCACGGTCCCGTTCGTGTCCAAGGCGCTCGGCATCCCGCTCGCCAAGGCGGCCAGCCGGGTGATGACCGGCACGTCGATCGACGCGCTCGTCGCCGAGGGCATGCTGCCGGAGCGCGACGGTTCCTCGGTCCCGCCGCAGGCACCCGTCGCCGTGAAGGAGGCCGTGCTGCCCTTCCGTCGCTTCCGCACCCACGACGGCCAGGTCGTCGACTCGGTGCTCAGCCCCGAGATGCGGTCGACCGGCGAGGTCATGGGCATCGACCGCGACTTCCCGCGGGCGTTCCTCAAGTCGCAGGACGCCGCGTACGGCGGTCTGCCGACGAGCGGCACGGTCTTCGTGAGCGTCGCGGACACGGACAAGCGCCAGGTCGTCCTGCCCGTGCACCGCCTGCAGCAGCTCGGGTTCACGATCACCGCGACCGAGGGGACCGCCGAGGTCCTGCGCCGCAACGGCATCGAGGTCACCCTGGTCGGCAAGTACAGCGAGGGCGGCGAGAGCGTCGTCGACCTGCTGGCTCGCGACGCGGTCGACATCGTCATCAACACGCCCTCCGGCGCCGCCGGTCGTGCGGACGGCTACGAGATCCGTGCGGCCACGGTCGCCGCGGACAAGCCGCTCTTCACGACGATCGCGCAGCTCGGTGCGGCGGTCGCGGCGATCGAGACGATCGGCACCCCGCTCAGCGCCCGCAGCCTGCAGGACTACGCGCTCGAGCGCGCGACCTGGTGACGGGAGCGGACGTGACGGCCGCCGTGTCGACGCCCCGGACGGGAGGCTCGACCCCCTTCGGTGTCCGGCTCGCCGCCGCCGTGGGGCAGCGTTCCCCCCTGTGCGTCGGCATCGACCCCCACGCCGCCACCCTGGCGGCGTGGGGGCTCGGCCGCGACGAGCAGGGCCTCACCGCCTTCGGCGCGACCCTGGTCGACGCGGCCGCCGGCCGCGCGGCGATCGTGAAGCCGCAGATCGCCTTCTTCGAGGCGGCCGGGGTACCCGGGTACCGCGCGCTCGACGCGACCCTCCGTCGCGCGCGCGATGCGGGCCTCCTGGTCGTCGCCGACGTGAAGCGGGGCGACATCGGGTCGACCGGTGACGACTACGCGCTCGCGTGGCTCGACCGTGACGGCCCGTTCCGGGCCGACGCGATGACGGTGTCGCCGTACCTCGGGTACGGCTCGCTCGCCGGCACCGTCGAGGTGGCGCGGCGGAACGACGCGGGCGTGTTCGTGCTCGCCGCGACGAGCAACCCGGAGGCGCGCGTGCTGCAGACCGCCGTGCTCGCCGAGGGGCCGCGTGCCGGACGATCCGTCGCTGCCGGTATCGTCCTTGATGTGGCAGACGACAACCGGACCGGCGGCGAGCAGCCGCTCGGGGACGTCGGGCTCGTGCTCGGCGCCACCCTCGACCTCGACGACTTCGGCATCGACGCGGAGACCATCGGCAACGCGCCGGTGCTCGCCCCGGGCTTCGGCGCCCAGGGTGCGCGGATCGAGGACCTGCGCGCCCGGTACGGTGCGCGCGCCGAGCAGGTCCTGGTGAACGAGTCCCGCGGGCTGCTGGCGGACGGCCCGGACGGTGTCGCGGCCCTCGTGCAGGACCGCGTCGACCGCATCCACGCTGCACTGGGGGCGGCCGCGTGACGGACCAGACGCCCGACCGCGGCGACCTGCCCGCGCACCGCAACCCGCCGGAGGTCGACCGGGTCGCGGCTGCCCGCGCCGCCGTCGCCGCACGGCGCGCCCGTGCAGCGGTCAAGGCGCAGGTCGCGTCGGGGGAGCGCAGCGCCCTCGAGGTCGCCCGTGCCGCCTGGTCCGACGAGGACCTGCCCGCCGAGAAGTCCCTGCGCGTGCGGGACCTGCTCACGAGCATGTCCGGCATCGGCCCGGCGCGTGCCGAGGCCGTGATGGGGGAGCTCCGCATCGCGCCGTCCAAGCGGCTCGGTGGTCTCGGTACCCGCCAGCGCACCGCCCTGGCGGACTGGCTCGCCGCGCGCGGCCGGAAGCGCGGCGCGTCGAAGCTCGTCGTGCTCGCCGGACCGACCGCGGTCGGCAAGGGCACCGTGAGCGCGCACATCCGCGAGCACTTCCCCGACGTGAACCTCAGCGTCTCGGCGACGACCCGGAAGCCCCGTCCGGGCGAGGTCGACGGCGTGCACTACTACTTCGTCGACGACGCCGAGTTCGACCGGATGATCCGCGACCGCGAGCTGCTCGAGTGGGCGGTCGTGCACAACTCCTACCGGTACGGCACGCCGCGTCCGCCGATCGACCGCGCGCTCGACGCCGGCGACAAGGTGATGCTCGAGATCGACCTGCAGGGCGCCCGGCAGGTGCGGGACGCCATGCCCGAGGCCGTGCTCGTGTTCCTGCTGCCGCCGACGTGGGAGGAACTGGTCCGCCGGCTCATCGGTCGCGGCACCGAGTCCGCCGAGGAACAGGCGCGCCGCCTCGAGACCGCGAAGGTCGAGCTGGCCGCGCAGGACGAGTTCGACGTGCGGATCGTGAACTCGGATGTCGGCACCGCGGCACGCGAGGTCGTAGACTTGTTCTCTGCGCCCTGACACAGCGCAGCCGCGCGCGCCTCCTCGGCGTCGCGCCCGCGCAGCCCGACCACGGTCTGGCGGTCCGATCCGGTCGGACCCGCGCCCCACGCACCCGCAGCCGACAGGAGACACCATGGCCAACCCCCAGGGCATCATCGACCCGCCCATCGACGACCTGCTCGCCAAGGTGGAGTCGAAGTACGCGCTCGTCATCTTCGCCTCGAAGCGCGCGCGTCAGATCAACGACTACTACGCCGACCTGCACGAGGGGTCGCTCTTCGACAACGTCGGCCCGCTCGTCGACTCGACGATCGACGACAAGCCGCTGTCCGTCGCTCTGCACGAGATCAACGAGGACAAGCTGACCGTCACCAAGCAGCAGCAGCCCACCGACTGACCCCGGTGAGCGGCACCAACCTGCGCCTCTTCACGTCCGAGTCGGTGACGGAGGGGCACCCCGACAAGATCTGCGACCAGATCTCGGACACGATCCTCGACGCGCTGCTCGCGGTCGACCCGCACGCGAGGGTCGCGGTCGAGACGATGGTCACCACCGGGCTCGTGCACGTCGCGGGCGAGGTCACGACCTCCGGCTACGTCGAGATCCCGAAGCTCGTCCGCGACGTCATCACGGGGATCGGCTACAACTCGTCCGAGGTGTCCTTCGACGGCCGCACCTGCGGTGTCGAGGTGTCGATCGGCGCGCAGTCACCGGACATCGCCCAGGGCGTGGACGAGTCGCTCGACAGCCGGTCCGGCGCCGGCATCGACGAGCTCGACCGCCAGGGTGCGGGTGACCAGGGCATCATGTTCGGCTTCGCCACGAACGAGACGCCCGAGTACATGCCCGTCGCGATCTGGCTCGCGCACCGCCTGGCGGAGCGTCTGGCCGAGGTCCGCAAGACCGGCGTGCTCGACTTCCTCCGTCCGGACGGCAAGACGCAGGTCACGGTCGGCTACGACGGCGTCGTGCCGAAGACCGTCGAGACGGTCGTGCTCTCCACGCAGCACTCGCCCGCGGTCACCCTCGACGAGCTCACGGCGCAGATCACCGAGCACGTGATCCGTCCGGTGCTCGAGCTGGTCGACCTCGACTCGTCGCACGTCGACGTCATCGTGAACCCGACCGGCCGGTTCGAGATCGGCGGCCCGCAGGGCGACGCCGGGCTCACCGGGCGCAAGGTGATCGTCGACACGTACGGCGGAGCCTCCCGGCACGGTGGTGGCGCGTTCAGCGGCAAGGACCCGTCCAAGGTCGACCGCTCGGCCGCGTACGCGCTGCGCTGGGTCGCGAAGAACGCCGTGGCCGCGGGGCTCGCGGACCGGCTCGAGGTCCAGGTGGCCTACGCCATCGGCCGTGCGAAGCCCGTCGGCCTGTACGTCGAGTCCTTCGGCACCGGACACGTCGACGACGCCACGATCGAGGCGGCGATCACCGAGGTGTTCGACCTGCGTCCGGCCGCGATCATCCGCGACCTCGACCTGCTCAAGCCCCGGTACGCGCAGACCGCGGCGTACGGCCACTTCGGCCGCGAGCTGCCCGGCTTCACCTGGGAGCAGCTCGACCGCGTCGAGGAGCTCCGCGCCGCAGCAGGGCTCGTCACCGCCGCCGTCTAGGCACCGTGTGACCTCCGTCGCGCGCGTCGTCCTCGACTCGCCGCTCCCGCAGTTGGACCGTCTGTTCGACTACCGGGTGCCGGCCGAGCTCGAGGACGACTGCGTGCCGGGGGTCCGCGTCAAGGTGCCGCTGCGCACCGGCGCCCGGATGTCCGACGCGTACGTCGTCGAGATCGTCTCCGAGGGAGACTGGCCGGGCGAGCTCAGTCCCGTCGAGCAGGTCGTGTCACCGGTGCCCGTGCTGGCGCCGGAGATCTGGACGCTCGCGCGCGCCGTCGCCGACCGTGCCGCCGGCGTCGCGTCCGACGTGCTCCGGCTCGCCGTGCCGACGCGGCAGGTCCGTGCCGAGAAGGCCTGGCTGGCCCGAGACACCTCGTGGTCGCCGCCGGCGGTCGAGCCGACCACCGTCACCGGCTACGGCGAGGGCGTCCTGGAGGCACTGCTCGCCGACCACGGACGGGCTGCGGTCGACGCCGTCCCCCACCCCGTCGACCTCGGGACGGCCGACGATCCCGTGTGGGTGCCCGGATGGGCCGCGACGCTCGCGCAGGCCGCATCCCAGGTCGTCGCACGCGAGGAGTCCGCCGTGCTCGCGGTGCCGGACTTCCGCGACGTCACCGACCTCGAACGTGCGCTCCTCGCCGTCCTCCCGCCCGAGCGCGTCGTCCGGTTCGACGCCAAGCAGACGAACGGGCAGCGGGCGAAGGCACTGCTGCAGGCGCGGACCCACGCGGTCGTGGCGATCGGCAACCGGACGGCGGCGTTCGCACCGGCTACCGAGCTCGGACTCGTGGCGATGTGGGAGGACGGCGACGCGTCCTTCGTCGAGCCCCGCGCCCCGTACGTGCACACGCGGGACGTCGCCCTCGTCCGGACCGCCCAGTCCGGCGCTGCGCTCCTGTTCCTCGCGCACGCCCGGTCGACCGACGTGCAGCGGCTCGTCGAGCTGCACTGGCTCCAGGAGGTCGCCCCGTACCGGGTGCCGACGCCGAAGGTGATCCCGACCGCGCAGCAGGCGAGCGCCGAGGGCTTCGCGGCCCAGGCGCGCATCCCGAGCACGGCGTGGCGTGCCGCGCGCGAGGCCAGCCAGCACGGCCCGGTCCTCGTGCAGGTCGCGAACCCGGGCTTCGGCACCGGGCTGGTCTGCGCCGACTGCGGGGAGCGCGCGCACTGCCGAGTGTGCGGCGGACCACTCGGCAGCCCGCACCGGAACGCGACCCCGCAGTGCCGGTTCTGCGGTGCCCTCGCCGTCGGGTACCGGTGCCCGACGTGCGGCGGGGGGAAGCTCAAGCCCGTCGGGCAGGGGGCGCAGCGGACCGCCGACGAGCTCGGCCGGGCGTTCCCCGGTACGAGGATCGTGGTGGCCGACGGCTCCCGTCTGCTCGACGAGGTCCCGGCCCGCCCCGCGGTGGTCGTCGCCACCCGTGGCGCGGAGCCCAGCGTGCCGGGCGGGTACGCCTGCGTCCTGCTGCTCGACGGCGAACGGCTCCTCGCGCGTGAGGGGCTCCGGGTGCAGGAGGACGTGCTCCGCTTCTGGACGAACGCCGCCGCCAAGGGCGCGCCTGGTGCCGAGGTGTACCTCGTCGGCATCGGCGGGAAGCTCGCCACCGCGATGGCGCTCTGGCGGCTCGACGGTCCGGCGCACGACGAACTCGTCGATCGACGCGCCCTGCACTTCCCGCCGGCGGTCCGCGTGGCGACGCTCACCGGCACGGACGAGGCGGTGACCGCGGCGGTCGAGGCCCTCGGCGACGCGGTGGTCGGGGCGGTCCTCGGCCCGGTGCCGGTGCCGGAGGACCCGGTGCCCGGGACGGTCCGTGCGATCGTGCGGTTCCCGTACGCGCACGGGGGAGAGGTCGCGGCGACGCTCAAGGCCGAGGTGATCCGCCGCTCGTCGACCCGGCGGGTGCTGCCGGGCGGCAACCGCCGTCGTGCGGCGCCCACCCTGCGCGTGCGGCTCGACGACGCCGAGCCGTTCACCGAGGTCTGACCCGCCACGGACGTCGCCGCGGCCACCGACACCGGTGGGCGACGCGCCGGGCGCACACCGGGCCTCCCGTCCGTCCGGACGGTGTGCCAGGCTGAGCGTGGTGGCCACGAGCCACCGACGACCACACCACACGCACGACGGAGTGACGAGGTGACGCCGATGCGGGCGCTCTGGAAGCCGGACGCCGGTCCGGGACTGATCATGACCGACCGGCCGGTGCCGGTCCCGACCGAGGACGAGGTCCTCGTCCGCGTGCTGCGGACCGGGATCTGCGGGACCGACCTGCACATCGAGCGGTGGGACGACTGGGCCGCGTCGGCCGTGACCGCGCCGCTCGTTCCCGGCCACGAGTTCTCCGGCGAGGTCGTCGAGGTCGGCACGGCCGTGCGGGACGTCGCGGTCGGCGACCTCGTGTCCGGCGAGGGCCACGTCGTCTGCGGCACCTGCCGGAACTGTCGCGCCGGACGTCGGCAGATGTGCATCCGCACGAAGGGGCTCGGCGTGCAGCGTGACGGCGCGTTCGCGGAGTACCTGACGCTGCCCGGCACGAACGTCTGGGTCCACCACGGCCCCGTCGAACCCGAGGTGGGCGCCCTCTTCGACCCGCTCGGCAACGCCGTGCACACCGCGCTCGCGTTCCCCCTGGTCGGCGAGGACGTGCTGGTCACCGGGTGCGGGCCGATCGGCCTCATGGCGATCGCCGTGGCCCGTCACGCCGGGGCGCGGTTCGTCGTCGGGACCGACGTCAGCCCCCAGCGGCTGCGCATGGCGGAGGGGATGGGCGCCGACCTCGGGGTGGACGTGCGCCATGACGGTGCCGCCGCCGTCCGCGAGGTGCAGGAGCGGCTCGGCATGCGTGAGGGCTTCGACGTCGGCTTCGAGATGTCCGGGGCGCCGACCGCACTGCCCGCGATGGTCGAGAACATGAACCACGGCGGCCGCATCGCGATGCTCGGGCTGCCGAGCGGCCCGATCGCGGTGGACTGGGGCAAGGTCGTCACGCACATGCTCACGGTGAAGGGCATCTACGGCCGTGAGATGTTCGAGACGTGGCAGGCGATGAGCTCGATGCTGGCCACGAGTGCGGTCCTGAGAGCGCGCATCGGCTCGATCGTGTCGGCGTGCCACCCGGCGCGCGACTGGGAGGCGGCGTTCGCCGCGGCGGCGGACGCGGACGGCGGCAAGGTCGTCATCGACTGGACGGAGACCTGATGTACGGCGCGATCAAGGACCACCTGGCGACGGAGCTCGCCGGTGTCGAGGCAGCGGGGCTGACGAAGCGCGAGCGTGGCATCGCCGGCCCCCAGCGGGCCGCGATCGAGGCGGACGGCACCGACCTGCTCAACTTCTGCGCGAACAACTACCTCGGGCTCGCGGACTCGACGGACCTCGTCGACGCGGCGAAGGACGCCCTCGACCGCTGGGGCTACGGCATGGCGAGCGTGCGGTTCATCTGCGGCACGCAGGACCTGCACCTCGACCTCGAACGTCGGGTGGCGGGCTTCCTCGGCACCGAGGCCGCGATCCTGTACTCGTCGTGCTTCGACGCGAACGGCGGGCTGTTCGAGGTGCTGCTCGGTCCGGAGGACGCGATCATCTCCGACGAGCTCAACCACGCGTCGATCATCGACGGCATCCGTCTCTCGAAGGCGCAGCGGTTCCGGTACCGCAACCGCGACACCGCCGACCTGGAGGCGCAGCTCGCCGCCGCCTCGTCGGCACGCTTCCGTGCGGTGGTCACCGACGGCGTCTTCTCGATGGACGGCTCGATCGCGCCGCTCGCCGAGATCTGCGACCTCGCCGAGCGGTACGACGCACTCGTCATCGTCGACGACTCGCACGCGGTCGGGTTCGTCGGTGAGCACGGCCGGGGGACCCCCGAACTGTGCGGGGTGGCGGACCGGGTCGACGTGTACACCGGCACGTTCGGCAAGGCGCTCGGCGGGGCGTCCGGCGGGTACGTGGCCGCTCGCCGGGAGGTCGTCGACCTGCTGCGGCAGCGCTCACGCCCGTACCTGTTCTCGAACTCGCTCGCGCCGGTGATCGCGGCGGGCACCCTCGCGGCACTGGACCTGGTCGAACGCTCGGACGACGCCCGCGCCCGGCTCGCAGCCAACGCCAGGACGTTCCGGACGCTCATGTCCGACGCGGGCTTCGAGCTCCTGCCGGGGGAGCACCCGATCGTGCCCGTGATGTTCCACGACGCCGCGCGCACCGCGCGCATCGCCGACGAGATGCAGGCACGGGGCGTCTACGTGACGGCCTTCAGCTACCCGGTGGTGCCGCAGGGGAGAGCCCGGATCCGGGTGCAGCTCTCCGCAGCGCACACCGAGGAGCAGGTGCGCCGGTGCGTCGACGCCTTCGTCGGGGCCCGCGCCGCCGTCGACGGCTGACGCCTCCCGGAACGCAACGTCGGCGGCTGCTCGCAGGGGCGTACCACTGCGAGGAGCCGCCGACGTGGCGTGTTGCGGGTCCGGCCCTGGTTCAGGCGCCGACCGGGCGGCGGCGCTCCCGCGGGAAGACGACGCCGAGCGCCACCATGCCGATCGCCAGCACCAGGTGCAGCCAGTTGTCCGCCCAGTTCAGCGGGACGAAGTTCGCGCCGGACATCGTGCCCGCCGTGAACAGGCCGTACACCCACAGCACGAAGTAGACGACGCCGCCGATGACGAGGTACATCCGCGATCCCGTCGCACGGTTCGCCGCGAGCAACCCGACGACACCGAACAGCAGGTGCACGATGTTGTGCAGGACCGACACCTGGAAGATCCCGAGCAGCATCGCCATCGAGTGGTGACCGGCACCGCCGAGGTCGCCGGAGGTCAGCCCCGGCACGAACCCGGCGATCCCGACGAGCAGGAACACGATGCCGACGACGAGCGCGACCTTCTGGATCGACGAGCCGGCGTAGCGGTTGGTGGAGGTGGTGACGTCACTCATGGTCCGGACGTTACCCAGCCGGCTCGCAGTCCGTTCCCGGTCGCCCGCGTCCCGCGCGCGTCGGACACCGTCGGGCGTGGGACGATGGTCCCCATGCGTCTCGTCGTCGCCGGCAGCCCCGCTGCGGCCGTCCCCACCCTCCGACGTCTCGCCGCCTCCGACCACGAGATCGCGGCCGTCCTCACCCGACCCCCGACACCCCAGGGGCGGAAGCGTGTCCTCACGCCGACCCCGGTGGCGCAGGTCGCCGAGGAGCTCGGACTGCCCGTCATCGAGGCGACCCGGGTGGACGAGGCCGTGACCGCGCAGCTCGTCGACCTGCAGGCCGACCTCGGCGTCATCGTCGCGTACGGTGCGCTCCTGCGTCGTCCCGCTCTGGACGCTCCCCGCCTCGGCTGGGTCAACCTGCACTTCTCCGACCTGCCGGCGTACCGCGGTGCCGCGCCCGTCCAGCGCGCCGTGATGGCGGGCGACACCCGGACGGCTGCGACGGTCTTCCAGCTCGTCGAGGCGCTCGACGCCGGTCCCGTGTACGCCGCCGACCCGTTCGACATCGACCCGGACGCGACCAGCGGAGACGTCCTCGCCGCGATGGCCGAGTCGGGGGCGGAGACCGTCCTGCGGGTCGTCGACGCCCTGGCCGACGGGACCGCGGTCGCCACCGAACAGTCCGGCACGGTCACGCACGCCCCGAAGCCGACGGCCGACGACGCACACGTCACCTTCGACGAACCGGCTCCGGCCGTCCACGCCCGCATCCGCGGGGTGACGCCCGAACCCGGCGCGTTCGCCCACCTCGGCGAGACGCGGGTGAAGCTGCTCCGCAGCGCGCTCCTGCCGGGAGGCACGACCTCCTCCGCCCCGCACCTCGCGCCCGGCGCACTCGCACTGGTCGACGGTCGGCTGCTCGTCGGGACGGCCGACGTGCCGCTCGTGCTCGCCGAGGTGCAACCGGCAGGCAAGAAGGCGATGGACGGTGCCGCCTGGGCACGCGGTCTCGGCTCGCTCGAGGGCGTGGTGCTCGCATGAGCCCGACGAACCAGCCGCCCCGGCAGTCGCGAGCAGACCGCCGACCCCGGCCGACCAGTGCCCGTCGGGTCGCGTTCGACGTGCTCCGCGCGGTGCAGGTCGACGACGCCTACGCCAACCTGCTCCTGCCCACGCGCATCCGTCGCGCCGGCCTCTCCGCCCGCGACGCCGCATTCGCCACCGAGCTGACCTACGGGTCGATCCGGATGCTCGGCCGCTACGACGCGATCGTCGGGGTCGCATCCGGTCGCCGGCTCGACAACATCGAGTCCGACGTGCTCGACGTGATGCGCCTCGGGGTGCACCAGCTGCTCGGCATGCGCACACCCACGCACGCGGCCGTCTCGGCGACCGTGGAGCTCGCCCGCGAGGTCGGCGCCCGCCGGGCCACCGGCTTCGTGAACGCCGTTCTGCGGAAGGTCGCCGCCAAGACCGACGACGAGTGGGACGCCCTGGTCACCGAGGGGCGGAGCGGCGACGCGCTGCTGGCCACCCGCTGGTCGCACCCGTCGTGGGTGGTCGCTGCGCTCCGGGACGCGCTGGCGGCGGAGCGGTCGCGCGACGAGCTCGCCGCCCTGCTCGCAGCCGACAACGTCGCGCCGCGCGTGCAGCTCGTCGCGCTCCCGGGGCTCGCCACCGACGAGGACGTCCGCACCGCGACGGCCGGCGACGCCGACGACGAGGCAGAGCCGCTCGGACCCGGCACCGTGACCCAGGACGATGACGGTGCCGACGACGGAGCCTGGACCGACGACGACACCGGCACCGCGCCTCCCGTACGGATCCCCGAGGCGGACGCGGGCCCGGTGTCGCCGCTCGGCATCCGCGGGACGACCGGCGATCCTGCGCGGGTCCCCGGTGTCGCCGCCGGCCGGCTCCGGGTGCAGGACGAGGGGTCGCAACTCGCGGCCCTCGCCCTCACGCGGTCGTCCGCCGTCCGCCCGGGGGAGCGGTGGCTCGACATGTGTGCCGGGCCCGGGGGCAAGGCCGCGCTCCTCGCCGCAGAGGCCGCGCAGGGCGGAGCGACCCTCGTCGCCAACGAGCTCGTCCCCGCTCGCGCCGGACTGGTGCGCAAGGCACTGTCCACCGTGGCCGACGACGACACCGTCACGGTCGTCGAGGGCGACGGGCGGCGCTTCGGCAAGCCGGGCGACGAGCTGTTCGACCGGATCCTGCTCGATGCTCCGTGCACCGGGCTCGGCGCGCTCCGCCGGCGTCCCGAGGCGCGGTGGCGCAAGCAGCCCGAGGACGTCCCCGAGCTCGCGGCGCTCCAGTCCGAGCTGCTCGACGCGGCCGTCCGAGCGCTCGCACCCGGTGGGACCCTGGCGTACGTGACGTGCTCGCCGCACCTGGCCGAGACGCGCGGGCAGGTCGACGCGCTCCTGGAGCGGCACGGTGACGTGCTCGAGCAGCTCGACACCGCCGACGTGGTCCGGTCGGTGGCGGCCCGGGACCCGCAGGTCGCCGACGGTCCGACGGTGCAGCTGTGGCCGCACCGGATCGGCACCGACGCCATGTTCGTCGCGCTCCTCCGCCGCCGCGCCTGACCCCTTCCGCACGACGCAACGTCGGCGTCTGCTCGCAGTGCAGTACCGCTGCGAGGGGCCGCCGACGTTGCGTTCTGCGGAGGACACGGATCGGTAGGGTTGCACGGTGACGATCCGCATCTCGCCGAGCATCCTGTCCGCCGACTTCGCCAACCTCGAGCGGGAGCTGCACCGCATCGAGAGCGCCGACATGGTGCACGTCGACGTGATGGACAACCACTTCGTGCCGAACCTCACGCTGGGCCTGCCGATCGTGCAGCGCCTGCAGGAGGTCTCCCCGGTTCCGCTCGACGTCCACCTGATGATCACCGACGCGGACACGCAGGCGCCGAAGTACGCCGAGACGGGCGCCTCGAGCGTCACGTTCCACTTCGAGGCCGCCGACGACCCGGTGGCCACCGCAGCCGCGATCCGGTCGAACGGTGCCCGTGCCGCCGTCGCCGTGAAGCCCGGCACCCCGATCACGCAGGTGCTCCACCACCTCGACGCCTACGACATGATCCTGCTCATGACCGTCGAACCCGGCTTCGGCGGGCAGTCGTTCATGCCGTCCGTGATGCCGAAGCTCGCCGATGCGCGCGCCGCGGTGGACGCCTCGGGGCTCGACGTCTGGCTCGAGGTCGACGGCGGCATCGCGGTCGACACCGTGCCCGAGGCCGTCCGCAGCGGCGCCGACACGCTCGTGGCCGGATCCGCCGTCTACGGCGGTGACCCCGCGGAGCGCATCGCCGACCTGCGCGAGGCGGCAGCGGCGGCACGCGCGTGACCGACCAGGTGGACAGCGTGTCGGAGGCGACCAGCGCCTCCCGTCCGGACGGTGCGTCAGCCGTGTCCGCGCAGGACGGTAGCCTGGTCCCCGTGAAGACGTTCGACGACCTGTTCGCGGAGCTGACCGAGAAGGCGCGCACGCGCCCCGAGGGCTCCGGCACCGTCGCCGAACTGGACGCCGGCGTGCACCAGATCGGCAAGAAGATCGTGGAAGAGGCCGCCGAGGTCTGGATGGCGGCCGAGTACGAGGGCGACGAGCGCACCTCGGAGGAGATCTCGCAGCTGATCTACCACCTCCAGGTGCTCATGGTCGCGAAGGGGCTCACCCCGGCGGACGTCTGGCGACATCTGTAGGCACCCGCCACGAGCGCTCCGGCGCCGTCGCGACCCGCAGAAGTCACCGACCTCCAGCAGAAAGCAGACCCCCTGATGCTCCGCATCGCCGTGCCCAACAAGGGCTCGCTGTCCGAGACCGCCTCCGAGATGCTCAAGGAGGCCGGGTACGCCGGTCGCCGTGACCCGAAGGCGCTCCACCTGCTCGACGAGCGCAACGGCGTCGAGTTCTTCTTCCTCCGCCCGCGCGACATCGCGACCTACGTCGGCTCCGGCGCGCTCGACGTCGGCATCACCGGCCGTGACCTGCTGCTCGACTCCGGGTCGGCGGCGCACGAGGTCGACGCGCTCGGGTTCGCCGACTCGACCTTCCGGTTCGCCGGCACCCCAGGTCGGTTCACCGAGCTGCAGGACCTCGACGGCGTCCGCGTCGCGACGAGCTACCCGGGTCTCGTGGGGGAGTTCCTCGCCCGGCACGGGGTGACCGCGACCCTCGTGAAGCTCGACGGCGCCGTCGAGAGCGCCGTGCGCCTCGGTGTCGCCGACGCCGTGGCCGACGTCGTCTCGACGGGCAGCACGCTCCGTGCCGCCGGGCTCGAGATCTTCGGTCCGGTCATCCTCGAGTCGACCGCGCTGCTCATCTCGACCGACGAGAGCATCCCGGGCATCGACGTCCTGCGTCGCCGCCTGCAGGGCGTGCTCGTCGCCCGCGGCTACGTCATGCTCGACTACGACATCCCGACCGACCTGCTGGAGCAGGCCACCGCGGTCGCGTCGGGCATCGAGTCGCCGACGGTCTCCCCGCTGCACGACCGCGACTGGTCGGCCGTCCGCGTGATGATCCCGCGCGAGGACGCCAACCTCATCATGGACGCGCTCTACGACCTCGGTGCGCGCGCCATCCTCGTCAGCCCGATCCACGCCGCACGCCTGTGAACGACGCGGTGCGCCCCGGCGCGACCGGACCCGAGCGCGATTCCACCGACAGTGGTGTCGCCGGTGTCGCCGGCGGAGTGTCGGTCCGGGTCGTCCCCTGCCTCGACGTGCAGGGCGGTCGGGTCGTCAAGGGCGTGAACTTCCTCGACCTGCAGGACGCCGGCGACCCCGTCGAGCTCGCCGCCCGCTACTACGAGCAGGGCGCCGACGAGCTCACCTTCCTCGACGTCGGAGCGACGGTCGAGAACCGCGCCACGATGTACGACACCGTGACCCGGACGGCGGAGCAGGTCTTCATCCCGCTCACCGTCGGTGGTGGCGTCCGGAGCGTCGACGACGTGTCCCGTCTGCAGCAGTGCGGCGCGGACAAGATCGGCGTGAACAGCGCGGCGATCGCCCGGCCGGAGCTCGTCGGCGAGATCGCGGACCGCTTCGGTGCGCAGGCGGTCGTGCTGTCGCTCGACGTGAAGCGCTCGGACCGGATGCCGTCCGGCTTCGTGGTCACCACGCACGGCGGCCGCACGGAGTCCGACCTCGACGCGATCGCGTGGGCACGCGAGGGCGTCGAGCGCGGCGCCGGCGAGCTGCTCGTCAACTCGATCGACGCCGACGGCACGAAGAACGGCTTCGACCTCGAGCTCATCGCCGCGGTGCGCGCGGTCTCGTCGGTCCCCGTCATCGGCTCGGGAGGCGCTGGTCGCGTCGAGCACTTCGCCCCGGCCGTCGAGTCGGGAGCGGACGCCGTGCTCGCCGCCAGCGTCTTCCACCGCGGGGAGATGACCATCGGGGACGTCAAGGCAGCGCTGCGCGCCGCCGGCCACCCCGTCCGCTGACACCCGTCCGCCGACACCCCGCCGTAGGCTAGGAGTCCCATGACCGACAGCACCAGCACCAGCACGGAGGCGGTCCTCGACCGCGCACGGTTCGGGCACGACGGGCTCCTCCCCGCAGTCGTGCAGGAGGAGTCCTCGAAGGACGTCCTCATGCTCGGCTGGATGGACCGCGAAGCCCTCCGCCGCACCCTCACCGAGGGGCGGGTGACCTTCTGGTCGCGGTCGCGGCAGGAGTACTGGCGCAAGGGCGACACGTCCGGGCACGCGCAGTACGTCCGGGCCGCGGCACTCGACTGCGACGACGACACCCTGCTCGTCACCGTGCAGCAGGTCGGGGCGGCGTGCCACACCGGTGCGCACAGCTGCTTCGAGGTCGACCCGCTCGACCCGGTGACGGCGTCCGCGCCGGCCGGAGTCGTGACCGACGCGCACGGAGCGACCACGGCCGTGGAGGAGACCCGATGAGCACCGCCACCGGCGCGGAGGAACCGCGCACGACCTCCCGGCAGGCCTTCGACGACCTGCTCGACGGCCACCGCGTCGTCCCGGTCGTCCGCGCGCTGTACGCCGACAGCGAGACGCCCGTCGGCGTCTACCGCAAGCTCGCGGACGGCCGCCCCGGGTCGTTCCTGCTCGAGTCCGCCGGCCAGGGCGGCCTGTGGTCGCGCTGGTCGTTCGTCGGGGTCCGGAGCTTCGGCGTCCTGACCCAGGACGGCGACCGTGCCTCGTGGATCGACACCGGCATCCCGGCGTCCCGCGTCGTGGACTCGCTCGAGGGCGCGCCCCTGGACGTCCTGGCGCGACTGCACGACCGGTGGGCGACCCCGCGCGTGCCGGGCACCCCGCCGCTCGTCGGCGGCACGGTCGGGTTCATCGGGTGGGAGGCCGTGCGACAGCTCGAGCACCTGCCGGACGTCCCGCCAGCCGACTTCGAGGTGCCGGGGCAGGCCCTGGCGTTCGTGTCCGAGCTCGCGGCGCTCGACCACCGCACGGGTCTCGTGCTCCTCGTCGCGAGCGTCCTCAACGACGGCACCGACGACGCCGACACGATGTGGTCGGACGCGCAGGCCCGGCTCGACCGGATGCAGGCCGACCTGGTGCAGCCGAGCCCGGCGACGGTGGCCGAGGCGTTCGAGATCGCCGAGCCGACCCCGCGCCACCGGACGACGCCCGAGGACTACATGGCCGCGGTCGAGCGGTCGAAGGACTTCATCCGCGACGGCGACGTGTTCCAGGTCGTGATCTCGCAGCGGTTCGACCACGACGTCACGGCCGATCCGCTCGACGTGTACCGGGTGCTGCGGACGCTCAACCCGAGCCCATACATGTACTTCCTCGCCCTGGCGGACACCGCGGACGAGCGCTTCTGGATCGTGGGCGCCTCGCCGGAGGCCCTCGTGAAGGTGCAGGACGGGCGGGCGATCACGCACCCGATCGCCGGGTCCCGCCCGCGCGGGGCGAGCCCGGTCGAGGACGTCCGCCTGGGCGACGAGCTGCTCGCCGACCCGAAGGAGCGCGCCGAGCACCTGATGCTCGTCGACCTCGCCCGCAACGACCTCCAGAAGGTGTGCGAGCCGGGGACCGTCGCGGTGACCGAGTTCATGACCGTCGAGCGCTTCAGCCACATCATGCACCTGGTGTCGAGCGTCGAGGGCTCGGTGCGTCCGGAGGCCTCGGCGATCGACGTCTTCCGAGCGACCTTCCCCGCCGGCACGCTGTCGGGAGCACCGAAGCCGCGCGCGCTCGAGATCATCGACGAGCTCGAGCCGGCGAAGCGCGGGGCGTACGCGGGAGTCGTCGGCTACTTCGACTTCGCCGGCGACGCCGACCTGGCGATCGCGATCCGCACGGCGCTCATCAAGGACGGCGTCGCCCGTGTGCAGGCCGGCGCCGGACTCGTCGCCGACTCGGATCCGCACACCGAGCACGTCGAGGCCGTCAACAAGGCCGCCGCCCCCCTGCGTGCCGTCGCGACCGCGAACCGCATGCGCGAGGTCCGCTCGTGAAACGCTCCCGCCCGCTCGTCGTCGTCGCCGGCCTCGCGGTCGCGGGCATCGTGATGCTCTCCTGGACCCAGACCTGGTTCACGGTGCACCTGCACGCCGGAACCGCGGTCGTGCCGCGGGTCGTGGCCGACGGCGCCGCCGTCGTGCCGCAGTACACGGCGCTGGCCATCGCGAGCCTGGCGCTGTTCCTCGCACTGACGATCGCCGGCCGGGTGCTCCGTGTCGTGCTCGCGGCAGTCGAGGTGCTGCTCGGCGTCGCGGTCGTCGCGACCGGCATCGGTGCACTGGCGGACCCGGTCGCCGCATCGAAGGGCGCGGTCGGCGAGGTCGCCGGCGTCAGCGACACCGAGGCCGTGCGGCAGGTCGTCGACCGTGTGGACGTCACCGCCTGGCCCGCCGTGGGCATCGCCGGCGGCGTCCTCGCCGTGGTCCTCGGAATCGTCGTGTTCGTGGTGCAGCGGCAGTGGCCCGGCCCGACCCGGAAGTACGCGGCCGCGACCGCCGGTGCCGCCGCCGACGCCCGTGCCCAGGCCGCGGTACCGCGCGACGCGATCACCGACTGGGACGACCTGAGCGCCGGTGACGACCCGACCGCCGACCCGACCGCCGAGCGGACCGGCGCCCCGGCCGCCGACCCCGCCTCCGAGACCCCCGGCACGGGCGCGGTGGGGGAGCCGTCCACGAGCGACACGGTAGGATCGGACCGGCGCCGATCGGACGACGGCGCCGGAGCAGAACGAGGAGCACCGTGAGCAACACTGAGCCCGCAGAACTCGGCGAAGGCCACTCGCCCGCCGCCTGGACCGCCGTCGTGATCATGCTGATCGGCTTCGCGGCAGGCACGCTGTTCTTCTGGTTCGACCTGGCGTGGGGCGTCTGGGCGTCCGCCGTCGTCGTGGTGATCGGCCTGGTCGTCGGTGCCGTGATGGCGAAGGCCGGCTACGGCGTCAACGGTCCGAAGTACGTCGCCAAGCACCACGCGGAGTAGTCCCGTGCCGAACGTGCTCGAGACCCTCGTCGCGGGCGCGCTCGAGGACGCCGCCGCCCGTCGTGCCGACCGTCCGCTCTCGGACGTCGAGCGCGACCTGGACCGGGTGGCGTCGCCGCTCGACGCCCTCGACTTCCTGTCGCCCGGCGACCGTGTGAAGATCCTCGCCGAGGTCAAGCGCGCGAGCCCGTCGCGCGGTTCCATGGCGCCCATCGAGGACCCGGCCGCCCTCGCTGCCGACTACGAGCGTGGCGGAGCGTCGACGATCAGCGTCCTCACCGAGGGGCGGAAGTTCCTCGGCAGCCTCGCCGACCTCGAGGCCGTGAAGGCGCGCGTGTCGCTGCCGGTGCTCCGCAAGGACTTCATCGCCGACCCGTACCAGGTGCTCGAGGCCCGTGCGGCCGGGGCCGACCTGGTGCTGCTGATCGTGGCAGCACTGGAGCAGCGACAGCTCGTCGAGCTGCACGAGCTCGCCGAGCAGGTCGGCATGCGCGTGCTGGTCGAGGCGCACTCCGGTGACGAGGTCTCCCGCGGCCTGGACGCCGGCGCACGCATCCTCGGCGTGAACGCGCGCGACCTGACCGACTTCTCGCTGGACCGCGACCTGTTCGGCTCCCTCGCCGACCGCATCCCCGACGGGGTCGTGCGCGTGGCCGAGTCCGCCGTCGCCGGCCCCGCCGACGTCGCCCACTACCGCGCTGCGGGTGCCGACGTCGTCCTGGTGGGTGAGGCGCTCGTCACGGGCGCGGACCCCGCCACCACCCTCGCGTCGTTCATCGCCGCAGCGGACGGCTCCGGCCGTCCGCGCGGCTGATCCGACCACCGTCCCACCGGTCGCCCCGCACACCGGGGCCGCCGAACACCCCGGGAGACCCACCGTGACCTCACTCCGTGACCTGCAGGGCCCGTACTTCGGCGACTTCGGCGGACGCTTCGTCCCCGAGTCGCTCGTGCTCGCGCTCGACGAGCTCGAGACCGCCTTCCGCGAGGCCTGGGCGGACCCGGCGTTCCGCGAGGAGCTCGACACGCTCCAGCGCGAGTACACCGGCCGTCCGTCGATCATCACCGAGGCGCCGCGGTTCGCGAAGCACGCCGGTGGTGCGCGCATCATCCTCAAGCGCGAGGACCTGAACCACACCGGCTCGCACAAGATCAACAACGTGCTCGGTCAGGCGCTCGTCGCGAAGCGCCTCGGCAAGACCCGGTTGATCGCCGAGACCGGCGCGGGGCAGCACGGCGTCGCGACGGCCACCGCCGCGGCGCTGTTCGGCATGGACTGCGTCGTGTACATGGGTGCGGTGGACACCGAGCGCCAGGCGTTGAACGTCGCGCGCATGCGGCTGCTCGGCGCCGAGGTGATCCCCGTCGAGACCGGCTCGCGCACCCTGAAGGACGCCATCAACGACGCGCTGCGCGACTGGGTGGCGAACGTCGACTCGACCCACTACCTGCTCGGCACCGTCGCCGGTCCGCACCCGTTCCCGGAGATGGTCCGCGAGTTCCACAAGGTGATCGGCGAGGAGGCCCGGCAGCAGGTCCTCGACCGCATCGGTCGTCTGCCGGACGCCGTCGCCGCGTGCGTCGGCGGCGGGTCGAACGCGATGGGCATCTTCGAGGCCTTCCTCGACGACGAGTCGGTCCGGTTGCACGGCTTCGAGGCCGGTGGCGACGGCATCGAGACCGGTCGGCACGCCGCGAGCATCTCGCTCGGGCGCACCGGTGTCCTCCAGGGCACGATGTCGTACCTCATGCAGGACGAGGACGGCCAGACCATCGAGAGCCACAGCATCTCGGCGGGCCTCGACTACCCGAGCGTCGGTCCCGAGCACGCCTACCTCGCCTCGATCGGCCGCGCGCAGTACTCGCCGATCACCGACGCCGAGGCGATGGAGGCCTTCCGTCTGCTCGGCCGGACCGAGGGCATCCTGCCGGCCATCGAGTCGGCGCACGCGCTCGCTGGGGCCATCAAGCTGGGCAAGGAGCTCGGTCCCGACGGCGTCGTGCTGGTGTCCCTGTCCGGACGTGGTGACAAGGACGTCGCGTCCGCCAGTCGCTACTTCGGCATCCTCGACGAGAACGCGGTGCAGCTGTGACGAACCCCGGTACCTCCACGTCGGTCGCGACGACGATCGACACCGCGAACGCCGAGCGCGCCGGCGCCGTCGTCGGGTACCTGCCGGCCGGCTTCCCCGACCTGCGGACCAGCGTCGACGCAGCCGTCGCCCTCGCCGAGAACGGGGTCGACGTCATCGAACTCGGCCTGCCGTACTCCGACCCGGTGATGGACGGTCCGGTGATCCAGCGCGCCGCCGAGGAGAGCCTGGCGAACGGGTTCCGCGTCGCGCAGGTGTTCGACGCGGTCGACCAGATCACCGACCGGGTCGACGTGCCCGTGCTCGTGATGACCTACTGGAACCCGGTGCTCCGCTACGGCGTCGAGCGCTTCGCCGACGACCTCGTCGCGGCCGGCGCATCCGGGCTGATCACGCCGGACCTCATCCCGGACGAGGGCCGCGCCTGGATCGACGCGTCCGAGCGCACCGGGCTCGACCGGGTGTTCCTCGCGGCGCCGTCCTCGACCGACGCCCGCATGGAGCAGGCGGTCCGATCGAGTCGCGGGTTCGTCTACGCCGTCTCGACGATGGGCGTCACCGGTGCGCGGGTCGGTGTCGACACCGCCGCGCGAACCGTCGTGTCGCGACTCCGCGACGCCGGGGTGGAGCGCACGTGCGTCGGCCTCGGCATCTCGACCGCCGACCAGGTGCGCGAGGTCCTCGAGTACGCGGACGGCGCGATCATCGGGTCCGCCTTCGTGCGCGCCCTCGCCGACCTCGGCGTCCAGGGGGTCGCGGACCGCGCGGCCGACCTGACCAGCGGCGCCGTGCGCGGCTGACGAGGACGCTCCGCCAGCAGACAGCCAGCAGACCGGACGGGAGGCGCGGTGCAGGTGGGCCGATCGGCTCGCCCGCACCGCGCCTCCCGTCCGTGTCGGTCACAGTTCCCACAGGACCGCGCCCTGGTTCCTGGTCGGCGCGGTTCCCGCGCTACAGTGAGCGGGGCCGACCCTCCAGCGGCACCGCGGCCGTCCAGCACCGAAAGGCGACAGCACCTCCATGCCCCTCCTGAGCATCCCGAGCCCGAGCACCGCGTGGCAGTACTTCGACCTGACCGCCTGGCTCCGTGACGCGTTCGGCTGGTCGCTGCCGCTCGACTTCCGGATCCACGCGTACGCGATCTGCATCCTGCTGGGCATCGTCGCGGCCGTCGTGCTGGCGAACCGGCGGCTCAACGCCCGCGGGGTCGAGCGCTGGATCATCATCGACATCGCGATCTGGGCGGTGCCGGCCGGGATCATCGGTGGTCGCCTGTTCCACGTGTTCAGCCACGTCAGCGACTACTTCGGGCCGGGGCGTGACCCGCTCTCGTTCCTCTACGTCTGGGAGGGCGGGCTGGCCATCTTCGGCGCGCTCATCCTCGGATCGCTCGGTGCGTACATCGGCTGCCGCCAGGTGGGTCTGCGCTTCTCGAGCCTGATCGACGCCATCGCGCCGGGTGTCCTGCTCGCCCAGGCCTTCGGCCGCCTCGGCAACTACTTCAACCACGAGCTGTTCGGCATGCCGACGAGCCTGCCGTGGGGGCTCGAGATCGAGTCGACGAACGCCGCGTTCCCGAAGGGCCTGCCCGAGGGCACGCTGTTCCACCCGACCTTCCTCTACGAAATCATCTGGAACGTCGTCGGCGTCGTCGTCATCCTGCTGCTCGACAAGCGCTTCCGGCTGCAGTGGGGCAAGGTCATGGCGCTCTACCTGATCTGGTACGGCACCGGCCGATCGGTCCTCGAGTCCATCCGCGTCGACACGAGCGAGACCTTCTTCGGGATCCGCACGAACGTCTGGATGTCCTTCGCCGCGATCCTGCTCGGCATCGTGATCTTCCTCGTGCAGACGCGTCGGCACACCGGTCAGGAGCCGAGCCCGTACCTGCCGGGTCGCGAGCCGCGTCGGACCTCCGATGTAGACTCGGACGACACCTGGTCGGAACACGACGACGACGCTCCGGCGACCGACGTCGACGCCGATCCGGTCCCTGCAGCAGGCCGCGCGCGGTAACTCCGCGACCGGCAGCACCCGCTCCACGGACGGCACCCGCCGGCCACGGAGCACCCTCCGCACGGTCGGGTCACCACGAGCGACCCCGCCACCTCGCGCGTCGTCTGCGCACCCTCCACGGCGACGCGCACGGGCACCAGTCCCGCCCGCTCGGGCGGAACGCACCACCGGGCCACCGACGTCCCTGTTCCACTTCCTCGTGAGGACGGTTCCCCATGGCGCTCCAGCCAGACCCTGCCCCCCGTTCGACGCGCTCCCTGCGGCCGGCGCACCGACGTTTCTCGGCCGTGCCCGAGGCCGTCGGTGCCTACGACCCGGCGAACGAGAAGGACGCCTGCGGGCTCGCCATGGTCGCGACGCTCCGCGGCACCGCCGGGCACGACATCGTGGACGCCGCGCTCGGCGCGCTCCGGAACCTCGAGCACCGCGGTGCCGTCGGCTCCGACGCCGGTACCGGTGACGGCGCGGGCATCCTGTGCCAGGTGCCGGATGCGTTCCTGCGCGACGAGGTGCCCTTCGAGCTGCCCGCCGCGGGGGAGTACGCGGTGGGAACGGCCTACCTGCCCGTCGACGAGGACGAGCGCCACGCGGTGAAGGGCGCCGTCGAGCGCATCGCCCGTGAAGAGGGCCTGAAGGTCCTCGGCTGGCGCGAGGTGCCGGTGCGTCCGGAGGTCCTCGGGACGCTCGCGCGTGCCGCCATGCCGGCGTTCGAGCAGCTCTTCGTCGCCTCGACCCGGCACGACGTCCACGGTGCCGCCTGGAGCGGCATCGCCCTCGACCGTCAGTCATTCCGGCTGCGCAAGCGCGCGGAGCACGGCGTCGAGGTCTACTTCATGTCGCTGTCGAGCCGGACGATGGTCTACAAGGGCATGGTCACGACGCTCCAGCTCGAGCCGTTCTACCCGGACCTCAGCGACGAGCGCTTCGCGTCGAAGCTCGCGATCGTGCACTCGCGCTACTCGACGAACACCTTCCCGTCGTGGCCGCTGGCGCAGCCGTTCCGCACGCTCGCGCACAACGGTGAGATCAACACCGTCCGTGGCAACCGCAACTGGATGCGCGCGCGCCAGTCCCAGCTCGAGAGCGAGCTCCTCGGCGACCTCGCGCCGCTGCTGCCGATCGTCAGCCCGGGCGCGAGCGACTCGGCGTCGTTCGACGAGACCCTCGAGCTGCTCACGCTGACCGGCCGCAGCCTGCCGCACGCGGTGTCGATGATGGTGCCGGAGGCCTGGGAGAACCAGGTCGGCATGGACCCGGACCTCCGGGCGTTCTACGAGTACCACTCGATGCTCATGGAGCCGTGGGACGGCCCGGCGGCGATCACGTTCACCGACGGTGCGGTCGTCGGCGCGACGCTCGACCGCAACGGCCTGCGCCCCGGGCGCTTCCTGGTGACGGACGACGGCCTGATCGTGATGGGGTCCGAGACGGGCGTCATCGACGTCCCGCCGGGCAAGGTCGTCCGCAAGGGCCGCCTGCGTCCGGGCCGGATGTTCGTCGTGGACACCGAGGCCGGGCGGATCATCGAGGACGACGAGGTCAAGCGCGAGCTGGCGACCTCCGGCCCGTGGGCGCAGTGGCTCGACGAGGGCCGCATCAACCTGAGCGACCTGCCGGAGCGCGAGCACATCGTGCACACCCCGGCGTCGGTGACCCGGCGCCAGCGCGCGTTCGGGTACACGGAAGAAGAGGTCCGCATCCTGCTCCGTCCGATGGCGCAGACCGGCGCGGAACCCCTCGGCGCGATGGGCTCGGACACGCCGATCGCCGTGCTCTCCGAGCGTCCGCGCCTGCTGTTCGACTACTTCACGCAGCAGTTCGCGCAGGTGACGAACCCGCCGCTCGACTCGATCCGCGAGCAGGTCATCACCTCCATGGGCATGGGCCTCGGACCGGAGCGCAACCTGCTGAGCGCCGGGCCCGAGCACGCGAAGCAGATCGTGCTCGACTTCCCGGTGATCGACAACGACGAGCTCGCGAAGATCCAGCACTTCGAGACGGAGTCCGGACGCCACCTGACCGTCACGATCAAGGGCCTGTACCGCGTCGACGCGGGCAAGAAGGCGATGCAGAAGCGCATCGCGGCGGTCTGCGACGAGGTCGACCAGGCGATCGAGTCGGGCAAGCAGTTCATCGTGCTGTCCGACCGTGACGGCAACGCCGAGCAGGCACCCGTCCCGAGCCTCCTGCTGCTCGCGGCCGTGCACCACCACCTCATCCGCACCGAGCAGCGCATGAAGGTCGGGCTCATCGTCGAGGCCGGCGACGTCCGCGAGGTCCACCACGTCGCGACCCTGATCGGCTACGGCGCCTCGGCGATCAACCCGTACCTGGCGATGGAGACGTGCGAGAACCTCGTGCGCTCGGGCATGATCACGGGCATCACGCCGGAGCAGGCCGTGAAGAACGTGATCAAGGCGCTCGGCAAGGGCGTGCTGAAGATCATGTCGAAGATGGGCATCTCGACGGTGTCCAGCTACGCCGGCGCGCAGGCGTTCGAGGCCGTCGGGCTCAGCCAGGAGCTCGTGGACAAGTACTTCACGGGCACGTCGTCGATCCTCGGCGGGGTCGGCATCGAGGTCATCGCGAAGGAGAACGCCGAGCGCCACGCCCAGGCGTACCCGCAGGACGGCGCGGTGCTGTCGCACGAGCGGCTGCAGACCGGCGGCGAGTACCAGTGGCGTCGTGAGGGTCCGCCGCACCTGTTCAACCCGGACACGGTCTTCCGGCTCCAGCACGCCACCCGCGCCCGCCGGTACGACATCTTCCGCGAGTACTCGCAGGCGGTCGACGACCAGTCCGAGGAGCTCATGACGCTCCGCGGTCTGTTCCGGTTCCGTCACGGCGTCCGGGATCCGATCGCGCTGGACGAGGTCGAGCCGATCGAGTCGATCGTGAAGCGGTTCAACACCGGCGCGATGTCCTACGGGTCCATCTCCCAAGAGGCCCACGAGACCCTCGCGATCGCGATGAACCGCCTCGGTGCGCGCTCGAACACGGGCGAGGGCGGCGAGGACGTCGAGCGTCTGCTCGACCCCGAGCGTCGCAGTGCGATCAAGCAGGTCGCCTCCGGCCGCTTCGGCGTCACGAGCATGTACCTGACGCACGCCACCGACATCCAGCTGAAGATGGCGCAGGGCGCGAAGCCGGGCGAGGGCGGGCAGCTGCCCCCGACCAAGGTGTACCCGTGGGTCGCGCGCACCCGGCACGCGACCGCCGGCGTCGGGCTCATCTCGCCGCCGCCGCACCACGACATCTACTCGATCGAGGACCTCAAGCAGCTCATCTTCGACGTGAAGCGGGCGAACCCGTCCGCGCGCGTCCACGTGAAGCTCGTGAGCCAGTCCGGCATCGGCGCGGTCGCCGCGGGTGTGACGAAGGCGCTGGCCGACGTCGTGCTCGTGTCCGGCCACGACGGCGGCACCGGGGCGTCCCCGCTCAACTCGCTCAAGCACGCGGGCACCCCGTGGGAGATCGGCCTGGCCGAGACCCAGCAGACCCTCATGCTGAACGGCATGCGCGACCGCGTGGTCGTGCAGGTCGACGGTCAGATGAAGACCGGCCGCGACGTGGTCGTGGCGGCGCTGCTCGGCGCCGAGGAGTACGGCTTCGCGACCGCACCGCTCGTCGTCGAGGGCTGCATCCTGATGCGTGTCTGCCACCTGGACACGTGCCCGGTGGGCGTCGCGACGCAGAACCCGGAGCTCCGCAAGCGCTTCACCGGCAAGCCCGAGTTCGTCGTGAACTTCTTCGAGTTCATCGCGCAGGAGGTCCGTGAGCTCCTCGCCGAGCTCGGCTTCCGGTCGCTCGACGAGGCCATCGGACAGGTCGACGCGCTCGACACCGACCGTGCCGTGGAGCACTGGAAGGCGTCGGGCCTCGACCTCGCACCGGTCCTGCACGGACCGGAGTTCGGCCGCGACGAGCCCCGCCGTCACCTGCGCGAGCAGGACCACGAGCTCGACGAGCACTTCGACGTGCAGCTCGTCCGGCAGACCGCCGACGTCCTCGAGCACGGCGGCTCCGTCGCGCTCGACCTGCCGATCCGCAACACCGAGCGGGCGGTCGGCACCATGCTGGGCCACGAGGTCACGCTGCGGCACGGCGAGCACGGCCTGCCCGCCGGGTCGATCGACATCACGCTGCGCGGCTCGGCCGGGCAGTCGCTCGGGGCGTTCCTGCCGGCGGGCATCACGCTCCGCCTGGTCGGCGACAGCAACGACTACGTCGGCAAGGGCCTGTCAGGCGGCGCCATCGTCGTCCGACCGGACACCGAGTCGGCGTTCGAACCGTCCGAGAACGTCATCGCGGGCAACGTCATCGGCTACGGCGCGACCCAGGGCAGCATGTTCATCCGCGGCATCGTGGGCGAGCGGTTCCTCGTCCGGAACTCCGGCGCCACCGCGGTGGTCGAGGGCGTGGGCGACCACGCGCTCGAGTACATGACCGGTGGGCTCGCGCTGATCCTGGGCGAGACCGGACGGAACCTCGGCGCCGGCATGTCCGGCGGCACCGCGTACGTCCGCGGGCTCCGTCGGGGGCACGTGAACGCCGACGCGCTGGCGACCGGTGAGCTGCGGCTCGAGGAGCTCGACAGCGCCGACGTCGAGATCGTCACCGACCTGCTCCGGCAGCACCTCGCCGAGACCGGGTCGACCGTCGCGGGCGACCTGCTCGAGTCCGGTGACCTGGGCGACTTCGTCAAGGTGCTCCCGCGGGACTACGCCGCCGTCCTCGCGACCCGCCAGCAGGCGGTCGACGAGGGCCTCGACCCGGACGGCACCGTCGTCTGGAACCGCATCCTGGAGGTGACCGGTGGCTGACACGACCCCGGCACGCTCCCGCAGCGACCACCCCACCCCGAACGAGACCGAGCAGGAGGCGGACCATGGCTGACCCGAAGGGCTTCCTCAAGGTGCAGGAGCGCGAGCTCCCGCCCCGCCGCCCCGTGCCCGTGCGGCTCATGGACTGGAAGGAGGTCTACGAGCAGCAGGAGTCCGGTGCCCTGAAGCGGCAGGCCGGTCGATGCATGGACTGCGGCGTGCCCTTCTGCCACCAGGGCTGCCCGCTCGGGAACCTCATCCCGGAGTGGAACGACCTGACCTGGCGCGGCGAGGGCCGCCAGGCGATCGAGCGCCTGCACGCGACGAACAACTTCCCGGAGTTCACCGGCAAGCTCTGCCCCGCCCCGTGCGAGGCGTCCTGCGTGCTCGGCATCAACCAGCCGCCGGTCACCATCAAGCAGGTCGAGGTCTCGATCATCGACGAGGCGTACAAGAACGGCTGGGTCACCCCGCACCCGCCGGAGCGCCTGACCGGCAAGACCGTCGCGGTCGTGGGTTCGGGCCCCGCCGGCCTCGCCGCCGCGCAGCAGCTCACGCGCGCCGGTCACACCGTCGCCGTGTACGAGCGGGACGACCGCATCGGTGGCCTGCTGCGCTACGGCATCCCGGACTTCAAGATGGAGAAGCGCCAGATCGACGCGCGGCTCGCCCAGATGCAGGCCGAGGGCACCCGCTTCCGCGCCGGCGTCGAGATCGGCGTGGACATCACGTGGGACGACCTGAAGTCCCGCTACGACGCGGTCGTCGTCGCCACCGGCGCCACGGTGCCGCGCGACCTGCCGATCCCCGGACGCGACCTCGCGGGCGTGCACTACGCCATGGAGTACCTCGTCCAGCAGAACAAGGCGAACGCCGGCACCACCGTCGACAACCAGGTCACGGCCGAGGGCAAGCACGTCGTCGTCATCGGCGGCGGCGACACCGGTGCGGACTGCATCGGCACCGCCCACCGCCAGGGCGCCCTGAGCGTGACGAACCTGGCGATCGGCAAGCGGCCGCCGCTCGAGCGTCCGTCCGAGCAGCCGTGGCCGATGTTCCCGACGGTGTTCGAGGTCACGAGCGCCCACGAGGAGGGCGGCGAGCGGCACTTCCTGGCGTCGACGGTCGAGTTCCTCGGCAACGCCGCGGGCGAGGTCCGCGCGCTCCGGGTCGCCGAGACCGAGTACCTCGACGGTCGTCGCGTGCCGAAGACGGGCACCGAGCGCGAGATCCCGGCCGACCTGGTGCTCATCGCGATGGGCTTCACCGGTCCCGAGACCGACACCATCGAGCCGCAGCTCGGGCTCCCCGCGACGGTGTCGGGAGCGGTCGCCCGTCAGGCCGACTACTCGACGAACGAGCCCGGCGTGTTCGTGGCCGGCGACGCCGGCCGCGGTCAGTCGCTCATCGTCTGGGCGATCGCCGAGGGGCGCGCCGCCGCCTCGAAGGTCGACGCGTACCTCGAGGGCTCGACGATCCTGCCGGCGCCCGTCAAGGCGACCGACCGTGCGCTCACGGTCTGACGTCGTGAACGCGCACGGAACACCGGTCCACCGATGAGCAGCAGGCCACCGGCACTCGATAGGGTGCTGGTGGCCTGCTCTCGTTCCGCGCGGCCCCACAGCGCGGAAACCGGCACCACCCACCACACGAAGGAATCCATTGAGACGCGCAAAGATCGTTTCGACGCTCGGTCCGGCTACGTCGGACTACGAGACCGTCAAGGAGATCATCGAAGCGGGCGTCGACGTCGCCCGCCTCAACCTCAGCCACGGTGACTACAGCGTCCACGAGGCCAACTACGAGAACGTCCGTCGCGCCGCCGAGGACCTCGGCAAGCCGGTCGCGATCCTCGTCGACCTGCAGGGTCCGAAGATCCGTCTCGCGAAGTTCGCCGACGGCCCGCACGAGCTCGCCGTCGGTGACGTCTTCACGATCACGACCGAGGACGTCCCCGGCTCGAAGGAGATCTGCGGCACGACGTTCAAGGGCCTGCCCCAGGACGTCAAGCCCGGCGACCCGCTGCTCATCGACGACGGCCGCGTCCGCCTGCGCGTGCTCGACACCGACGGCGTGCGCGTGCGCACCGAGGTCGTCGTCGCCGGCACCGTCTCGAACAACAAGGGCATCAACCTGCCCGGCGTCGCGGTCAACGTCCCGGCGCTGAGCGAGAAGGACGAGGCGGACCTCCGCTGGGCGATCCGTCAGGGCGCCGACCTCATCGCGCTCTCGTTCGTCCGCAATGCCTCGGACGTCGTCCGCGCCCACGAGATCATGGACGAGGAGGGCAAGCGCCTCCCGATCATCGCCAAGGTCGAGAAGCCGCAGGCCGTCGACGCCCTCGAGGAGATCATCGACGCCTTCGACAGCATCATGGTCGCCCGCGGTGACCTCGGTGTGGAGCTCCCGCTCGAGGCCGTCCCGATCGTGCAGAAGCGCGCCGTCGAGCTGTCCCGCCGCATGGCGAAGCCGGTCATCGTCGCGACGCAGATGCTCGAGTCGATGATCTCGTCGCCGATCCCGACCCGGGCCGAGACCTCCGACGTCGCGAACGCCGTCCTCGACGGCGCGGACGCGGTCATGCTCTCCGGTGAGACCAGCGTCGGCGAGTACCCGGTGCAGACGGTCCGCACGATGGCCCGCATCGTCGAGTCGACCGAGGACCACGGCCTGGAGCGCATCGCCCCGCTCGGCACGAAGCCGCGCACGCTCGGCGGTGCGATCACGCTCGCCGCGGTCGAGATCGCCGAGTTCACCGAGGCGTCGTACCTCTGCGTCTTCACCGAGTCCGGCGACTCGGCCCGTCGCATGTCGCGGCTCCGCCACGGTCTGCCGATCATCGCGTTCACCCCGAACGAGGCCACGCGTCGCCGCATGGCGCTCACCTGGGGTGTCCGCTCGTTCCTCGTGGAGCGCAAGACCCACACCGACGAGCTGTTCTCGCAGGTCGACGACGTGCTGCTCGCGAACGGTCTCGCCGCCCCCGGCGACCGGGTCATCGTGACGGCCGGCTCGCCTCCCGGACTCGAGGGCTCGACGAACGACCTGCGCGTGCACCGCGTCGGCGACGCGCACGCCGAGGCGGCTCCCGCCTACGTGCGGGACTGACCCCGGTCACACCACCCGGTCACCACGCCGACAGGGCGCGGACTGGAGGCACGGCGCGACACCGCGCACGGCCTCCGGTCCGCGCCCTGTCGCGTGTGTGCCCCCGCCGCGTCGGGTCAGCGACGGCGTCGACACGCCGGCGTCGCCGCGAGACGGCCCGGAGCGCGCGAGACGCCCCCGGATCCGGCGGCGTCTCGTCGCGACGACGGCGTCTCGCCGTGACCGAGGCGTCTCGTCGCGCCGTGACCGAGGCGTCCCCATGCGCCGGAACCGGCCACCCGCGGTGCGGCGCGACCGCGCGTCGGAGCGAGCGGGCAGGATCGGTGCCGTGAGCCTCCAGGACGAACGCCCCACCGCACCCACCGCAGCCGACGTGCGCCGCTGGCGTCGGTACCTGGCGGACGAGCGCGCCGAGGCCGCGGTCTACCGGAACCTGTCGACGCGCCGCGCCGGCGAGGAGCGCGAGATCCTGGCGGCACTGGCCGACGCCGAGGGGCGGCACGAGCAGCACTGGCTCGACCTGCTCGGTGACGACGTCGGCCGACCGCTCCGCGGCAGCCTGCGCACCAGGGTCCTCGCCGCACTCGCGAAGCGGTTCGGCTCGGTGTTCGTCCTCGCGCTCATGCAGCGCGCCGAGGACCGGTCGCCCTACGCCGACGACGACGACGCGACCGCAAGGATGGCGGCCGACGAGCGGATCCACGGCGAGGTCGTCCGGGGCCTCGCGAACCGCGGACGGATGCGGTTGTCCGGCACCTTCCGCGCGGCCGTCTTCGGGGCCAACGACGGACTCGTGTCGAACCTCGCGCTGATCATCGGCATCAGTGCCTCGGGCGCCGACCGGCACTTCGTGCTGCTCAGCGGGATCGCCGGGTTGCTCGCCGGTGCACTGTCGATGGGGGCGGGGGAGTACGTGTCGGTGCGGTCGCAGCGCGAGCTCCTCGACGCCTCCGCGCCGCACCCCGAGGCCGGGCAGGCGGTCGCCGACCTGGACGTCGACGCCAACGAGCTCGCCCTGGTCTACCGCGCGCGGGGCATGGACGAGGCTGCGGCGCAGGCGCACGCGGCCGAGGTCCTCGGCGGTCGGACGGTCACGGCAGCCACCGCGACGGACGAGCACGAGGCGGTGGGCAGCGGGACGAGCGCCGCCGTGTCGAGCTTCTGCTTCTTCGCGTCAGGGGCGATCATCCCGGTGCTGCCCTACCTGTTCGGCCTCGAGGGCTGGGCGGCGATCGTGCTCGCGGCCGTGCTGGTCGGCATCGCACTCCTCGGGACCGGTGCGGTCGTCGGTGTGCTCAGCGGGGCCTCACCGCTGAAGCGTGCGCTGCGCCAGCTCGCGATCGGCTTCGGCGCAGCGGTCGTGACGTACGGGCTCGGCCTGCTGTTCGGGACCGGGAGCGCGTGACGGGGTTCGCGAGCGGTTCCCGCTGGATGCCGCAGCAGCCGGCGGACGCTCCTGCCGGACGCCTCAGCGGCGGGCGGCCGCGCGCGGCGGCAGCAGCAGGAGCGCCGCGGCACCGACGACGACCAGCGCGATGCCGGAGAACACCGTGAACACCGTCAGCGCGAGCCCCGGCGCGACGAGCACGACCACACCGCCGATGAGCGAGAGCAGGCCGCTCACCACGCTCGGCAGTCTCGAGGAACCCGGGTGCCCCACGAACGCGCCGACGATGGCTGCGACACCTTCGAGGAGGAACGCCACGCCCGCCAGCACGGCGTAGGCCAACAGGGGGATCGCCGGGTCGACGAGGGTCACCAGGCCGGCGAGCCCGACCAGTCCGCCGACGACTCCCGACGTCCACCGCCAGACGGCGGACGTGCCGTGTCCGCGCACCGCCGCGACGACGCGCATCGCGCCCGCCGCCACCAGGTAGACGCCGAAGACGAGTGCGACGAGGACGAGGGACGGTTCGGGCCAGACGACGGCGACGATGCCGAGCGCGATCGCGACGACGGCCGTGACGACGACGAACGCGCGGAACGACCGCACGGCTCGAGAGTCCACGGGTGCCCCTTCCGCTCGGTCCGCGAGGACCCCGACGGTACCCGTGGGAACACGTCGGCGTCCGCGGTCAGGAGCGGGCGCGCCGGTCCGGCCGGGAGGCGCGCCGTGCGTCGACCGGTCGGCCGACGACGGACCCCTCCCGCACCGGGGCGACCCGCTCAGGACCCGGACGTCGGCGCGGGGGTGGCGGATCCGTCCACGCGGTCGCCCTGGCCCGGCTGCGGCGGCTTCGGGGCGTCCGTGCCGGTCGGCGGGGTGGGGACGTCGCCGTCCTCCGGCGGCTCCGGTGCGTCCGTGCCCGTCGGCGGCTTCGGTGCGTCCGTCCCGGTCGGCGGCTTCGGCGCGTCGCCGTGCTTCGGCTTCGGTGCGTCGCCGGCCGGCGGGTCGGCCACGCAGCCGGGAGCCGGAGCAGCGCCCGGACCGGTGCCCTCGGCGCCCGGTGCCTTCTCCGCGCCGTGGCCGGGGGCATCCTTCGCGCCCGGAGCGGGAGCGCCGGTCGGTGCGCCGCTGGGCGCATCCGTCGGTGCACTCGTGGCGCGCGGGGTGCCGGATCCGTCGGCGACGGCGGCGGTCACGCCGAGCCCGCCGAGGAGCAGCGCTGCAGCGGCCGCGGATCCGATCCCCACGCGACGCAGCGTGCGGCGGCGACGGTCCGGAGCGGTGACGGGCTGGTCGTGTCGTTCGTCCTGCATGGTGTGCCTTCCGTGTCGGTGTGACCGGACCGGGGTGGTCCGGCGACGAGGACGACGGTCGAGCTCGAATCTGAAGCAGGACTGAAGCACAGCGGTCCTCCAGCGTCCTCCATGCTCCTTGCAGGCAGTGCCCACCTACCGTGTCCGCCGTGAACGCACCCGCTCGTGTCCTGGTGGTCGAGGACGACGACTCCCTCCGCACCGCCGTCGCCGCGACCCTGCGCGCCGAGGGCTTCGTCGTGACCGACGTGTCCGACGGCCGCTCGATCGCCGAGGACCTCGACCGGGCCGCCCCCGACCTCGTCCTGCTCGACTGGATGCTGCCCGGCCCGAGCGGCATCCTGCTCGCGGCCCGGATCCGCACACGGTCGGACGCCGCCGTCGTGATGATGACCGCGCGGGACGAGCTCGACGACCGACTCCGCGGCTTCGCCGAGGGGGCCGACGACTACGTGGTGAAGCCGTTCGCGATGGCCGAGCTCGTGGCCAGGGTGACCGCGGTGCTGCGTCGCCGCGGTCGGGTCCCGTCGGTGATCGAGGTCGGCGACCTGGTGCTCGACCCCGAGGGCGCGACCGTCCGACGCGGTGGTGTCCTGCTCGACCTGACCGCCACGGAGTTCCGGCTGCTGCGCTTCCTCGCCGAGAGCCGGGGCCGGACGGTGTCGAAGGGACAGATCACGACACAGGTGTGGGGCTACGAGGACATCGCGCCGAACCTGGTCGAGGTCCACCTCAGCGCACTCCGCCGCAAGATGGAGGCGCACGGACCCCGGCTCGTGCACACCGTCCGAGGGCTCGGGTACCGGCTCGCCGTGGACCGGGGCGCAGCGTGATGCCGGTCGGCGGTCGGCTCCGCACCACGTCGCTGCGGTTGCGGACCGTCGTGGCGGTGCTCGTGCTGCTCGCGGTGCTGCTCGCCGGACTCGTCGTCGCGGTCGAGGCGGTGCTCGGCGCCCGGCTCCACGCCCAGGTCGAGGACCGACTGCGGGACCGGGCGGCCGCCGCGGCCGCGCTCGTCGGGGTGCTCGACGCGGACGACCTGGCCGACCGGCTCTCGGCTCAGGGACTCTCGGTGCGGATCGTGCAGCCCGACGGTGCCGCTGTCGAAGCCGGTCCCACTCCGGACCAGCTGCGCTCCGGTCCCCCCGACCCAGGAGGGCTCCCGGGGCCGGCCGTGCGCAACCGGTCGTCCGCAGGGTCGTCGGCCCCCGGATCGACGTCTGCCGGGTCGACGTCTGCCGGGTCGTCGTCGGCCGGGTCGACCGGGCCCGGAGCCGCCTCGGCGACGTCCGGTGCGTCCGTCGTGTCGTCCAGCCTGCGCGACGACGACGGCGTCCTCACGCTCCGGTCCGTCCTCGACGACGGCACCCGCATCACGCTCACCGCCGGGACACGTGACGTCCAGGAGACCCTCGCGCAGCTCGGGTGGGTCATGGGCGGCGCGTCCGCGGCCTTCCTCGGTGTCGCCGTCGCGGGCGTCGTCGTGGTCGTCCGTCGGGCGCTGCGCCCGCTCGACGAGGTCACCGCGACGGCGCGCTCGATCGCCGACGGTGATCGCGGTCGGCGCCTCCGACCTGCCAGGACCGACACCGAGATCGGCCGCGTGGCCGCCGCGTTCGACGAGATGCTCGACGCCGTCGAGGGCGCCGAGGCCCAGGCCGTCGCCGCCGAGGAGCGCGTGCGCGGGTTCCTGTCCGACGCGGCACACGAACTCCGCACGCCGGTCGCCGGTGTCCGCGCAGCGGCCGACACCCTCGTGCGCAGCGGCGGTGACGACCCCGCGACGACCGAGGTGCTCGCCGTGCACGTCGTCCGCCAGGCGGACCGCGCGGCACGCCTCGTCGAAGACATGCTCACGATGGCGCGCCTCGACCGCGGGATCGCCCTCGACCGACGGCCGACCGACCTCGTGCCGTGGCTCCGTGCCGAGGTCGACCGGCTCGGACTCCGGCTGCCGGGCATCGCCCTGCAGCCCGACGTACCGTCTGGGCCCGTGCGAGCAGACGTCGACCCCGACCGGCTCGCCCAGGTGCTCGGCAACCTCCTCGACAACGCCGCACGGTCCACCGGCGGGACGGGGACGGTCCGGGTGGTCCTCGGCACGGACGGGGGCGAGGTGGTGCTCGTCGTCGAGGACGACGGACCCGGCATCCCCGTCGAGGACCGGGAGCGGGTGTTCGACCGGCTCGTCCGGCTCGAGGACTCCCGCGACGTCCGCTCGGGCGGCGCAGGACTCGGCCTGCCGATCGCCCGAGGCATCGCGGTCGCCCACGGCGGCACCCTGGTCCACGGGGACGACGCCACGCTCGGCGGCGCCCGGTTCGTGCTCCGCCTGCCCCGCACCGGACGGTCCGTCGATGCTGCGCCGGGAGCACCCCGGGCTGTCGGTCAGGCCCCTGCGTCTGCCACGATGGGCACGTGAGCGCTCTTCAGGAGACCGGCCGGGTCGTCGCGGTGAGCCGCGACGCCGAGCACCGCTTCAGCAAGCCCGTCGTCGAGGAGATCAGCCTCGTCGCCGGGTGGGGTGTCGAGGGCGACGCCCACGCCGGCACGACCGTGCAGCACCGGTCGCGCGTCGCCCGCGACCCCTCGCAGCCGAACCTGCGCCAGGTGCACCTGCTGCACGCCGAGGTCTTCGACGAGGTCGCGGCGGCCGGGCACACGGTCGTCCCCGGCGACATGGGGGAGAACGTCACCACGCGCGGCGTCGACCTGCTCGGACTGCCGACGGGTGCGCTGCTCCACCTCGGCGACGACGCGTGCGTCCGCGTGACGGGGCTCCGGAACCCCTGCCAGCAGATCAACGACTTCGACCCCGGCCTGCTCCGCGCGGTCCTCGGTCGGGCCGAGGACGGGACGGTGGAGCGCAAGGGCGGCGTGATGGGGGTGGTCGTCGCGGGCGGCGTGGTCCGCGCCGGTGACACCGTCCGTGTCGAGCTGCCGGCGGGGGAGCCGCAGCCGCTCGTGCCGGTGTGACGACCGGAGGCGGACCCGGGCCCTGCTAGCCTGGAGCCCTCGCGAGTGTGGTGGAACGGTAGACACGGGGCACTCAAAATGCTCTGCCTCACGGCGTGCGGGTTCGAGTCCCGCCACTCGTACAAGGTCGCTCACGGCGCGCGGGGCTGCGCGCACCGAGGGTCCCGCCACTCGTACAGAACGGCCTCCTTGAACGGGGACTCCACAGCTGACGGAAGCCGCGCACTCCGTCTAGTAGGCTCTCCGTCGTGAGTGACACAGAAGCAACCCCAGCAGCACCGCGTCGCGTCGTCGTCGCCGAGGACGAGTCGCTCATCCGTCTCGACATCGTCGAGATCCTCCGCGACAACGGGTTCGACGTGGTCGGCGAGGCCGGCGACGGTGAGACCGCCGTCCAGCTCGCGACCGATCTGCGTCCGGACCTCGTCGTCATGGACGTCAAGATGCCGCAGCTCGACGGCATCTCCGCTGCCGAGAAGCTCTCCAAGAACCACATCGCTCCGGTGGTCCTCCTCACGGCGTTCAGCCAGAAGGACCTCGTCGAGCGCGCGACGGAGGCCGGTGCGCTGGCCTACGTCGTGAAGCCCTTCACCCCGAACGACCTGCTGCCCGCGATCGAGATCGCCCTCTCGCGGCACCAGCAGATCATCACGCTCGAGGCCGAGGTGGCCGACCTCGTCGAGCGCTTCGAGACCCGCAAGCTCGTCGACCGTGCCAAGGGCCTGCTCAACGAGAAGATGGGCCTCACCGAGCCCGAGGCGTTCCGTTGGATCCAGAAGGCGTCGATGGACCGCCGTCTGACCATGCACGACGTCGCGAAGGCGATCATCGAGCAGCTCAGCGCCAAGAAGTAACGAGTACCCACTCGCTCACGCGGAGAGCGCCGCCGGACCCGGTCCGGCGGCGCTCTCCGCGTCCCGGCCACGGCAGGTGCCGGACGGGAGGCGCGGGTCGGCCCCGCCGCCGAGCCGGTGACCTGGCAGGGTGGGGACATGGACGACGTGGTGATCCGAGCCTCCCGACCGGCGGACATGCCTTCGGTCGCCGACCTGCGCTGGCGGTGGAGCGTCGACGAGGACGGGCGCGCGCCGACGGCGACGCGCGAGGAGTACCGCGAGGCGATGACCGCCTTCGCCCGCGAGCACGCCGACTCGCACCGGTGCGTCGTCGCGGAGCGGGGCGGCGTCGTGCTCGGCATGGCGTGGCTCGCGCTGAACGCCCGTCCGCCGGTGCCGCACCGTCCGCGGGGACGCGTCGCCGCCGAGCTGCAGAGCGTCTACGTGCACCCGGACCTACGCGGTGCCGGAGTCGCGAAGCTCCTGGTCGCGGCCCTGCTCGACGTGGCGGACGAGGCCGGCGCGGAGCGCGTGGTGGTGCACTCGAGCGTCGTCGGCGAGACGCTCTACCGTCGGCTCGGGTTCGGGGACGCCCGCCTGCTGCTGCAGCGACCGCCGGAGGACTGAACGGTCCCGATCCGGTGGACTAGCGCCGCTCACGGATCATGTTCGTGATCCGCACGGTCGAGCACCGTCGGCCCTCGTCGTCGGTCAGGACGATCTCGTGCGTCGTCAGGGTGCCGCCGAGGTGGATCGCCGTGCAGGTCCCGGTGACGCGGCCGCTCGTGGCGCTCCGCGAGTGCGACGCGCTCAGCTCGATGCCGACGGCGTAGCGCCCGGGGCCGGCGTGGACGTTCGCGGCCATCGACCCGAGGCTCTCGGCGAGCACGACGTAGGCGCCGCCGTGCAGCAGGCCGACCGGCTGGCGGTTGCCCTCGACGGGGATCGATCCGACGGCCCGCTCGGCGCTCAGCTCGGTGATCTCCATGCCCATCTTCGTGGCGAGTTCACCCATCCCGCGGTCGGACAGTCGCTCGTCGACGGCTCCGGAGGTGGTCGGTTCGTGGGTCACGTCGTCGGTCACGCTGGCGGACTCCCGTGTCGGATGGCGTCGGTAGGCTGTCCGGGTGTCGGACTCCGCAAAGCCTACCCTCATGGTCATCGACGGCCACTCGCTCGCCTTCCGGGCCTTCTACGCGCTCCCGGTCGACAGCTTCGTGAACCGCGAGGGGCAGCACACGAACGCCATCCACGGCTTCATCTCGATGCTGCTCATGCTCCTGCAGCGCGAGAAGCCGACGCACCTGGCGGTCGCGTTCGACATCTCCCGGTTCTCGTTCCGCACGCGTGAGTACGAGGACTACAAGGGCACCCGTTCCGAGACCCCGCCGGAGTTCAAGGGCCAGATCCCGCTCCTGCAGCAGGCGCTCGAGGCGATGGGCATTACGACGGTCACGAAGGAGGACTACGAGGCCGACGACATCCTCGCCACCTTCGCCCGCCAGGGGTCCGAGCAGGGGTACCAGGTGTACGTCGTGTCCGGCGACCGCGACTCCATCCAGCTCGTGAACGACGACGTCACGCTGCTGTACCCGTCGGTGCGCGGTGTCTCCGAGCTCACCCGCTACGACCGCGACAAGGTGTACGAGCGGTACGGCATCGAGCCGCACCAGTACCCCGACATCGCGGCGCTCGTGGGCGAGACCAGCGACAACCTGATCGGCATCGACAAGGTCGGTGAGAAGACCGCGGTGAAGTGGATCACGGCGTACGGCTCGCTCGACGGGGTGCTCGAGCACGCCGACGAGATCAAGGGCGTCGTCGGCAACAACCTCCGCGAGCAGAAGGACCGGGCGATCCGGAACCGGAAGCTCAACCGACTCGTGAACGACGTCGAGCTGCCCGTGGGCCCCGGCGACGTCGCACTGCGCCCGCTCGACGAGCAGGCGGTCCGCGACCTCTTCGCGAAGCTGCAGTTCCGCACCCTGCTCGACCGGGTGTTCAAGGTCGCCGGCAGCGGTGAGCCCAGCGAGGCGAGCGACGCCCCCGGCGCCGTCGACAGCGGCGCCCCGACCCCGCCGAAGGTCACCACGGTCATCGACGAGGAGCTCGGCCACTGGCTCGAGCGCAAGGGTGCGAACGACGCCGAGAACGGGTTCGGCGTCGCGGTCGAGGTCATCGACGGCCGACTCAGCGCGATCGGCATCGCCACCCACGACGACGCCGTCCTGGTGCCCGGCGGCAGCGGCGCGAAGGACTACGAGCAGCTCGCAGCGTGGTTCGCGTCCGACGCCCCGAAGCACTTCCACGACGCCAAGACCGCCATCAAGGCCCTCGGCACGGTCGGCATCACCGTCGCGGGCATCGCCGGCGACGCCCGCATCACCGGGTGGCTCGCACAGCCGGGCAAGCAGGGGCAGCCCCTCGCCGACCTCGTGTACCAGGAGCTCGGCGAGGAACTGCCCACCGCCGACCCGAACCAGCTCGTCCCCGAGACCGAGCCGGTGAACATCGGGGTGCACGCCTGGTACGTCCTGCGCGTCGACACCGCGCTGCGCTCGCGCGTCGACGAGTCCTCGCTGCGCGTGCTCGACACGATCGAGCTGCCGCTCGTCCCGGTGCTCGCGGGCATGGAGACCATCGGCGTCGGCATCGACCGACCGGTGCTGACCGGGCTGTCGCACGACCTGGGGGAGCGGGCCGCCGAGCTCGCCCAGCAGGCCTTCGCCGAGATCGGGCACGAGGTGAACCTCGGTTCGCCGAAGCAGCTGCAGGAGGTCCTGTTCACCGAGCTCGCGATGCCGAAGACCCGCAAGACGAAGACGGGCTTCTCGACCGACGCCGCGAGCCTGGCGGACCTGCAGGAGCAGCACCCGCACCCCTTCCTCGGCCTGCTGCTGCAGCACCGTGACGCCACGAAGCTCCGCCAGATCGTCGACACGCTCGACGCGGCGGTCGTCGACGGGCGCATCCACACCCGCTACGAGCAGACCGGCACGAGCACCGGCCGCGTGTCGTCGACCGACCCGAACCTGCAGAACATCCCGGTCAAGACCGCCGTCGGCCGCCGCATCCGCTCGGCCTTCGCGGTCGCCGAGCCGTACACGACCCTCGTCACCGCCGACTACTCGCAGATCGAGATGCGCATCATGGCGCACCTGTCGGGCGACCCGGGCCTCATCCAGGCCTTCAACGAGGGCGAGGACCTGCACCGCTTCGTCGGCGCACGGGTGTTCTCGGTCGAGCCGGCCGACGTCACGCCCGAGATGCGCACGAAGGTCAAGGCGATGTCCTACGGCCTGGCGTACGGCCTGAGCCCGTTCGGTCTGTCGAAGCAGCTCCGCATCGAGCAGTCCGAGGCCCGCACGCTCATGAACGAGTACTTCGCCCGGTTCGGTGCCGTGCGCGACTACCTCCGGGGCGTCGTCGAGCAGGCCCGCGAGGACGGCTACACCGAGACGATCTTCGGTCGCCGTCGTCCGTTCCCGGACCTGAAGAGCCCGAACCGCGTCCTCCGTGAGAACGCCGAGCGCGCCGCGTTGAACGCCCCGATCCAGGGGTCGGCGGCCGACATCATGAAGATCGCGATGCTCGGTGTCGACGAGGACCTCCGTGAGGGCTCGCTCGAGTCGCACCTGCTGCTCCAGGTGCACGACGAGCTCATCCTCGAGGTCGCGCCCGGCGAGCAGGAGCGCGTCGAGGAGATCCTGCGGACGCGCATGGGTGCGGCGGCCGAGCTGAGCGTCCCGCTCGACGTGTCGGTCGGCGTCGGCCCGAACTGGGAGGTCGCGGCGCACTGACGCGCGCGGGTCGCGTCGCGACCACGGGCCGGCCGGGAGGCACGGTGCCAGCTGGCACCGTGCCTCCCGTCCGTCGTCGTGTCGCTGGGTAGGGTCGGGGCATGAGCGAAGACCGACCCGTCCGCCAGCCGTCCGCCGTCGACCGCGTCGCGGAGGACTGGGTGTCCACCCTCGTCGACCTCGACCCGACCGTCGCCACGTACATCGGTGTCCCGGGACGCACCGACGGCTACGGTGACGCCTCTCCCGCCGGTGCCGACGCCCTCGCCGACGCTGCCCGCTCGGCCCGCCGCGCCCTCGACGCCGCCGAGTCGACCGACGACGTGGACCGCGTGACGAAGGCCGACCTCGGCGCGGAGCTCGACCTGGTCGTCGAGTCGCACGAGCGGAAGCTGCACCTGCGGAACCTCAACGTGATCGCGAGCCCCGCGCAGGAGTTCCGCGACGTCCTCGACCTGATGCCGACCGCCACGGCCGACGACTGGCAGGACGTCGCCGGTCGTCTCGCCGCGCTGCCGGACGCCCTCGAGGGGTACCGCGAGACCCTGCTCCAGGGCACGCGTGAGCAGGTGACGCCCGCGAAGCGCCAGGTCGAGTTCGTCGCCGAGCAGGCGGCGCGCAACGGCGCCGAGGACGGGTTCTTCCGGCAGCTGGTGGACGGCGCCGCGCTCGAGGGCGGCGCGCCGCTGCCCGAGTCGCTCCGCAGCGACCTGGCCCGCGGGGCGGAGGTCGCAGCCGCCGCCTACCGGTCGTTCAGCGGCTTCCTCCAGCACGAGCTCCTGCCGCTCGCGACCCCGGTGGACGCGGTCGGCCGCGAGGACTACGAGCTGCACTCCCGACGCTTCCTCGGCGCGGTCGTCGACCTCGACGAGACGTACGAGTGGGGCATCGAGGAGCTCGCCCGCATGCGCGACGAGCAGGAGCGCATCGCGGACCGCATCGAGTCCGGTGCCTCCGTGGCGCGCGCGATCGAGGTCCTCGACGCCGACCCCGCCCGCATCCTGCACGGCACCGACGCGCTGCAGCGGTGGATGCAGGAGACGAGCGACGCGTCGATCCGCGCGATGGACGGGAAGTACTTCGACATCGCCGACCCGATCAAGCGCCTGGAGTGCCGGATCGCCCCGACGCAGGAGGGCGGGATCTACTACACCGGCCCCTCCGACGACTTCTCGCGGGCCGGCCGCATGTGGTGGTCGGTGCCGCAGGGCGTGACCGAGTTCGGCACCTGGCGCGAGAAGACCACGGTCTACCACGAGGGCGTCCCGGGCCACCACCTGCAGATCAGCCAGGCAGTCTACAACCGCGGCGAGCTGAACACGTGGCGCCGGCAGCTGGCGGGTCCGTCCGGGCACGTGGAGGGCTGGGCGCTCTACGCCGAGCGGCTCATGGAGCAGCTCGGGTTCCTCGACGACGACGGCGACCGCCTCGGCATGCTCGACGGCCAGCGGATGCGTGCGGCCCGCGTCGTGCTCGACATCGGCGTGCACCTGCAGAAGACCAACCCCGACGGCGGCGGCTGGACGTGGGAGTACGCGCTCGACTTCATGGGGCAGAACGTCAACATGGCCCCGGAGTTCGTGCAGTTCGAGGTCGCCCGCTACTTCGGGTGGCCGGGACAGGCCCCGTCCTACAAGGTCGGGCAGCGCGTCTGGGAGTCGATCCGCGACGAGCTCGCCGCCCGCGAGGGCGCCGCGTTCGACCTGAAGGCCTTCCACCACCGCGCGCTCGCGCTCGGCGGTGTCGGCCTGGACACGCTCCGGAGCGCGCTGCTGGGCTGACCACCAGCGCCTGGCGGGTCCGAGACCGACGGCTGACGGACGGGAGGCGCGGGGCGGGCCCGCCACGCGCCTCCCGTCCGTCGCCGGTCGGGCTCCACCGTCCGGCCGGGCCCCGCCCGTCCGCGACACGCGACGACACGCCCGGTTGTCAGGGCCGCCGCGCTGCGGTTAGACTCGATCGGCGCAATCTGCGTCATCCAACCAACCGCTGCGACGGCTCGTACCTGCGACAGGTGCGGACCAGGGGGTCGCTCCCTCGCCGTCTCGGCCCGACTCATGTCCGTTCGGAGCAATCTCTACATGACAACCACCACGACCAAGGCTCCCAAGCAGGTCGCCATCAACGACATCGGCTCGGCTGATGACTTCCTGGCCGAGGTCGAGAAGACCCTGAAGTTCTTCAACGACGGAGACCTCATCTCCGGCACCGTCGTGAAGATCGACCGCGACGAGGTCCTCCTCGACGTCGGTTACAAGACCGAGGGTGTCATCCCCTCGCGCGAGCTCTCGATCAAGCACGACGTCGACCCCAACGAGGTCGTCGAGGTCGGCGACGAGGTCGAGGCCCTGGTCCTCCAGAAGGAGGACAAGGAAGGCCGCCTCATCCTGTCGAAGAAGCGTGCGCAGTACGAGCGCGCGTGGGGCGACGTCGAGAAGATCAAGGAGTCCGACGGCGTCGTGACCGGCACGGTCATCGAGGTCGTCAAGGGCGGTCTGATCGTCGACATCGGCCTCCGTGGCTTCCTCCCGGCCTCGCTCATCGAGCTGCGTCGCGTCCGCGACCTGACCCCGTACCTGGGTCAGGAGCTCGAGGCGAAGATCCTGGAGCTCGACAAGAACCGCAACAACGTGGTCCTCTCGCGCCGCGCCCTGCTCGAGCAGACGCAGTCCGAGTCGCGCACCACCTTCCTCAACAACCTCCACAAGGGCCAGGTCCGCAAGGGCATCGTGTCGTCGATCGTCAACTTCGGTGCGTTCGTCGACCTGGGCGGCGTCGACGGTCTCGTCCACGTCTCCGAGCTCTCCTGGAAGCACATCGAGCACGCCAGCGAGGTCGTCGAGGTCGGTCAGGAAGTCACCGTCGAGATCCTCGAGGTGGACCTGGACCGCGAGCGCGTGTCGCTCTCGCTCAAGGCCACGCAGGAGGACCCGTGGCAGGTCTTCGCCCGCACCCACGCGATCGGCCAGATCGCACCGGGCAAGGTCACGAAGCTCGTGCCGTTCGGTGCCTTCGTCCGCGTCGCCGACGGCATCGAGGGTCTCGTCCACATCTCGGAGCTCTCGAACAAGCACGTCGAGCTCGCCGAGCAGGTCGTCTCCGTCGGTGACGAGGTCTTCGTCAAGATCATCGACATCGACCTCGACCGTCGTCGCATCTCGCTCAGCCTCAAGCAGGCGAACGAGGGCGTGGACCCGGAGGGCACCGAGTTCGACCCGGCGCTCTACGGCATGCCGACCGAGTACGACGACCAGGGCAACTACAAGTACCCCGAGGGCTTCGACCCGGAGACCAACGAGTGGCTCGACGGCTACGACACCCAGCGCACCGAGTGGGAGGGCCAGTACGCGGCCGCCCAGTCGCGCTGGGAGGCCCACAAGGCGCAGGTCGCGAAGACCATCGCCGACGAGGAGAAGGGTGGCTTCGACCTCCCGGCCTCGGCCTCGAGCTCGTCCTCGTCGACCTTCTCGAGCGAGTCGAACGGTCAGGGCACCCTGGCCGACGACGCCTCGCTCGCGGCGCTCCGCGAGAAGCTCAGCTCGAGCAACTGATCGAGCGGGTCGCACCGTACCGGAAGCCCGGCACTCCTCACGGGGTGCCGGGCTTCCGGCGTTCCGCGACCTGATCGGTAGCCTGGAGCGGTGCGCATCATCGGTCTGACAGGCGGCATCGCCGCGGGCAAGTCCACGGTCTCCCGTCGCTGGGCGGAGCACGGCGCGGTCGTCGTCGACGCCGACCGGCTCGCGCGACAGGCGGTCGCACCGGGCAGTCCCGGGCTCGCCCGCGTCGCCGAGCGGTTCGGGACGGGCGTGCTCGCACCCGACGGCTCGCTCGACCGGCCCGCCCTCGGCAGCATCGTGTTCGCCGACGCCGCGGCCCGGAAGGACCTCGAGGGCATCACCCACCCCGAGGTGTGGCGTCTCGCACGGCAGGCCTTCGACGCCGCCGAGGCAGCCGATCCCGATGCCGTCGTCGTGTACGACGTGCCGTTGCTGGCCGAGGCCCGGGGGAGCCGTCCGATCCGGTTCGACGCGGTCGTCGTCGTCGACGCCCCCGCGGCGCAGCGCGTCGAACGGCTCGTGGAGCACCGGGGGATGCCCCGCGAGGAGGCCGAGCGTCGAGTGGGCGCGCAGGCGTCCGACGCGGAGCGACTCGCCCTCGCCGACCACGTCGTCGACGCCACCGGCTCGCTCGAGGACACCCTCCGGTCGGCGGACGAGGTGTGGCAGCGCATCGCCGGCTGACGCGGTCCTGCGCGCTCGCGCGCATGCTCAGCTGTGGGCGATCAGGGCCGCGTGGTGTCAGGGGTCCCGACTAGCGTTGACCCCATGGCAGTGTCGATCGAGCCCACCCGGGCGATCCGTCCCTTCGAGGTGATCAGCGAGTACTCGCCGAGCGGTGACCAGCCGGCGGCGATCGCCGAACTCGCCGGTCGGATCAACGCCGGTGAGACCGACGTGGTGCTCCTCGGAGCGACCGGTACCGGCAAGTCGGCGACGACCGCCTGGCTCATCGAGCAGGTGCAGCGCCCGACGCTCGTGCTCGCGCACAACAAGACCCTGGCCGCGCAGCTGGCGAACGAGTTCCGCGGGCTCATGCCGAACAACGCGGTCGAGTACTTCGTGTCGTACTACGACTACTACCAGCCCGAGGCGTACGTCCCGCAGACGGACACCTTCATCGAGAAGGACTCCTCGGTCAACGCCGAGGTCGAGCGCCTCCGCCACTCGACGACGAACTCGCTGCTCAGCCGGCGCGACGTCGTGGTCGTGTCCACCGTGTCCTGCATCTACGGCCTCGGCACGCCGGAGCAGTACATGAACGCGTCGATCGCGCTCCACGTCGGCCAGACGATCTCGCGCGACCAGCTCGTGCGCAAGTTCGTCGGCATGCAGTACCAGCGCAACGACGTCGACTTCGCGCGCGGCACCTTCCGCGTGCGCGGCGACACGATCGAGATCATCCCGATGTACGAGGAACACGCGATCCGCATCGAGATGTTCGGCGACGAGATCGAGGCGCTCACCTCGCTGCACCCACTGACCGGCAACGTCATCGCGGACCTGCCCGGCGTCTCGATCTTCCCGGCGTCCCACTACGTCGCGGACACGGACGTGATGCACCGGGCGATCGAGCGGATCAAGGAGGAGCTGGCCGAACGGCTCGCCGAGCTCGAGGGCCAGGGCAAGCTGCTCGAGGCCCAGCGGCTCCGGATGCGCACGACCTTCGACATCGAGATGATGGAGCAGATCGGGTTCTGCTCCGGCATCGAGAACTACTCGCGGCACATGGACGGGCGTGACGCCGGTGAGGCCCCGCACTGCCTCATCGACTACTTCCCGGACGACTTCCTCATCGTGATCGACGAGTCCCACGTGACCGTTCCGCAGATCGGTGCGATGTACGAGGGCGACGCCTCCCGCAAGCGCACGCTCGTCGAGCACGGCTTCCGTCTGCCGAGCGCCCTCGACAACCGGCCGCTGACGTGGGAGGAGTTCCTCGACCGCGTCGGCCAGAAGGTCTACCTGTCCGCGACCCCGGGCAAGTACGAGCTCGGCGTGACGGACAGCGTCGTCGAGCAGATCATCCGCCCGACCGGGCTGGTCGACCCCGAGATCGTGGTGAAGCCGAGCGACGGCCAGATCGACGACCTGCTCGAGGAGATCAAGCTCCGCGTCGAGCGGGACGAGCGCGTGCTCGTCACGACGCTCACGAAGCGGATGGCCGAGGAGCTCACCGACTTCCTGGGCAACGCCGGCGTGCGCGTCCGGTACCTGCACTCCGACGTCGACACCCTCAAGCGCGTGGAGCTGCTGACCGAGCTCCGCCAGGGCGTGTACGACGTGCTCGTCGGCATCAACCTGCTGCGCGAGGGCCTCGACCTGCCCGAGGTGTCCCTGGTGGCGATCCTCGACGCCGACAAGGAAGGGTTCCTGCGCTCGTCGACGTCGCTCATCCAGACGATCGGCCGTGCCGCTCGCAACGTGTCGGGTCAGGTGCTGATGTACGCCGACAAGATGACCGACTCCATGCAGCAGGCCATCGAGGAGACCGACCGGCGTCGCGAGAAGCAGGTCGCCTACAACCTCGAGCACGGCATCGACCCGCAGCCCCTCCGCAAGAAGATCGCCGACATCACCGAGGTGCTGCAGCGCGAGAGCGACGACACCAAGGCCCTGCTCGAGGGTCGTCCGGCTGCCGACGGCCGCCGTTCGCCCACGCCGAACCTCCGCCGCGAGGGCATCGCCGGCGAGGGCGCGACCCAGCTCGAGGCGACGATCGCCGACCTCAACGACCAGATGCTCCAGGCCGCGGCCGAGCTCAAGTTCGAGCTCGCGGCCCGGCTCCGCGACGAGGTCCAGGACCTCAAGAAGGCCTTGCGGCAGATGGAGTCGGCCGGACATGTCCGCTGACACCGCGGAGACCGTGCGACGCACGGTCGTCGTCACGGGCGCCAGCGCCGGTCTCGGCTACCACGCGGCGGAACAGCTCGCGGCCCAGGGCCACCGTGTGGTGCTCGCCACGCGCAACCCCCAGCGCGGAGCAGCTGCCGAACGGAGCATCCGCACGCACGTCGACGACTCCGACCTCGTGCACCTGCACCTCGACCTCGCCGACCTCGGCAGCGTGCGCGACGCGGCGGCCGAGTTGCAGGGGCTCGGACCGGTGCACGCGCTCCTCAACAACGCCGGTGTGGTGGGTTCCGCCCGGCCACAGCGCACGGCGCAGGGGTTCGAGCTGCAGGTCGGCACGAACCACCTCGGGCACTTCGCCTGGACGGCCCTGGCACTGCCCGCGCTCGACCAGGACACCGGACGCGTGGTCCACCTCGGTTCCATCGCCCACCGCTTCGCCACGCTCGACCGCAGGGACCCGCTGGCGGTCGGACGCTACGAGGGGCACCGGCAGTACGCCAGGAGCAAGCTCGCGGTGATGTTGTTCGGCTTCGAGCTCGCGCAGCGGCTGGGGGACGCCGGTTCGCGGGTGCGCAGCGTCGTCGCGCACCCGGGTCTGGCGCTCGACGCCGGCGCTCCTCCCCGCCCGGACGTCGCGCCGACGCGCTCGGAGCCGGCGTGGATGCGCGCGGGCTCGGGTTGGGTGGCACAGGGCAAGGACGCCGGCGCGTGGCCGCTCGTGCACGCGGCGGTGGGCGACGGTGTCCGCTCGGGGGAGTACTGGGGGCCCGGCGGGCCGCTCCAGTTCGCCGGACGGCCGGCACTCGTGCCCGCTCGTCCGCGTGCGCACGACCGGACCGCAGCCGCGCGCCTGTGGACGGCGAGCGAGCAGACGACCGGTGTCGCGTTCGCTCTCGACGCACTCGGCTAGCCCGCCACGCCCGGACGGATGTCGGTGCTCCTTCGTAGAATCGTCTGCGATGACCATCACCTCTGACCGCGGAACCGCGACCCCTGGCCGGAACGCCTTCGGCGAGCCCGCAGACCTCCACATCCCCGGCGGGACGGCGCCGCACAACACCTCGACGCTCAGCGTCCGTGGTGCTCGCGTCCACAACCTGCGCGACGTCGACCTCGAGATCCCGCGCGACTCGCTCGTCGTCTTCACCGGGCTGTCCGGGTCGGGCAAGTCCTCGCTCGCGTTCGACACGATCTTCGCCGAGGGCCAGCGCCGCTACGTGGAGTCGCTCTCGGCCTACGCCCGCCAGTTCCTCGGGCAGGTGGACCGGCCCGACGTCGACTTCATCGAGGGGCTCTCCCCGGCCGTCTCGATCGACCAGAAGTCGACCAACCGGAACCCGCGCTCGACCGTCGGCACCATCACCGAGGTCTACGACTACATGCGTCTGCTGTGGGCGCGCATCGGTGTCCCGCACTGCCCCGTCTGCGGCGAGGTGATCAGCAAGCAGAGCGTGCAGCAGATCGCCGACCAGCTCATGGAGTTCGAGAACGGCACCCGCTTCCAGGTCCTCGCGCCGGTCATCTCGAAGAAGAAGGGCGAGTTCGTCGACCTCTTCCAGGAGCTCGCTGCCTCCGGCTACGCCCGTGCCATCGTCGACGGTGAGCGGATCCAGCTGAGCGACCCGCCGAAGCTGAAGAAGCAGGTCAAGCACGACATCTCGGTGATCGTCGACCGCCTCGTCGCGAGCGACGACATCCTCGGCCGCCTCACCGACTCGCTCGAGACCGCCCTGCGGCTGACGGGCGGCACCGTGGCGATCGACCTCGTCGACCACGAGGGGCCCGGCGCGGTCCGGACCTACTCCGAGAACCTGTCCTGCCCGAACAACCACCCGCTCGCGCTGACGGAGATCGAGCCGCGGACCTTCTCGTTCAACGCACCCTTCGGCGCGTGCCCGGAGTGCTCGGGCCTCGGGACCCGCATGTCGGTCGACCCCGACCTGGTGCTCGGCGACCCCGAGGCCTCGCTGCGCGACGGTGTCCTGCTCCCCTGGACGGGCACGAGCGGGCTGTACTCGTACTTCGAGAAGCTCCTCGCGGGCCTCGGCAAGGACCTCGGGTTCACCCTCGACACCCCGTGGAGCCAGCTCGACCCCTCGGTGCAGGCTGCGATCCTGACCGGCAAGGACTTCCAGGTCTCCGTGTCGTGGAAGAACCGCTTCGGCCGTGAGATGCGCTACACGAGCGGGTTCGAGGGCGTCATGCCCTACATCGAGCGCAAGTTCGCCGAGGCCGAGTCGGACTCGCAGCGGCAGCGCTTCCAGGGCTACCTGCGCGAGGTGCCCTGCCCGGTCTGCGACGGCACGCGCCTCAAGCCCGAGGTCCTCGCGGTGACGGTCGACGGCCGCAGCATCGCCGACGTGACCGACATGTCGCTCGACCAGGCCTACGGCTTCATGGAAGAGCTGACGCTCACCGAGCGCGAGGCGCACATCGCCGCCGCGGTGCTCCGCGAGATCCGGGCGCGCCTCGAGTTCCTGCTCGAGGTCGGCCTCAACTACCTGACCCTGGCGCGCGGCGCCGGCGGCCTCTCCGGCGGGGAGGCCCAGCGCATCCGGCTCGCCACGCAGATCGGCTCGGGTCTCACCGGCGTGCTCTACGTGCTCGACGAGCCGAGCATCGGTCTGCACCAGCGCGACAACCGTCGACTCATCGACACGCTCGTCAAGCTGAAGGACCTCGGCAACACGCTCATCGTCGTCGAGCACGACGAGGACACCATCCGCACGGCCGACTGGGTCGTCGACATCGGACCCGGCGCGGGCGTGAACGGCGGCAAGGTCGTGCACTCCGGTTCGTACGAGGGCATCATCGAGAACCGCGAGTCGGTGACGGGGGACTACCTCGCCGGTCGGCGTGCGATCGAGGTGCCGGCAGAGCGACGGAAGATCAACCCGAAGCGCGTCATCAGCGTGCAGGGTGCGCGGGCGAACAACCTCAAGCAGGTCGACGTCGACTTCCCGCTCGGGGTCTTCACCGCGGTCACCGGCGTCAGCGGTTCCGGCAAGTCGACCCTGGTGAACGACATCCTGTACAAGGTGCTCGCGAACCAGCTCAACGGCGCACGGCACATCGCCGGCAAGCACACCCGCGTCAAGGGCCTCGACCAGCTCGACAAGGTCGTGCACGTCGACCAGGCGCCGATCGGCCGTACGCCGCGGTCGAACCCGGCGACCTACACGGGTGTGTTCGACCGCATCCGGCAGCTCTTCGCCGAGACGCCCGAGGCGAAGGCGCGCGGCTACCAGCCCGGCCGGTTCAGCTTCAACGTCAAGGGCGGCCGCTGCGAGAACTGCTCCGGCGACGGCACGATCAAGATCGAGATGAACTTCCTGCCCGACGTCTACGTCGCGTGCGAGGTCTGCGGCGGTGCGCGGTACAACCGCGAGACCCTGCAGGTGCACTACAAGGGCAAGGACATCTCCGAGGTCCTCGACATGCCGATCAGTGAGGCGGCCGAGTTCTTCGAGCCGATCTCCGCGATCCACCGCTACATGGCGACGCTCGTCGACGTTGGCCTCGGCTACGTGCGCCTCGGCCAGAGCGCCACGACGCTCTCCGGCGGCGAGGCACAGCGCGTCAAGCTGGCGACGGAGCTCCAGCGCCGCTCGAACGGCCGGACGGTCTACGTGCTCGACGAGCCGACGACCGGTCTGCACTTCGAGGACGTCCGGAAGCTGCTGCTCGTGCTGCAGAGCCTGGTCGACAAGGGCAACACCGTCATCACGATCGAGCACAACCTCGACGTGATCAAGTCGGCCGACTGGCTCGTGGACATGGGTCCGGAGGGCGGCGCCGGCGGCGGCACGGTCCTGGCCGTCGGAACGCCCGAGCACGTGGCCGACGTCCCCGAGAGCCACACCGGTGTGTTCCTGCGCGAGATCTTCGACGCGCAGGACGCCCGCGTGGGCAAGGCACAGGCGGTCGGTGCCCGGCAGGCGACCCAGAAGCAGCAGGGCACGAAGCAGCAGGGCAAGCAGAAGGCGGGTGCTCGGTAGGTGGCGGACACCGTCTCCTGGCGGCCGAAGGCGGGGGAGATCCCGACCGACCCAGGCGTCTACCGGTGGCGTGACGAGGCCGGACGGGTGCTCTACGTCGGCAAGGCGAAGAACCTCCGTGCCCGACTGAGCAACTACTTCGCCCCGCTGCCGACCCTGCACGAGCGCACCCGGCGCATGGTGCTCACCGCACGCAGCGTCGAGTGGACCACGGTCGGCTCCGAGATCGAGGCGCTGCAGCTCGAGTACACCTGGATCAAGGAGTTCGACCCGCCCTTCAACGTCAAGTTCCGGGACGACAAGTCGTACCCGTACATGGCGATCACCCTGGGCGAGGAGTCGCCGCGGGTGATGGTGACGCGGAACCGCAAGATCAAGGGCGCGAAGTACTTCGGGCCCTACCCGAAGATCTGGGCGGTGCACGACACCATCGACCTGATGATCAAGGTGTTCCCGATCCGCACCTGCTCGGACTCGTCGTACAAGAAGGCGATGCAGACCGGGAAGCCGTGCTTCCCGGGACAGATCGGCAAGTGCGGCGGTCCGTGCTCGCAGAAGGTCACGATCGCGGAGCACCGGGCGATCGTCGAGGAGTTCGTCCGCTTCATGGGCAGCTACGACCGCAAGGTGATCACGACCCTGCGGCAGCGCATGGGAGCGGCGGCCGACGCGATGGACTACGAGCAGGCCGCGAAGTACCGCGACCAGGTCGGTGCGCTCGAGGCGGTGCTCGAGAAGTCGGCCGTCGTCCTCCGCGACTCGGTGGACCTGGACCTCTTCGGCGTCGCCGAGGACGAGCTCGCGGCCGCCGTGCAGCTGTTCTCGGTCCGCGGTGGGCGCATCCGCGGTGTCCGGGGCTGGGTGGTCGACAAGGAGCTCGACATCAGCACGGGTGACCTCGTCGAGCAGATCGTGCAGGGTCAGTACGCCACGAGCGACGACGTCCCGCGCGAGGTCGTCGTGCCCGAGCTGCCCGAGGACGCCGAGGCGCTGCAGCAGTGGCTCAGCGAACGGCGCGGCGGACGAGGGACGAAGCTCAGCACGGCGCAGCGGGGAGACCGGGCGGGGCTCGCGCGCACGGCCGCCCAGAACGCCGCGCAGGCGCTGATGCTCTACAAGACCAAGCGCAGCGCCGACTACACGACCCGGTCGGCCGCCCTCGCCGACATCCAGGACGCCCTCGGCATGACCGAGGCCCCGTTGCGCATGGAGTGCTACGACATCTCGCACCTGCAGGGCACGAACGTCGTGGCCTCGATGGTCGTGTTCGAGGACGGACTGCCGCGGAAGGACCAGTACCGGCGGTACACGATCGCCGAGACGACCGACGACACCGACAGCATGTACCAGGTGCTGTCGCGTCGTCTGGCGCGTCTGGACGAGGACGCCTCGGTGCCGGACGTCCCCGACGCCACGAGCGAGGACGTCGTCGAAGGAACCAAGCCCACGAAGCGCTTCGCGTACCGCCCGCAGCTGCTCATCGTCGACGGTGGTCAGCCGCAGGTGCAGGCGGCGAAGCGGGCGATGGACGAGGCCGGGGTGCACGACATCGCCCTGGTCGGCATCGCGAAGCGCCTCGAGGAGCTCTGGCTGCCCGACGACGACTTCCCGGTGATCATGCCGCGCAACTCCGAGGCGCTGTTCCTGATCCAGCGGATCCGCGACGAGGCGCACCGGTTCGCGATCACGCACCAGCGGACCCGACGGAAGCGCGACGTCCGGTCGCAGCTGTCGGAGATCCCGGGGCTCGGCCCGACCCGCGTGAACGCCCTGCTCAAGCACTTCGGGTCCGTGGCACGCCTGCGTGAGGCGACGGCGGAGCAGATCGCCGAGGTGAACGGGGTCGGGCCGGCCACGGCGGCAGCGGTCGTCACGAAGCTGGCGCAGACCCCCCGCAGCGCACCGGAAGCGAGCGCACCGGAATCCAGTGCGCCGGAAGCCAGTGCGCCGGAAGCGAGTACACCGGAAGCCAGCGCGCCCGACGTGAGTGCCACCGGCGCGACCGATGCGGGCGTGGCGGCGGACGTGGCGGGGCCGGACCGTGCCTCCCGTCCGGCGGTCCCGACGGGTCCCGTCCGTGTCCCCGCCGTCTCCCACGACGGTCCGTCCCGCCCACGGTGACCCGCGCCGCCCCGGACGGGGGACGGTAGCCTGGACACGCAGCCGAGACCCGAAGCCGAGACCTCCCCGGGCCGTGGCCCGGGCCCCCACGACGGAGCCCTCCCACACATGAGCGACACGAGCGCCGACCGACCAGCCCCGACGTCCGCGTCGCAGCAGCACGACATCCTCATCGTCACCGGCATGTCCGGAGCCGGCCGCTCGACGGTCGGCAAGGCCCTCGAGGACCTCGGCTGGTACGTGGTCGACAACCTCCCGACGCAGATGCTCGGCCCGCTGACGGAGCTCGCCGACCGGGCGGGGGAGAAGATCCCGAAGATCGCGACCGTCGTCGACGTCCGCGGCGGGCGGTTCTTCACCGACCCGGAACAGGCGGTCGAGCAGGTCCGGGCGGGCACGTCCGCCCGGGTCCGGGTGCTCTTCCTCGAGGCGACCGACGCCGTGCTCGTGCGCCGCTTCGAGCAGGTCCGGCGTCCGCACCCGCTGCAGGGCGACGGGACGCTGCTCGACGGCATCGGGCTCGAACGGTCGCGCCTGTCGGGGCTGCGCGAGGCGTCCGACGTCGTCATCGACACGTCGGACCTCAACATCCACCAGCTCGCGAACGCCGTCACCGACCGGTTCGCCGACGACCACTTCGTCGGGGTGCAGGTCACGCTGATGAGCTTCGGGTTCAAGTACGGGCTGCCCGCCGACGCCGACATGGTGGCCGACGTCCGGTTCATCCCGAACCCCTACTGGGTGCCGGAGCTCCGCCCGCACACCGGCCTCGACGCCCCGGTCTCGGAGTACGTCCTGTCGCAGCCGGGTGCCCGCTCCTTCGTCGAGCGCTACGCCGCCGTGCTCGAGCCCGTGCTGGCGGGATACCAGCGCGAGAACAAAAGACACGCTACGATCGCCATCGGCTGTACCGGCGGCAAGCACCGCTCGGTCGCCGTCGTCGCCGAGTTGGCGAACCTCCTCCGCGGGATGTCCGACGTCGCCGTGCGTGTGAAGAACCGAGATCTCGGCCGGGAGTGACCGTTCCTCCGGCCGCTCCACACCACGTGCGCCGGACCCGCGGACCCCACCAGAGAAAACGTTAGGAATGATGCTGTGCCGTTGACTGCCGAGGTCAAGGACGAACTGGCCAGGGTCGCCGTGAACCGCAACACGGTCCGCGCCGCCGAACTCGCGACCATCCTGCGGTTCGCGGGCGGCCTGCACGTCATCTCGGGCAGGATCGCGGTCGAGGTCGAGCTCGACACCCGGATCATCGTGCACCGCGTGCGCAAGGACCTGGCGGAGCTGTACGGCGTGCGGAGCGAGGCGTCGGTGGGGTCGTCCGCCTCCTCCCGCCGCGGCACCCGCTACCTGGTCCGCGTGCTCGAGGCGGGGGAGACGCTCGCCCGCCAGACCGGGCTCATGGATGCCCGGCGTCGCCCGGTGCGCGGCCTGCCCAACCGTCTGACGACCGGCAACCGCGAGGACCTCGCCGCCATCTGGCGTGGTGCGTTCCTCGCCTCCGGCACGCTGACCGACCCGGGTCGTGCCGCAGCGCTCGAGGTCACCTGCCCGGGCAACGAGGCCGCGATGGCCCTGGTCGGTGCCGCGTCGCGCCTCGGCATCGCCGCGAAGGGCCGTGAGGTCCGCGGCGTCCACCGCGTGGTCATCCGCGACGGCGAGGCGATCGGGCAGATGCTCACCGTCATGGGCGCCGCCCGCACGACCGCCGAGTGGGAGGAGATGCGCCAGCGCCGCGAGGTCCGTGCGACCGCCAACCGTCTGGTCAACTTCGACGATGCGAACCTCCGCCGCTCGGCGCAGGCCGCCGTCGCCGCGTGCGCCCGGGTCGAGCGTGCGCTCGAGATCCTGGCGGACGAGGTGCCGGACCACCTCAAGTACGCCGGTTCGCTGCGGCTCCAGCACCGTGACGCATCCCTCGACGAGCTCGGCCAGCACGCCGAGCCGCCCATGACGAAGGACGCCATCGCCGGACGCATCCGTCGCCTGCTCGCGATGGCCGACAAGAAGGCGTCGGACCTGGGGATCCCGGGGACCGAGGCCAGCGTGCCGGAGGAACTCGAAGGGGCGTAGTCCCTGGCGTTCCCCACGACCTGACGGGAGGCGCGGTGCCGGCTGGCACCGCGCCTCCCGTTGCGTTCGTCCACCCGTCCACCGCCGCTCGTGCGACCGTCCGGACGGACCGTCATCCGGCGCGGGCGCGCAGTGTCCGACTGCTAGGGTCGTTACGGCGACGTTACGGGGCGTATCGTCCACCACACGTGGGTCCGCAGGGCCGCACGACTCCGAAAAGCAGCGCCCCCGGGGCGCTCCACACCCACCAGGAGATCCATTGACCGTCAAGATCGGCATCAACGGCTTCGGCCGCATCGGCCGTAACTTCTTCCGGGCCGCCCTCGCCAAGGGCTCCGACCTCGAGATCGTGGCGGTGAACGACCTCACCGACAACGCAGCCCTCGCGAACCTGCTGAAGTTCGACTCCATCACGGGCCGTCTCGGCGTCTCCGTCGAGCTCGACGGCGACAGCATCGTCGTCGACGGCAAGCCGATCAAGGTCCTCGCGGAGCGCGACCCCGCCAACCTCCCCTGGGGCGAGCTGGGCGTCGACATCGTCATCGAGTCGACCGGCTTCTTCACCAAGGCCGCCGACGCGCAGAAGCACATCGACGCGGGCGCCAAGAAGGTCATCATCTCGGCCCCGGCGACCGGCGACGACGTCACCATCGTCCTCGGCGTGAACGAGGACCAGTACGACCCCGAGAACCACAACATCATCTCGAACGCGTCGTGCACCACGAACAGCCTCGCGCCGCTCGCCAAGGTCTTCCACGACAAGTTCGGCATCGAGCGTGGCCTCATGACGACGGTGCACGCCTACACCGCCGACCAGAACCTGCAGGACGGTCCGCACAAGGACCCGCGTCGTGCCCGTGCCGCCGCGCTGAACATCGTCCCGACCTCGACCGGTGCGGCGAAGGCCATCGGCCTGGTCATGCCGGAGCTCGCCGGCAAGCTCGACGGCTACGCGCTCCGCGTGCCGGTACCGACCGGTTCGATCACCGACCTCACCCTCGAGACGTCGTCCGAGGTCACCGTCGACGAGATCAACGCCGCCTACAAGGAGGCCGCAGAGGGCCCGCTCAAGGGCATCCTGCTCTACAGCGAGGACCCGCTGGTGTCGACCGACATCACGACGGACCCGCACTCGTCGATCTACGACTCCGGCCTCACCAAGGTCATCGGCAAGCTCGTCAAGATCACCTCGTGGTACGACAACGAGTGGGGCTACTCGAACCGCCTCGTCGACCTGACCGAGTACGTGGGCGAGCGACTCTCGGCATGAGCCTCCGCACCCTCGAGGACCTCGGCGACCTCGCCGGCAAGCGCGTCGTCGTCCGGTGTGACCTGAACGTCCCGCTCAAGGACGGCACGATCACCGACGACGGCCGCGTGCGGGCGTCGCTGGGCACGCTCAACACGCTCGTCAACGCGGGTGCGCGGGTCATCGTGATCTCGCACCTCGGCCGACCCGACGGCGAGCCCGCACAGGAGTACTCGCTCGCCCCCGTGGCGCAGCGGCTCTCCGAACTGCTGGGCAAGGAGGTCACCTTCGTCGGCGAGACCGTCGGCGACGAAGCGACCGCGGCCGCCGAGGCCCTCGGGGACGGCGACGTCCTGCTGCTCGAGAACCTCCGCTTCAACCCGGAGGAGACCTCGAAGGACGCGTCGGAGCGCCAGGCGTTCGCCGAGCGGATCGCCGGCCTCGGTGACGCGTTCGTGTCCGACGGCTTCGGCGTCGTGCACCGCAAGCAGGCCTCGGTGTACGAGCTCGCGGCAGCGCTGCCCAGCGCGGCCGGCTCGCTCATCGAGTCCGAGCTGACGGTGCTCGAGCGGCTGACGAAGGACCCGCAGCGGCCGTACACGGTCGTGCTCGGCGGGTCGAAGGTCAGCGACAAGCTCGGCGTCATCGAGCACCTGCTCCCGCAGGTCGACACGCTCTGCATCGGCGGCGGCATGCTCTTCACGTTCCTCGCGGCCCAGGGCCACGGGGTCGCGAAGTCGCTGCTCGAGCAGGACCAGCTCGACACGGTCCGCGCCTACCTGTCGAAGGCGGACGAGCTCGGCGTGACGATCGACCTGCCGACCGACGTGGTGGTGGCCTCCGGCTTCGCGGCCGACGCCGACCACGAGACGGTCGCGGCGGACGCGATCGAGTCCTCGTCGTTCGGCGCCGACGGCATCGGCCTCGACATCGGCCCGGAGACCGCGGAGCGCTTCGCGTCGGCGGTGTCCGGTTCGAAGACCGTGTTCTGGAACGGCCCGATGGGCGTCTTCGAGTTCCCAGCGTTCGCGGCCGGCACGAAGACCGTCGCGCAGGCGCTGACCGAGGTCGACGGCCTCGGCGTCGTCGGCGGTGGTGACTCCGCCGCGGCAGTCCGGTCCCTCGGGTTCTCGGACGACCGGTTCGGGCACATCTCGACCGGTGGTGGTGCGAGCCTCGAGTTCCTCGAGGGCAAGTCCCTGCCCGGTCTCGAAGCACTGGGGTGGTCCCGATGACCCGCACTCCCTTCATCGCCGGCAATTGGAAGATGAACCTGGACCACCTCCAGGCCATCGCCACCGTGCAGAAGCTCGCATGGACGCTGAAGGACGCCCGCCACGACCACGACGACGTCGAGGTCGCGGTGTTCCCGCCCTTCACCGACCTCCGCAGCGTGCAGACGCTCATCTCGGCCGACAAGCTCTCGATCGAGTTCGGCGCGCAGGACCTCTCGCAGTACGACTCCGGTGCCTACACCGGCGACGTCTCGGGTGCATTCCTCGCCGCGCTCGACGCGAAGTACGTCATCGTCGGACACTCCGAGCGTCGCACGATGCACGGGGAGACCGACGAGATCGTGGCCGCGAAGACCGCCGCGGCCGTCAAGCACGGCCTCGTGCCGGTCGTCTGCGTCGGTGAGACCGGTGAGCAGCGCGAGCAGCGCGGCGCCGGGGTCGTCCCGGTCGAGCAGCTCAGGGTCGTCCTCGACGCCGTGAAGCCGTCCGAGATCGTCGTCGCCTACGAGCCCGTCTGGGCGATCGGCTCCGGCCAGGCCGCCACGGCGGAACAGGCCCAGGAGGACTGCGCCGCCCTGCGTCGCGGGATCGCCGAGGCCTGGGGCGACGACCTCGCCGCGAGCACCCGTGTGCTCTACGGCGGCTCGGTGAAGTCGGGCAACATCGCCGGCTTCCTCCGCGAGCCCGACATCGACGGCGCGCTCGTCGGTGGGGCCTCGCTCGACGTGCAGGAGTTCGCGGCCATCGCGCGCTTCCGGCAGCACGTCGGTCTCTGAACCACCCCGCTCAGGCCGGTCACGTCCGCGTGGCCGGCCTGAGCCACGCCCTGCCCGGTGTCCTGGCCGCTCCTGCGGCCCGGTACACTTGCAGGGCTGACTTCACACGAAAGGTACGTCGTGGCGATACTCTCCGTCGTGCTGCAGGTCCTGCTCGCGATCACGAGCCTCCTGCTCACGCTCCTCATCCTCCTGCACAAGGGCCGCGGTGGCGGTCTCTCCGACATGTTCGGCGGCGGCGTGACGAGCAACCTCGGGGCGTCCGGCGTCGCCGAGCGCAACCTCAACCGCATCACGGTGATCCTCGGTCTGGTCTGGATCGTGTCCATCATCGTGCTCGGTCTCATCAACAAGTTCACGGCGGGGAGCTGATCCATGGCAAGCGGAGGCAGTGCAATCCGAGGCTCGCGCGTCGGCGCGGGCCCGATGGGGGAGCAGGACCGCGGCGTCCAGGCGGAGCGCGTGGCCGTCTCGTACTGGGACGCCCTCGGCAACGAGGTCGTGCGGTACTTCTCGGCGACCCTGCCGGAGGACGAGATCCCGGAGACGGTCGACTCGCCCTCCACGGGGCTCCCGGCCGGCCGTGACAAGGAGAACCCTCCCGTCGTCGCGAAGACCGAGCCCTACAAGACGCACCTCGCGTACGTGAAGGAGCGCCGCACCGAGGAAGAGGCAGCGCAGCTCCTCGAGGACGCACTGCAGCAGCTCCGGCAGCGCCGCGGTACCGCGAAGTAGCGCCAGACGCCCGAAGGCCCCCGCACCCATCCGGTGCGGGGGCCTTCGTCGTGCCACTGGCTGACCATCGGCGAGCGAGCAGGACATGCCGTGTGTCGTCCGCCGATCGGGCGAGATCTGTCGGCGGGCGCTGCCGACCGTGACAGTTCTGGCCCGCTTGGCGAACGCCGACCGGACCACAGACGGACGGGAGGCGCGGTGCCAGCCGGCACCGCGCCTCCCGTCCGTCAGAAGCCTGCGTCTAGTACGTCGAGGCGATCAGGTTCTCCGGGACGTCGCGCGCGGCGTCCTGGTCCACGAAGAACACCGTGCGCTTGCGGCCCTGCACGCCGCCGACGGGGACCTCGTCCACCGCAGCGCCGGCCAGCGCGAGGCCGAGCACGGACGCCTTCTCGGCACCGGACAGGATCACCCACACGCGCTGCGAGGCGTTGATCACCGGGAAGGACAGCGTCAGGCGCTGCGCCGGCGGCTTGGGGGAGTCGTCGACCGTCAGGACGGCACGGTCGGTCACCGCGAGCTGCGGGAACTCGGGGAAGAGCGACGCCGTGTGGCCGTCGGGACCGACGCCGAGCAGCGTGATGTCGAAGCGCGGTGCGACCGCACCCTCGGGCGCGGCGTCCTGGAGCTCGCGCTCGTACTGCGCGGCGGCCTCGTCGATGGACAGGCCCGCGTCGGACGGCGCCATCGGGTGGATGTTCGCCTGCGGGATGTCCACGTGCTCGAAGAAGTCCGTCTGCGTCCCGGTGACGTTGCGGTCCGCGTCGCCCTCGGCGACCCAGCGCTCGTCGACCCACCAGACGTGCACCTTCGACCAGTCCACGCTCTCCCGCGCGGGCGACTGCCCGATCGCCGCGAGGACCAGCGTCGACACCGAGCCGCCACTGATCGCGATGTCGGCGCGCTCCTGCTCGTCCAGCACGTCGATGATCTTCGTGATGAAGCGGGCGGCGACCGACGCGCCGAGGGACTGCTTGTCCGGGTGCACCAGTACCCGTCGTTCGTTGGTCACGTGTCTCCCGTGTTCGTGGCGGCCGACCGGTGCGACCGCCTTCGGTCCGACCGGGTCCGGGCGGTGGTCGTGTCGACCACCGACCGGCACCCGGTCGTGTGGGTTGCTCAGCCGGCGATGGTCTCGCGCAGCTGGGGCACCCCGTGCTTGACGACGTCTCCGAAGAGGACGTCCGGGTCGAGTCTACGGAGTTCCTCTGCGAGGCAGTCGCGCAGGTTCCGCCGCGGCAGCGACAGGTCGTGCGTCGGTTGCCCGGGCATCGACAGGGTGGCCACGTCGACGAGGGACCGCTCGAGGTCGATCGTGCCCGAGGCGCGCTCGAGCTTGACCCCGTGGATGCCGCTCGACCCGGTCGCCCGGGGCGAGGTGACGACGGACACCGGGACCTGCAGCTGCAGCTGCAGCCAGGCGGCGAGCAGGACGGTCGACGGGCTGTCGCTCGCACCGGAGACCTCGACGCCGGTGACGGGCTCGTACGGCGGCTGGTCGAGTGCCGCGGCGAGCTGGTTCCGCCACAGCGTCAGGCGGGTCCACGCGAAGTCGGTGTCGCCCGGCACGTAGGACTTCCCGAGCGCCTCGATCGCGCCGTTCGGGTCCTTCTGCGCGGCGGCGTCGGTGATGCGGCGCTGCGCGATCCGGCCCAGCGCGGACGCTGCCGGCTGCTCCGGAGCGGCCTGCGGCCACCACGCGACGACCGGAGCGTCCGACAGCAGCAGGCCCGTGACCAGGCTCTCCTCGTCGGTCGCGGTCTCGCCGTAGGCGCGGAGGACGATGACCTCGCTCGCGCCCGCGTCGCTGCCGACGCGGATCTGCGCGTCGAGACGACCGGGCGACTTCGTGTCGCCGTCGTTCTTCGACACGATGATCACGCGCATCGGGTGCTCGCGCGACGCCTGGTTCGCGGCCGAGATCGCCTCTTCCTCGTGGCCCAGTGCCGTCGAGATGATGAGCGTCAGCACGCGGCCGAGGGCGACGGCGCCGCCCTCCTCGCGGATGTGCACGAGCTTCTTCTGGATCTTCGACACCGTGGTGTTCGGCATGTCGATCTTCATGGACGCCTCCAGGTCCGGCCGTCGCGGGCGAGCAGGTCGTCGGCGGACGCCGGACCCCACGTGCCGGGACGGTACTGCTCGGGTTGGCCCTGCGTGGCCCAGAACTCCTCGATCGGGTCGAGGATCTTCCACGACAGTTCCACCTCTTGGTGACGGGGGAACAGGGGCGGGTCGCCGAGGAGCACGTCGAGGATGAGTCGTTCGTACGCCTCCGGCGAGGCCTCGGTGAACGCGTGTCCGTAGCCGAAGTCCATCGTCACGTCGCGCACTTGCGTGCCGACGCCGGGGACCTTCGAGCCGAAGCGGAGCGTGACGCCCTCGTCCGGCTGGACACGGATGACGAGCGCGTTCTGGCCGAGGGGCGCCTGCGTGTTGCCGTAGACGTCCTCGGGGACGCGCTTGAAGACGATCGCGATCTCGGTGACGCGGCGGCCGAGGCGCTTGCCGGCACGCAGGTAGAACGGGACGCCCTGCCAGCGGCGGGTCGCGATGTCGAGCTTGATCGCCGCGTAGGTCTCGGTCGTGGACTCGGGGTCCATCCCCGCTTCCTCGAGGAAGCCGAGCACCTTCTCGCCGCCCTGCCAGCCACCGTCGTACTGCCCGCGGGCGGTCGCCGTGGCGAGGTCCTCGGGCAGGCGCACCGCGGAGAGGACCTTCTCCTTCTCGGCACGCAGGTCCGCGGCCTTGAACGAGACGGGCTCCTCCATCGCGGTGAGGGCGAGGAGCTGCAGCAGGTGGTTCTGGATGACGTCGCGTGCGGCGCCGATGCCGTCGTAGTACGCGGCTCGACCGGCGACGCCGATGTCCTCGGCCATCGTGATCTGCACGTGGTCGACGTAGTTCGAGTTCCAGATGGGTTCGTACATCTGGTTCGCGAACCGGAGCGTCAGGAGGTTCTGGACGGTCTCCTTGCCGAGGTAGTGGTCGATTCGGAAGACGTCGTCGGGCGCGAAGACGCTCTCGACGATCGCGTTCAGCTCGCGTGCCGTACGGAGGTCGGAGCCGAACGGCTTCTCGACGACGACACGGCTCCACGAGCCCTCGCGCTTCTCGGTGAGGCCCGAGACCTTGAGCTGCTCGGTCACCACCGGGAACATCTTCGGCGGGATCGACAGGTAGAAGGCGTGGTTCCCGAGCGTCCCGCGCTCGGCGTCGAGCTCGTCGACGGTGCGCTTCAGCTCGAGGAACGCCTCGGGGTCGTCGAACGAGCCCTGCACGAAGCGGATGCCCTGCTCGAGCTGCTTCCAGACGGCCTCGTCGAAGGGGGTGCGGGAGTGGTCCCGGACCGCGTCGTGCACGAGCTGGGAGAAGTCCTGGTCCTCCCAGTCGCGCCGGGCGAACCCGACGAGTGCGAAGCCCGGGGGCAGGAGCCCTCGGTTCGCCAGGTCGTAGACCGCAGGCATCAGCTTCTTGCGGGACAGGTCGCCCGTGACGCCGAAGATGATGAGGGTGCTGGGACCCGCGATCCGGTTCAGACGTCGGTCGGTCGGCAACCGGAGCGGGTTGTGCTCCGGGGTGATCGCCACCGGTGACATGGGTGTGGACTCCTTGAGGGTCGAACGGAGACGGCGGAGCGCGACGCTGCGGTGGCAGCGGCGACTCCGCCGTCGTGGTGGTCAGGACCGGCCGGGAGGCTCGTCGCGGCTCCGGCGGGCCGGTCCTGACCGTGGGTGCCTGCGTCCCGTCGACGGTGGTCCCGTCACCGGGACGCAGGCTCCTGTGGTGCTTACTTGCTGTTCTCGAGCGCGGTCTTCACCGTGTCGACGAGCTCGCCCCAGGAGACGTTGAACTTGTCCACGCCCTCCTTCTCGAGCAGTGCGACGACCTCGTCGTAGTCGACGCCGGCCGCGGCGATCTGGTCCATGACCTGCTGCGCGCCCTCGTACGAGCCGGCGATCGCGTCGCCGTGGACCTCGCCGTGGTCGAACGTCGCGTCGAGCGTCTTGCCCGGCATCGTGTTGACGGTGTTCGGCGCGGCGAGCTCGGTCACGTAGAGCGTGTCGGGCAGCGACGGGTCCTTGACACCGGTCGAGGCCCAGAGCGGACGCTGCGTGTTCGCACCCGACTCGAGCAGGCCCAGGGCGCGCTCGGTCGCGAACTGCTCGGTCCAGACCTGGTAGGCGAGCTGCGCGTTGGCGATGCCGGCCTTCGACTTCAGGGCCGTCGCCTCGTCGGTGCCGACGGCGTCGAGACGCTTGTCGATCTCGGAGTCGACGCGCGACACGAAGAACGAGGCGACCGAGTGGATCTTCGAGAGGTCGTGGCCGGCGGCCTTGGCCTTCTCGAGGCCACCGAGGTAGGCGTCGATGACGGCGCGGTAGCGCTCGAGCGAGAAGATCAGGGTGACGTTGACGGAGATGCCGGCGCCGATGACCTCGGTGATGGCTTCGAGACCCTCGAGGGTCGCGGGGATCTTGATGAGGACGTTCTCCCGGCCGACCTTCTCGAACAGGAACTTCGCCTGCTCGATGGTCTTCTGCGTGTCGTGGGCGAGGCCCGGCTCGACCTCGATCGAGACACGGCCGTCGAAGCCCTTGGTCTCGTCGTAGATCGGCTTGAAGACGTCGGAGGCGTTCGCGACGTCCTGCGTGGTGATCTCGAAGATCGCCTCGGTGACGTCGGTGCCCTTCGCCGCGAGCTCCTTGACCTGCGCGTCGTAGCGCTCGCCCTTGGCGAGGGCCGAGGCGAAGATCGTCGGGTTCGTGGTGACGCCGACGACGTTCTTCTGCTCGATGAGCTCGGTGAGCTTGCCGGTCTCGAGGAGCTCGCGCGACAGGTCGTCGAGCCAGATGCTCACGCCGACCTCGGAGAGGGCGGCGGTGGGGGTGTTCTCAGCCATGGTTTCTCTTCTTCTTTCGTCGACCGGCCCGGTCTGCGTGACGCGACCGGGGCCGTGGTGTCGTGGTCTGTGGGCCGGGAGGCGCGGGACGGGCCCGCTGCGTGCCTCCCGGCAGAGGGGCCGGACCCGGCGTACCGGATCCGGCCCCTCGTGGGTCAGGACGCTGCGATCGATTCCTTGGCGGCTGCGACCACGTGCTCCGTGGTGAAGCCGAACTCGGCGAACAGGCGCTGGTAGTCGGCCGACGCACCGAAGTGCTCGATCGACACGCTGCGGCCCTTGTCGCCGACGATGTCGCGCCAGCTCATGGCGATGCCGGCCTCGACAGAGACGCGCGCGGTGACGGCCTTCGGCAGGACCTGCTCGCGGTAGGACTCCGACTGCTCGAAGAACCACTCGAGCGACGGGGCGCTCACGACGCGGGCGTTGATGCCCTCGCCCTTGAGCTGCTCGCGTGCGTCGACCGCGATCTGGACCTCGGAACCGGTCGCGATGAGGATCACGTCCGGGGTGCCGTTCGGCGCCTCGGCCAGGACGTACGCACCCTTGGCGACGTTCTTCGCCGACGCGAGCGTGTCGCCGGAGGCGTCGCCCTCGCCGCGCTCGAACACCGGGAGGTTCTGGCGGCTCAGCGCGATGCCGGCCGGGCGGTCCTTGTGCTTGAGCATCTCGAGCCAGGCGTAGGAGACCTCGTTCGCGTCGGCCGGACGGACGACGTCGAGACCCGGGATCGCACGGAGCGCGGTGATCTGCTCGATCGGCTGGTGCGTCGGGCCGTCCTCGCCCAGGGCGATGGAGTCGTGGGTCCAGACGTAGATCGCCGGCGCCTTCATGAGCGCGGCGAGACGGACGGCCGGACGCATGTAGTCGCTGAAGATGAGGAACGTGCCGCCGAAGGGGCGGGTGTTCCCGTGCAGCACGATGCCGGACAGGATCGAGCCCATCGCGTGCTCGCGGATGCCGAAGTGCAGCACGCGGCCGTACGGGTCGGTCGACCAGGTCTTCGTCGAGGCCTCGGCCGGACCGAAGGACTTCGCGCCCTCGATCGTGGTCAGGTTCGACTCGGCGAGGTCGGCGGAACCACCCCAGAACTCGGGCATGAGCGGCGCGATCGCGTTGATGACCTTGCCGGAGGCGGCACGGGTCGAGACGGCCTTCTCGGTGGAGAAGACGGGCAGCGCCTCTTCGAGGCCCTCGGGGAGCTCACCGGCGTTGATGCGGTCGAGCATCGCCTTCTTCTCGGGGTTGGCCGCAGCCCACGCGTCGAAGGTCTTGTTCCACTCGGCGTGCTGCTCCTGGCCCTTGGCGATCGCACCGCGGGTGTACTCGAGCACCTCGGGGTCGACGTGGAAGGTCTTGTCCGCGTCGAAGCCGAGGACCTCCTTGAGGCCCTTCAGCTCGTCGGCGCCGAGCGCCGAGCCGTGGATCTTGCCGGAGTTCTGCTTGGTCGGCGACGGCCAACCGATGATCGTCTTGAGGACGATGAGCGACGGCTTGGTCGTCTCGGCCTTGGCGGCCTCGACTGCGCGGTGGAGCTCCTCGACGTCCTCGGAGTACTCGCCGGTCTTCTTCCAGTCGACGTGCTGGACGTGCCAGCCGAGCGCCTCGTAGCGGGCGGCGACGTCCTCGGAGAACGCGATGTCGGTGTCGTCCTCGATCGAGATCTGGTTCGAGTCGTAGAAGACGACCAGGCGACCGAGCTGCTGACGGCCGGCGAGGCTCGCGGCCTCGTTCGTCACGCCCTCCTGCATGTCGCCGTCACCGGCGATCACGTAGGTGAAGTGGTCGAAGGGCGACTCGCCGTCGGCGGTCTCCGGGTCGAACAGGCCGCGCTCGAAGCGCTGCGCGTAGCCGAAGCCGACGGCGGAGGCGAGGCCCTGGCCGAGCGGGCCGGTGGTGATCTCGACGCCGTCGGTGTGGCCGTACTCCGGGTGACCCGGGGTCTTCGAGCCCCACTTGCGCAGGTGCTGCAGGTCCTCGAGCTCGAGGCCGTAGCCGTGCAGGTAGAACTGCACGTACTGCAGGATCGAGGCGTGTCCGGCGGACAGGATGAAACGGTCGCGGCCGATCCAGGTGGAGTCGCTGGGGTCGCGACGCATCACCTTCTGGAAGAGCAGGTGGGCGACCGGCGCGAGGCTCATCGCGGTGCCGGGGTGACCGTTGCCGGCGGCCTCGACCGCGTCGGCGGCGAGGACGCGCGCCGTGTCGACGGCCTTCCGGTCGATGGCGTCCCAGGTGAATTCAGCCACTTGGATGTTGACCCTTCGTTGTTGCGACATGTGCGAGGGCTCGTGCCATCGCACGGACATGATCGCCGTCCCGGGGCCGTGTGTCGTGTCGCCGTCGAGCGGCGGCCGACCGGCTCTTCGCGGCCGACGTCTTCGGGGCACACGATGCGGGAGGGCGTGTCCAGCATAGTGACAACGCTCTCAGAAGGTGTCCAGGTGACGACGGTGCCGTGTCGGGCGGTCGGCCCGGTCGGCGAGGCGGGGCATCCTCGCGGCGCCTCGATGGCCTAAACTACTGCTGACCCGTGTGCATTCCGGGTCGACGCACGCCCCGACGGTGACGGAGCCGCCCACCGAGCGTGCGAGCTGACGCGAACGGACTGAGGTTCCCCTGTTGACTGCCACCGCGACCCGGCCCGACACCGATCGACCCCGCTCGACGCTGTCCCGCAAGGTCCGGGCGTACGTCTCGCTGACGAAGCCCCGGGTCATGGAGCTGCTCCTCGTCACGACCGCTCCGACGATGTTCCTGGCGGAGCGCGGGGTCCCCGACCTGTGGCTCGTGTTCTGGACGATGCTCGGCGGCGCGATGTCCGCGGGTTCGGCTTCGGCGTTCAACTGCTACATCGACCGCGACATCGACCGACTGATGAAGCGCACGAGCCAGCGGCCCCTGGTCACCGGCGAGCTCTCCGACAAGGAGGCGCTGGTGTTCTCGTGGACGCTGGCCGTCCTGTCGACCGCGGTCCTCGGCTTCCTGGTCAACTGGCTCGCCGCCGCGCTCAGCGTCATCGCCATCCTGATCTACGTCTGCGTCTACACGCTCTGGCTCAAGCGTCGCACCCCGCAGAACATCGTGTGGGGCGGATCGGCCGGATGCATGCCCGTGCTCATCGGTTGGGCCGGCGTGACCGGGTCGCTGACCTGGGCACCGATCATCCTCTTCATGGTGATCTTCCTCTGGACGCCGCCGCACTACTGGCCGCTCTCGATGAAGTACCGCGACGACTACGACGCCGCCGACGTCCCGATGCTCGCCGTCGTCCGCGGTCGCACGGTCGTCGGACTGCAGGTCGTCCTGTACGCCTGGGCGACGCTCGTCTGCTCGCTGCTGCTGATCCCGGTCGCGAACATGGGCCCGCTCTACACGGTCGTCGCACTCGCTGGTGGCATCTGGTTCGTCGTCGAGTCGCACCGCCTGTACTCGCGGGCGATCCAGCACGTCGAGCACGTCCAGCCGATGCGGGTCTTCCACAGTTCGATCACCTACCTGACGCTGCTGTTCATCGCCGTGGGCATCGACCCGCTGCTGCCGCAGGTCTTCACCTTCACGATCTAGCGCGGGCTCTGCCCCGCGCACCACAGCGCCGTAGGTCCGCCGGCGGCGCCGTCGTGTGTGGCGGCGCGGGTGCGTACGCGCTGCTGTGGGTGGTGCGCGTGCGGGCGGGGCGCGCGCGGGTGCTGCGACAGATCCGCTGTCGTACGACGGCGGGGATGTCGCAGTGGGCCGTCGACGACCCGGGTCGCGGTCGGGTGGCCGACGCTGGCGGCGGTGCCGCTGTCGTACGACGACGCGGACGTCGCAACCAGCCGCGGCGTGGCGAGCGGGCGACGGACGGGAGGCGCGGGGCGGGCTGGTGCCGGGCCTCCCGTCCGCACCGTGGCCGGGCGGGCACCGCGGGGCGTCAGACGGGGGCGTCTCCGGGAGACGGTCGCGTCCGCGCGGGACGGGGCCGGATCCGGAGGCGCCTCACGCTGCCCGCGGCGTCCTGCGCCGACGCCGGCGTCTCGAGCGCGGCCGCGGGACCGGGGTCGTCCGGACGACGACGTCCCACGCGTCGGCGCTCGAGACGGAGGCGACGCGTGGGACGTCGGAAGCGGGACTGGGCGGAGGCCGGTCAGGCGGCGACGGGCTCCCGGACGGCCCCGCGCCCGGCGCTGCCGCGCGTCGAGAGCACGACGACCGTGACGGCGCCGACGAGGAGCCCGGCCAGCACCATGTGCGTCCCCACCAGGCCGACCGGCAGGCCCGTGCGTGCCTGGGTCAGGCCGACGGCGATCTGCACGAACTCGACGACGAGCAGGACGAGCGCCCAGCGGCTCGACAGACGGAGGACGACCGCGCCGACGACGAGCGCGAGGGTGAGGGCGAAGAGCACGTAGGCCGGGATCGCGTGCAGGTGCTCCATGAGCTGCGGGTCGAACCCGGTGCGGTGCAGCCGCCCGCCGTCGACCGCTTCGCTCGCTCCTGCGTGCGGGCCGGAGCCCGTCGTCAGGATGCCGACCAGGACGGTGACGACCACGGCGGCGACCGTGCCGCGGACCAGGCCGGTGTACCAGCCGGGGACGAGTCGGGCCGCGGTCCGCGGGCCGTTCATCGAGCGGTACACGAGCGTCGCCGTGACCGCGACGAGCGTCGTCGAGACCACGAAGTGCAGGCCAACGACGAAGGGGTTGAGGTTCGTGAGGACGCTGAGTCCACCGATCACGGCCTGCACCGGGATCGCGATGCCCTGGGCGAAGGCGAGCCAGAACAGTTCGGGACGGGTGCGGCGCATCCGGACCACGAGCAGGAACATCGCGACCGCGACGATCACCAGCACGAAGGTGAGCAGACGGTTCCCGAACTCGATCACGCCGTGGATGCCCATCTCGGGCGTCGACACGAGCGACTCGGCGGTGCACTTCGGCCAGGTCGGGCAGCCCAGCCCGGAGGCCGTGAGCCGCACGAGGCCACCGGTGCCGATGAGCACGACCTCGACCACGAAGGAGGCCCAGGCGAGCCAGATCACGCGGGGGTCGACGGCGCGGGGGAGCGACCACCACCGCTGGTCGCGGGTGCCGGGGCGGACGCCCTGCTCGACGGTGGGTCCGACGCGAGTCACGAGGGTGGTGCCTTCCTGTTGTTCCGTGCGGTGAACCTGTAGGATTCGAGGGTTCAGCAGCAGTCAAGTCTAGGCAGGCGCCGGCTCCGAATGGGCCGAGATCGCCGATCGGTCGGACGACTGCGTGGGACCATCGACGTTGCGAGGCAGCAACGCCGCGGGACTCCTGTCGGAGGTCTGCGGTGGAATGGCGTCCGGACGTCACGGGTTGTCCCGACAGACGCTGCCGCGAGAAGGAAACGAGGAGACCATGTCCGACGTGCTCATCGACCGTCCAGAACTCGAAGGGCTCGGCCAGTACGAGTTCGGCTGGTCCGACTCCGACACGGCCGGTGCGTCTGCGCGCCGCGGTCTGTCGGACGAGGTGGTCAGTGACATCTCCGGCCGGAAGAACGAGCCCGAGTGGATGCACAAGCTCCGTCTCAAGGCGCTCACGCTGTTCGACCGCAAGCCCATGCCGTCGTGGGGTGCCGACCTGTCGGACATCGACTTCGACAACATCAAGTACTTCGTGAAGTCCACCGAGAAGCAGGCCCAGACCTGGGAAGAGCTCCCCGAGGACATCCGCAACACCTACGAGCGCCTTGGGATCCCCGAGGCCGAGCGCCAGCGCCTCGTCGCCGGCGTCGCCGCCCAGTACGAGTCCGAGGTCGTCTACCACCAGATCCGCGAGGACCTGGAGCAGCAGGGCGTCATCTTCATGGACACGGACACGGCGCTCCGTGAGCACCCCGAGTTCTTCGAGGAGTACTTCGGTTCGGTCATCCCGGCCGGCGACAACAAGTTCGCCGCGCTGAACACCGCCGTGTGGTCCGGTGGGTCGTTCGTCTACGTCCCGAAGGGCGTGCACGTCGAGATCCCGCTGCAGGCCTACTTCCGGATCAACACCGAGAACATGGGCCAGTTCGAGCGGACGCTGATCATCGCGGACGAGGACTCCTACGTCCACTACATCGAGGGCTGCACGGCACCGATCTACAAGTCGGACTCGCTGCACTCCGCGGTCGTCGAGATCATCGTGAAGAAGAACGCCCGCGTGCGCTACACGACGATCCAGAACTGGTCGAGCAACGTCTACAACCTCGTCACCAAGCGCGCGATCGCGCACGAGGGCGCCACGATGGAGTGGATCGACGGCAACATCGGGTCCAAGGTCACGATGAAGTACCCGTCGATCTACCTCGCCGGTGAGCACGCCAAGGGTGAGACCCTGTCGGTCGCCTTCGCCGGTCCGGGCCAGCACCAGGACGCCGGCGCGAAGATGATCCACATGGCGCCGTACACGACGTCGTCCATCGTGTCGAAGTCGATCGCCCGCGGCGGCGGCCGCGCCGGCTACCGCGGCGAGGTTCGGGTCGACCCGGCCGCGCACCACGCCGCGAACACGGTCCGCTGTGACGCGCTGCTGGTCGACACGGTGAGCCGCAGCGACACGTACCCGGCGATCGACATCCGCGTCGACGACGTGCAGCTCGGCCACGAGGCCACGGTGTCCCGCGTGAGCGAGGAGCAGCTGTTCTACCTCATGTCGCGCGGCATGCCGGAGGACGAGGCCATGGCCATGATCGTCCGCGGCTTCATCGAGCCCATCGCCCGCGAGCTCCCGATGGAGTACGCGCTCGAACTCAACAAGCTCATCGAGATGAGCATGGAAGGATCCGTCGGCTAGATGTCGAACACCAGCACCAACCCGACACCGACCGACGGGGCGAGCCCCGCTCCGCACATCGACCAGCCGGTCGAGCCGTCCGCCGTGGCGCAGGGCCAGCAGGCGCCGTCGGCGCAGGGCCAGGGCACCGACCAGCACGGCGCTCAGGCGCACTCCGACGGCGGCTGGGACTCGAAGGTCCCGGTCCAGACCCGTTCGGAGCGCCCGCAGTCCGGCGACCTCGACGCCTTCCCGCCGGTCACCGGCCGCGAGGTCAACTGGAAGTTCGCGCCGCTCGCGAAGCTCCAGCCGCTCCTCGACGGCGGCCTCGACGGTTCCGCCTACCCGTTCCTCGCCCGACAGACCGAGGGCGCCGACGTCGAGTGGGGCCGCAGCGACGACCCCCTCGTCGGCTCCGCGGGCCTCCCGGAGGACCGTGCCGCGGCGGCGGCCTGGACCGCACGCGACGCCGTGCTCAAGGTCACCGTCAAGGCGACCGAGGCACACGAGTCGATCTCGATCACCCGCTCGGACTTCGGCACGCAGGCCCGCGCGGCGCACACGGTCATCACGGCCGAGCAGCACGCGCAGGGCATCGTCGTGATCGACAACCGCGGGTCGGCGCTCCTCAGCGAGAACGTCGAGATCGTGGTCCGCGACGGCGCCCGGCTCACGGTCGTCAGCCTGCAGGACTGGGACGACGACGCGGTGCACGTGTCGACGCAGTTCGCCGAGGTCGGTCGCGACGCCTTCCTCAAGCACGTCGTGGTCTCGCTCGGCGGCGACGTCGTCCGGGTGAACCCCTCGACGCACCTCGGCGCGCAGGGTGCCGACACCGAGATGTACGGCGTGTACTTCGCCGACGCCGGGCAGTACATCGAGCAGCAGGTGTACGTGAACCACGACGCCGCGAACACCCGCGGGCGCGTCAACTACAAGGGCGCACTGCAGGGCGAGGGCGCGCACACGGTCTGGATCGGTGACGTGCTCATCGGCCGCGCCGGTGACGGCACCGACTCGTACGAGCAGAACCGCAACCTCGTCCTGACCGACGGCACGCGCGCGGACAGCATCCCGAACCTCGAGATCGAGACGGGCAACATCGAGGGTGCCGGGCACGCCAGCGCGACCGGTCGCTTCGACGACGAGCAGCTCTTCTACCTGCAGGCCCGCGGCATCCCCGAGGAGGAAGCACGTCGCCTCGTCGTCCTCGGCTTCCTGGTCGAGGTCATCCAGAAGATCGGCGCGCCCGAGCTCGAGGAGCGCCTGATCGCTGCCGTCGAGCAGGAGCTCGCCGACGGCCGCACCGCGGTCGTCGCAGCGGAGCCCGAGGCCGAGCAGGCGGACGCCTGATGGCCGAGAAGGTCTGCGCCGAGTCCAAGATCGCCGTCGACAGCCCGATGCGCGTCGTCGTGGACGGCACCGCCGTGGCGATCGTGAAGGACTCCGCCGGCACCGTGCACGCGATCGGCGACACCTGCACGCACGGGGACATCTCCCTGGCCGAGGGCTTCGTCGAGGGTGACACGCTCGAGTGCTGGGCCCACGGGTCCCGGTTCTCGCTGGCCACCGGCAAGCCGCAGAACTTCCCGGCGTACGAGCCGGTTCCGGTCTTCCGGGTCGAGGTCCGTGACGGCGACGTCTACGTCGACGTGCACGACACCGTCCCCGTCGACTGACCGACCCCACTCTCCTCCGCGGCTGACGCCGCACACCAGCTGCAACCGAAGGAACGCAATGTCCACTCTCGAAATCCGCGACCTCCAGGTCTCGATCGACACCGATCAGGGCACCAAGGAGATCCTCAAGGGTGTCGACCTCACCATCAACGAGGGCGAGATCCACGCGATCATGGGGCCGAACGGTTCCGGCAAGTCCACCCTGGCGTACACGATCGCCGGGCACCCGCGCTACAACGTGACCGGTGGCTCGATCACCCTCGACGGCGAGGACGTCCTCGCGATGAGCGTCGACGAGCGCGCCCGTGCCGGCATGTTCCTCGCGATGCAGTACCCGGTCGAGATCCCCGGCGTGACGGTGTCGAACTTCCTGCGCACCGCGAAGACCGCGATCGACGGCGAGGCCCCCGCACTCCGCGGCTGGGTCAAGGACCTCCGCCAGTCGATGGCCGACCTCAAGATGGACTCGTCGTTCGCCGAGCGCAACGTGAACGAGGGCTTTTCGGGCGGCGAGAAGAAGCGCCACGAGATCATGCAGCTCGAGCTCCTCAAGCCGAAGTTCGCCGTGCTCGACGAGACCGACTCGGGCCTCGACGTCGACGCGCTCAAGATCGTGTCCGAGGGCGTCAACCGCGCGAAGGCCGCCACCGGCCTCGGCGTGCTCCTCATCACGCACTACACGCGCATCCTCCGCTACATCAAGCCGGACTTCGTGCACGTCTTCGTCGCGGGCAAGGTCGCCGAGCAGGGCGGCCCCGAGCTCGCCGAGCGCCTCGAGAACGAGGGCTACGACCGCTACGTCCAGGCAGCTGCGGCGGGCAACTGATGATCACCGCACTCTCCCCGGAGAAGTTCGACGAGGTCGTCGAGGGCCTCAAGGAGGTCCAGGACCCGGAGCTCGGCGTCAACATCGTCGACCTCGGCCTGATCTACGACCTGGCGATGGACGACGAAGCGAACGCGCTCGTGATCAGCATGACGCTGACGAGCGCGGGCTGCCCGCTCACCGACGTCATCGAGGGCGACACGGCGAACGCGCTCGACGGCATCGTCGACGCGTTCCGCATCAACTGGGTCTGGATGCCGCCGTGGGGTCCGGAGCGGATCACCGACGACGGGCGCGAGATGATGCGCGCGCTCGGCTTCTCGATCTAGACGCCACCACCGCAACGGACGGGAGGCACGGTGCCAGCTGGCACCGCGCCTCCCGTCCGTCGTCGGTGCAGCACCCCCGCCGCGCCGAGCGGGCACGATCCGTCACGCTCAACCGGTCTCCGCGACGGACATCACCCGCCCGGCGTTCGTCGCGCGGCGTGTCGTGCTCGCTCGCGAAGCGAGACAGCCACCCGGGCCGGAACGGCGACGGGCCCCGCACCAGGAGGTGCGGGGCCCGTCGGCGGAGCAGGACGCGTCAGCGGCGGCCGATCAGCTTCCACGCCAGGGGCAGGACGCCCGCGGCGATGAGCGCCTTGGCGACGCCACCGACGACGAACGGGTAGAGGCCGGCGGCGAGCACCGACTGCAGGTCGTTCGGCGCGCCGAGCTGACCGAGCACCACAGCGAGCCAGGGCAGCCCCGTCACGAACGGGATCGCGCTCGCGAGGAGCATCGCCACCGTCGCCCGGCCGACCTTGCGGTCCCAGTTGCGGCGGGCGAGCCAACCGACCAGACCGGCCGCCGGCACGAAGCCGATGACGTAGCCGAAGCTCGGCGAGGCCAGGGCTGCGAGGCCGCCGGAGAACTCGGCGAAGAACGGCGCCCCCGCGAGACCCGCGACGGCGTAGACGAGCAGCGACAGCATGCCGCGTCGGGCGCCGAGCGTGGCGCCGACCAGCACGACGGCCAGGGTCTGCCCGGTGATCGGGACCGGCCACATCGGGACCTGGAGCTGTGCCATCGCGGCCGTGAACAGGGCACCGCCGGCGACCAGGGCGGCGTCGGTGGCGAGCCCCGAGGTGCGAAGACGGTCGGCGAGGACTGCGCGGCGAGCGAACCCGGTGGCGTTCGTCATGGATTCTCCTAGAATGGACTGCTGGTCCCGTTCGAGGACCATCGGTCCCGTCAGCGTAGCGGTGCACCTCCCGCACACGTCGTTGTGCACATCACCAACTGATTGGACGTCCTCCTGTGCTTGCCGTGCACGACCTCGAGATCCGCGTGGGCGCTCGCCTCCTCATGGAGCACGTGTCCTTCCGTGTCGAGAAGGGTGACAAGATCGGGCTCGTCGGGCGCAACGGCGCCGGCAAGACCACGATGACGAAGGCCCTCGCCGGCGAGGCGCAGCCGACCGACGGCAAGATCGAGCGCTCCGGTGAGATCGGCTACCTGCCGCAGGACCCGCGCTCGGGCAACCCCGAGGACTCCGCCCGCAAGCGCATCCTCGACGCCCGAGGGCTCGGTGAGCTCGTCGAGGGGATCCGCCAGGCGACGCTCGACATGGCCAGCGAGGACCCGGACACCGCCGAGAAGGCCATGCGTCGCTACAGCCGCCTCGACGACCAGTTCAACGCCCTCGGGGGCTACGCGGCCGAGGCCGAGGCGGCGTCGATCGCGTCCAACCTCAAGCTGCCGGACCGCATCCTCGACCAGCCCCTCAAGACGCTCTCGGGCGGTCAGCGTCGTCGCATCGAACTCGCGCGCATCCTGTTCTCGGACGCCGAGACGATGATCCTCGACGAGCCGACGAACCATCTCGACGCCGACTCCGTCGTGTGGCTCCGCGAGCACCTCAAGACCTACCCGGGCGGCGTCATCGTCATCTCCCACGACGTGGAGCTGGTGGACGAGGTCGTCAACCGCGTCTTCTACCTGGACGCGAACCGCCAGACCATCGACGTCTACAACATGGGCTGGAAGCTGTACCAGCGGCAGCGCGTGGCCGACGAGGAGCGCCGCCGCAAGGAGCGTGCCGGCGCCGAGAAGAAGGCTGCGACGCTCAAGGACCAGGCGGCCCGGTTCGGCGCGAAGGCATCGAAGGCGGCCGCTGCGCACCAGATGGTCGCGCGCGCGGACAAGCTGCTCGCAGGACTCGAGGACGAGCGCGTCGCCGACCGCGTCGCGAAGATCCGCTTCCCCACGCCGGCGCCCTGCGGTCGCACCCCGCTGATGGCCGAGGGCCTGTCGAAGTCGTACGGCTCGCTCGAGATCTTCGCCGGGGTGGACCTGGCGATCGACCGTGGGTCGCGCGTGGTCATCCTCGGGTTCAACGGTGCAGGCAAGACGACGCTGCTCCGGATCCTCGCGGGCGCGGACCAGCCGGACACCGGCGAGATCCTGCCGGGTCACGGTCTGCGGATCGGCTACTACGCGCAGGAGCACGAGAACATCGACGTGAACCGCACCGTGATCGAGAACATGGTGTCGGCGTCGACGGACCTCAACGAGACCGAGGCGCGGCGCGTGCTCGGTTCGTTCCTGTTCACCGGTGACGACGGGTACAAGAAGGCCGGCGTGCTGTCCGGCGGCGAGAAGACCCGTCTGTCGCTCGCGATGATCGTCGTCTCGGGCGCGAACGTGCTGCTGCTCGACGAGCCCACGAACAACCTCGACCCGGCGTCGCGCGAGGAGATCCTCAATGCGCTGGCCGGCTTCGAGGGCGCCGTGGTGCTCGTGTCGCACGACGCCGGCGCGGTCGACGCGCTCAACCCCGAGCGGGTGCTGCTGCTGCCGGACGGCACCGAGGACCACTGGAACAAGGACTACGCGGAGCTCATCGAGCTCGCGTAGCGACCCGTGACGGACGGGAGGCGGGGGGGCCGCCCGCCCCCCCCCCCCCCCCCCCCCCCCCCCGGGGGCACCCCCCCCCCCTTCGACACGCCCACCGGCTGCCGCCGCGGGGGGGGGTCGCGCCCCCCCCCCCCCGCCCGCCCCCCCCTGGTCGTCTCCCCCGCCGGGGGCCGGGGGGGGGGGGGGGGGGGGGGGGCCGCCCCGGGGGGGGGGGGGGGGGGGGGGGGCGGGCGGGGGGGGGGGGCCCCGGCGCCCCCCCCGCCTCCAGTCCGTGTGTGCTCGCGTCAGCCGGCCGGCGTCCGGTCCGGCGCGGAGGCGAGCGCCTGCCGCACCGAGCCCCACGCGGCGAGCCGCTCGCGGACGGCGTCGTCCCGCTCGACCTCGAGCGCCGTCGCGTGCGCCTGCTCGAGCACGTCGTCGACCACGACGCGTTGTCGCGAGCGGGCCGAGGCGATCGCCGCGTCGACCATCACCAGGCTCATCACGTTGCCGTGGACCTCGCCGTCGGGGGTGGTCCCGGTCCGGACGGCCCGGACGAACGACGCCAGAGCCCCGGCGATCTCGGAGCCGACCCCCGGGGCCGCCGCGGGCGCACCGGGGGCGTCGTCGATCACGCTCGACGGATCGTGGTCGCCGTCCCACGCGGCGGAGCCCGACGCGCCGGACGCGTGCCAGTCGCCGTTCCACGAGGTCTCGTCGCCGGGCGCGCACCACGAGCCGTCGTAGACGTAGCGGACGTCGTCCTCGAAGGCGAAGACCGCGGCGGCGTTCGCGTCCCCGCGGTACCAGGACCACGACGGGTTCCACGACTCGCAGTACACCGACACGGGTTCGCGCTCGAGCACGTACCGGGCGGAGTCGAACGCGTGGATCGCCATGTCGAGGAGCAGCACGTCGTCCATCTCCTCGCGGAAGCCGCCGAAGTGCGGGGCCTTCGCGAAGCGCGTACCCAGGCTGCCGACACCGCCGAGCGCGCGGACGTGCTGCCGGAAGGCGACGAGCTGGTCGTTGTACCGGCGCGACTGGGACACCATGAAGAGCTGGCCGGTCGCCTCGGCGGCGGCGGCGAGGGAGAGCGCCTCGGCAACGGTCTGCGCCGCGGGCTTCTCGCCGAGCACGGGGAGCCCGGCGTGCAGGGCGTCCATCGTCACCGGGTGGTGGGCCACGGGCACCGTGATGTCGAGGACGGCCTCGGCGCCGGTCTCCGCCAGGAGTGCGGGCAGGTCGCGCCCGACCGGGATCGTCGGGGAGCCGGCGAGTTCGGCCCCGGCGCGCGCGGCGTCGAGGTCGAGGTCGACGACGCCGACGAGTTCGACGTCCGGGTCGGCGGCGACGGTACCGAGCCAGGCGCGTCCCATCCCGCCGGCGCCGACCTGCACGACCCGCAGCGGGGCGTGGTCGGTCATGCGCGGGCCTCGGCGGACTCGGCTGGCTCGGCGGCTGCGGGCTCGGCGGCCGCGGGCTCGGTGGGCTCGGTGGGCTCGGTGGTCTCGTCCTCGGGTGCGTCGTCGAACGGGCCGCGGTAGTGCTGGCCCTCGAAGTACTCGCCGAGGTCGTAGCGGCGCAGCGTCGGGAGCTCGCGCTCACGCTCCGGTCGGGCCCACTCGGCCCCGTTGGCGACCACGCGTCGGACGTCCGGGTGGTGGTACACGGGGAAGTCCTGGTCACCGGGGGAGAAGTAGAAGATCTTCCCGAGGCCGCGACGGTAGGTCATGCCGCTGCGGAAGACCTCGCCACCGGTGAACCCGGAGATGAAGACGAGCTCGTCGGGCGTGGGCACGTCGAAGTACTCGCCGTACATCTCCTGCTCGGGGATGACGATCGGGTTCGGCACGCCCCGCGTGATGGGGTGCTGCGGGTTGACGGTCCAGACGAGTTCCTGGTCGTGCTCGCTCCGCCAGCGCAGGGTGCACGTGGTGCCCATGAGCTTGCCGAAGATCTTCGACCAGTGGCCGGAGTGCAGGACGACCAGGCCCATGCCGGACAGGACGTGCTTGTGGACGCGGTCGACCACGGCGTCGTCGACGTCGGCGTGGGCGGCGTGCCCCCACCAGGTCAGGACGTCGGTCTCGGCGAGCACGGCCTCGGACAGCCCGTGCTCGGGCTCCTGCATGGTCGCGGTCCGGACGACGGCGTCGGGCAGGTTCTCGCGGATGCCGTCGGCGATGGCGCCGTGCATGCCGTCGGGGTAGCGCTCGGCGACGTGCTGCTCGACCTGCTCGTGGACGTTCTCGCCCCAGACGGTGATGCGCAGCGGGGTGGTGGTCATGGTGTGGGCCTTCCTGGAGGAGTGGCGGGGTGCACCGGCGGGGGCGGTCGTCACTTGACCGCGCCGCCGAGTGCACCGGCGGAGATGTAGCGCTGGGCGACGATGAGGAGCACGGCCGCCGGCAGTGACGCGAGGACCGACGTCGCCATGACGGGCCCCCAGTCGGTGACGTTCGAGCCGATGTAGTTGTAGATGCCGAGCGTGATCGGGCGGACCGCGTCGGTCGAGGTGAGGGTGAGGGCGATGAGGAAGTCGCCCCAGGCGCCGAGGAACGTGAAGAGCGCCGCGGTGACGATGGCGTTGCGGCTGATCGGCAGGACGATCGACACGAAGGCCCGCAGGTCGTTCGCGCCGTCGACCAGCGCGGCCTCGACGAGGCTCGGCGGGATCGACTCCATGAACGCCCGCATGAGCAGGATCGCGAACGGCACCTGCACGGCGCTGTCGGCCAGGATCAGCCCGACGTAGCTGTTCAGGAGCCCGACGTTGTTGAACAGCGTGTAGAGCGCGTTGGCGATGACGATGCCGGGGATCATCTGCGTGATGAGCAGCACGAGCAGGAACACCTTCGTGCCGCGCATCCGGAACCGGGCGAGGCCGTACGCCGCCGGGGTGGCGATCGCCAGCGTCAGCACGACGGTGCCGAGGCCGATGATCATGCTCGACACGAAGTTCTGCCCCTGCTGGGCGAACGCGGCCCGGTACCCGGCGAACGTCGGGTTCCACGGGAACCAGGTGGCGGTGGCGGCGCCCGAGGTGGCCTGCAGGCTGGTGTTCACCATCCAGTAGACGGGGAAGATCATGATCGCGAGGAACACGATCCCGAGGATGGTGAAGGGCAGCCCCTTCGCGGTGCGGCGTGGTCGAGGCGATCGCGCGCTCCGCTTCGTCGTGATCGCGCGCGTGACGGTGACGGTCTGGTTCGCGAGTCCGACGCTCATTCGTCGACCGCCTTCCGTGAGATCGCGATGTAGACCATCGCGAAGACGAACGAGACGACGATGAGCACGTTGCTCACCGCGGCTCCGATGCCGAACTGGAAGTTGATGAACGACTGGTGGTAGGCGTTCGTGGCGAGGGTCTGCGTCGAGTTCGCGGGACCGCCGCCGGTCAGGCCGAGGATGATGTCGACGACCTTCAGCGTGTAGACGACCCCGAGCACGATCACCACGCTCACGACGCTCCGGATGCTCGGCCAGGTGATGTACCGGAACGCCTTGAACCCGGTGGCACCGTCGAGGGCGCCCGCTTCGTAGAGCTCCGGCGGGACGGACTGCAGCCCGCTGTACAGGATCGTCGTGTTGAAGGGGATGCCGAGCCAGACGTTCACGCCGATCACGGCGATGAGGGCCAGGCTCGGGCTGACGAGCCACGGCACCGGGCCGATGCCGACGACGCCGAGCAGCTGGTTCAGTGCACCGCTGTCCTGGTCGAGCAGCCACTTCCACACCGCGCTCGACGCGATGAGGGGCAGCAGCCACGGCAGGAGCAGCAGGCCGCGCAGGAAGCCCGACAGCGGGAAGTGCCGCCGGAAGAACAGCGCGAGGCCGAGGCCGAGGACGAACTGCAGGACGATCGAGCCCGCGGTGAACAGGGCGGTGTTGACGACGCTGGTCGTGAAGACGCTGCTCGAGAAGACCGCGACGTAGTTGCCGAGGCCGACCCAGGGGGCCTCGCCGGTGAAGAAGGTCTTCGTCGTGTAGTCCTGGAACGACATCACGACGTTCTTGACCACGGGGTAGCCGAAGAACAGGGCGACGAACACCGCGGCCGGCACGACGAAGAGCCAGCGGGTGATGGTCGACCGGAGGCGCGCGCGGCGCTGTCCGGGGCGGGCGGGGGCCGCGGGCGTCGTCGCCCGGGGCCGGATCTGCGTGGAGGCGCTCATGTCAGGTCCTTCCGTCAGGGGCGGGGAGCCGGTCTCGCGACCGGCTCCCCGGCTCCGCTACTGGTTCTGCGACTGCGCCTGCTCGAGCGCCTGCTCGGGGTCGGCCTTGCCGGTCAGCGCGAGCTGGACGGCGGTGTAGATCTTCGTGGCGGCCTTGGGCCAGTCCGGTCCGAGCTCGCCGGTGCGCGCGCGGGCGGTCTGCACGGTGGTGACGAACGAGGCCACGTCGGCGTGGTCCTCGGCCCACTTCTTGCCGACCTCGATGTTGGTGGGCACGTTCCCGCTGACCCCGGCCAGGACGGCCTGCATCTTGTCGCTGTTCAGGCACCCGACGAACTTGCCGGCGAGCTGCATCTTCTCCTTGTCGCCCGTCTGCGGGACGGTGAAGGCCTCGCCGCCGAGCGGGGCGACGGTCTCGGACCCGGTGCGCGTCGGGATCGGGACGCTGTCGAACTCCAGGTCCTTCGCCTTCTTGAGTGCCGGCAGCTGCCACGGACCGTTGATCATCATCGCGGCCTTGCCGGCGATGAACTGGTTGTTGACGTCGGCCTGTGCCCAGTTGATCGAGCTCTTCGACATCGAGCCGTCGTCCTGCAGGTCCTGCACGAGCTGCAGCGCCTGCGCGGCCTCGGGCGTCGCGATGTCCTTCTCGTCACCGCCGTTCGACCAGAAGAACGGCAGGAACTGCCAGGTGCCCTCGTAGGTGTTGATGTTGCTCATCGCGAAGCCGTACGTCGACCCGTTGGTGAGCTTCTTCGCCGCTTCCTTCAGCTCGTCCCACGTCTTGGGCGGCTGGACGCCGGCGTCGGCGAGCAGCTTCTTGTTGTAGTACAACGCGATGGAGTTCGTGTTCGGCTGCAGACCGTAGAGCTTGCCCTCGAAGGTGTTCGCGCCCTTCACGCCGGGGACGTCGTCGTCCGCGTCGAGACCGTAGTCGGCGAGGTCGGAGAGCGCTCCGGACGAGGCGATCTGCTGGACGTCGGGGTTGTCGAGCATGAGCACGTCGGGCAGGGTGCGCGACGACGCCTGCTGCAGGACCTTCGAGATGAGGCCGGCTCCGGCGACGTGGTTGATCTTCACCTCGACGCCGACGTCCTTCGCGCACTGCTGGTACACGGGGTCGTAGTTCGCGTCGTAGTAGTCCTCGATCGTGAGGGTCTTCCCGCCGCCGGACGACGACGCGTTGCCGGCGCCGGAGCACCCGGCCAGGACGAGGGGGACCGTCGCGACGATCGCGGCGGCGCCGACGAGGGCGCGGCCCCGGCGGGACGTGGAGCGGAAACCAGGCTTCATTGCACTGCTCTTCTCTTCGCGGATGCGGGGAAGGACACGGTGCGTCGACTCCACTGACGTCGTCGTCGCGGTGGTCCTGGGGCGAGAAGCTAACAGAAAAGCGCTTCACCTGTAAAGCGCTTTTCTGGTTCCGCCGCGGGACTATGCTCAGGACCACCGCAGCGCACGCGGGGCAGGTCGGCACCGTCGCCGTCCTGCTCCTGGACGTGCCTCGGAAGCCGGGCGGTACCGATCGATCAGGAGGGTCCGATGGCCACGATGCAGCAGGTTGCCGACCGTGCCGGGGTCTCCATCGCGACGGTGTCGTTCGTGGTGAACGGCACGAAGTACGTCACGCCGGCCACCACGGCGAAGGTCACCGCAGCGATGCGCGAGCTGAAGTTCCGCGGCAACGTCGTGGCGCGCGCCCTCGCGAGCCGACGGACCCGGATCATCGCCCTGCTGTTCCCGACCACGGGCAACCGCTTCAGCCCGACCACGTCCGAGTTCTTCATGAACGCCGCCGAGCGGGCCTCCGCGCGGGGCTACCACCTGGTGCTGTGGCCGGTCGACCCGGCGGGCGACGACCTCGACGACCTGGTCTCCGGCGGTCTCGTCGACGGCGTCGTGCTCATGGAGGTGCGGATGGACGACCCGCGCGTCGTCAAGCTGTCGGAGCTCGGCGTCCCGTTCACCCTGATCGGCCGGACGCGTGACGCGGACGAGCTGCCGTACGTGGACATCGACTTCGAGACCACCATCGAGGACGGCCTCGACCACCTGCAGGACCTGGGCCACCGGCGCTTCGGGCTCGTGCTCGAGAACCTTGAGGGCACGCCGATGGCCGGGTACGCGCCGCACCTGCGGGTCGAGGACACCTTCCGTCGCTCGGTTGCGGATCGCGGCGGTGCGGGAACGATCGTGTACGCCGGCCCCGGGAGCGAGGGCGGCCGCGACGCTGCCCGGCGCCTGCTCGAGGCCGACCCCGACGTCACCGCGGTGCTCGTGATGAAGGACGACTCGTCCGCCGGGCTGCTCGTCGGCCTGTACGCCGCGGGTCGACGGGTGCCGGACGACGTCTCGGTCCTGAGCATCGCGTCCTCCGCGGCAGCGGGGGACCAGCACCACCCGCGCCTCTCGACGATGATCGCGCCCGGCCGCGAGCTCGGCGTCCGCGCGGCGGACGCGCTGATCGACCGCCTCGACGGCACGTCCGTCGAGCTGCCGCACTTCCTGCTGCCCTGCGTGCTCCGACCCGCCGAGTCGACGGCCGCCGCCCCCACGCGCTGACCCGGGGCGGGCCGCCGGCCGCCGGCGAGTCTCGCGCCCAGCGACGTCCCTCGGGGCGCGGGCCACGAGAACGGTCGCGCAGCGCGAGTCTCAACCGCCGACCGCCGACCGCCGACCGCCGACCGCCGACCGCCGACCGCCGACCGCCGACCGCCGCGCCCTGCCCCACCGCCGGACGGGAGGCGCGTGGCGGGCCCGCACCGCGCCTCCCGTCCGTCTCATACTCACCTTCCCTGTGCGACTGCACAGGAGCGCTTGGTTCTGTGGGGCAACGAGATCGCCGGGTGCTCGCGCACCCTTCGTCGAGGAGGACGGATGGCAATCGACCGCAGGCTCTTCCTGCTCGGGGGCACGGGGGTGCTGCTGCTCGCCGGGTGCTCCACCCGGCCGGAGCGCACCACCGTCGAGGAGTGGCCCACCGACCCGCCCGAGGGTGACGTCACGATCAGCTGGTGGGCGGGGCAGGTCGCCTCGAAGGACGGCGGCGACCTCCGCCGTCGGCTCATCGCGGAGTTCCAGAAGGAGCACCCGAACATCCGCGTGCGGATCGTGAGTGCCCCGAGCGACACCGACACGAACCGCACCAGCCTGACGACGCAGATCGCCGCGGGCAGTCCGACGCCCGACGTGTACCTGGGCGACGTCGCGTGGCCCGGGCAGTTCGCGAAGAACAAGCTCGCGACCCCGGTGAACCAGCTCGTGGGGGAGGACTTCTTCGAGCAGTTCCCCGAGGGGCTCCGCCTGGCGGCGAGCGTCGACGGGACCTACTACATGTTCCCGCTCTACATCGACGAGTCGTTCTTCCTGTACCGGCAGGACCTCCTCGACAAGCACGGGCTCCAGGTCCCGCGCTCGTGGGAGGAGGTCAAGGACACCGCGAAGAAGCTCGTGGACACCGGCGACGTCGACTACGGGCTGGCGTTCCAGGGCGACGTGTACGAGGGCCTCACCTGCAACGTGACCGAGTTCGTCGCGGACGCCGGCGGGTCGCTGCTCAACGACGACCTGACGAAGCCCGCGACGACGAGCTCGGAGACCAAGCGTGCGTTCGAGTTCATGCGCTCGCTCATCACCGACGGCGCCGCTCCCCGTGCGACCCTGACGTACCAGGAGCAGGACACGAACGACGCCTTCGCGGGCGGCCGCGCCGCGTTCCTGCGCAACTGGTCGTACGCCTGGGGCATCGCGAACGGCCCGGACTCGGCGGTCGCCGGCAAGGTCGGCCTCGCGCCCCGCCCGACGTTCGACGGCATGGACGAGCACCACTCGACGATCGGCGGGTGGGGGAACTACATCAACCCGCACACCCAGCAGCCCGCGGCGGCGTTGACCTTCGCGGCGTGGATGTCGAGCGAGACGGCGCAGCAGTTCCTCACCCGCGAGGGCGGTGTGCTGCCGGCCCGCAGCGCGAGCCTGGTCAGCGACGACGCGAAGCGGCAGGACCGCCCGACGTACGACACCGCGGCGGGCATCACCCTCGTGCCCCGCCCGACCTCGACGGCGTACTACCCGAAGGTCTCGCAGGGCGTCTACCAGAACGGCAACAGCATCCTCGGCGGCCAGGCATCGGTCGACGGCGGCACCCGTTCGATGGCCTCGGCCATCTCGCTCGCCCTGACCGGGGACGCGCTGTGAGCGCCGGCACCGCGACGCGGACCTCGGCCGGCGAGACCGGCGGACGGACGCCGGGCACCGGGAAGCCCGACCGGTACCGCCCGACGACCGCACGGTCGCGGATGGAGCGCGTCCGTGCCCGCGGTGCGTGGGGCTTCGCGGCCCCGGCGCTCCTGGTCGTCGCCGCGGTGACGATCTTCCCGGTGGTGTACTCGATCGTCCTGAGCTTCGCGGACGTCGAGATCGGCTACGACGGCTTCACGATCCAGGGCTTCGGCCTCGGCAACTACGCGGCCCTGCTGCAGAGCGCCGACTGGTACCGGGCACTCGGCTTCACGGTGCTCTACACCGTCGTCACGGTGTCCGTGGAGCTCGTGCTCGGCATGCTCGTCGCCCTGGTGCTCGAGCGGCTCGGGGTCACCCGCGGGTGGATGCTCGCGCTGCTCCTCGTGCCGTGGTCGCTCGTGACGATCGTCAACGCGCAGCTCTGGAAGTACATCTACGACTCGACGTACGGCGTCGCGACGTGGTTCTTCGGCCTGTTCGGCGACGCCCCGGTGATCCTCGGCGAACCGGTCCCCGCGATCACGGGCCTGATGGTGGCGGACATCTGGAAGACGACACCGTTCGTCGCGATCATCCTGCTCGCGGGCCTCGTCCAGATCTCGGAGGACCTGTACGAGGCCGCCGAGCTCGACGGGGCGAACGGGTGGCAGACGTTCTGGCGCGTCGTCGTCCCGCAGCTGACGCCGACCCTGACGATCGCGGTCCTGTTCCGCGTGCTGCAGGCGTTCGGCGTCTTCGACCTGCCGTTCGTGCTGACGAACGGTGGACCGGGCACCACCACCCAGTCGCTCGCGATCATGGGCTACAAGGTGCTCTTCCAGGACATCAACATCGGACCGGGCGCCGCGATCGCGACCAGCACCGCGGTCATCGTGGCCGTCGGGTGCCTGCTCTTCCTGCGGGCGTTCCGGAACCAGGCGAAGGGAGGGGATGCCTGATGCCCCGTCAACGTGTCCGCAAGGGCTGGCGGAAGTGGGTCAACACCGTCAACGTCAGCGGTGTCGTCATCGCCGTGCTCACCGCGCTGCCGCTCTACTGGCTCGTCTCCACGTCGCTCAAGCCGTCGTCGGAGATCGCGCAGTCGCCGCCGACCGTCGTGCCGCAGTCGCTCACGTTCGACAACTTCGTCGTGGCCTTCCGCGACAACGCCCTCGGGCAGTACATGGTCAACAGCATCGTGGTGTCGGTGGCCACGACGGTCATCGTGCTCGCACTGTCGTTCCTCGCCGGCTACGCCCTCGCCGGGCGGTGGATCAAGGGCCGGACGGCGATCATGACCTCGCTGCTCATGCTGTCGGTCTTCCCGGCGATCGCGGTCCTGACGCCGCTGTACCTGCTCGAGCGGAACCTCGGGCTGCTCAACTCGTACCCGGGCCTGATCGTGCCGTACGTGGCGTTCAACCTGCCGTTCGCCATCTGGATCATGCGCAACTACCTGCAGGGGATCCCCTCCACCATCGAGGAGGCCTCCGAGATCGACGGCGCCGGCGCCTGGCGCACCGTGCTGTCGGTGATCCTGCCGATGGCGAAGCCCGGACTGTTCACCGTCGGCGTCTTCACGTTCACGGCGTCGTGGAGCGAGTTCCTCATGGCGCTGACGTTCAACAGCGAGAACTCGTTCCGCACCATCCCGGTCGGCATCGCCCTGTTCGGCACGCAGTTCACGGTGCCGTTCGCGCAGATCTTCGCGGCGAGCGTCGCGGCGACGATCCCGATCGTCATCCTCGTGCTGGTGTTCCGCCGGTCGATCGTCTCCGGGCTCACCAGCGGTGCGGTGAAGGGGTGACCTCCGCGCGCTCGGTGACCACGGAACGGTCACCGACCCCGGTGACGGACGGGAGGCCCGTGGCGATCCCGCCACGGGCCTCCCGTCCGTCACCGGTCCGGTGCGCGATCGTCGCGAGCCGGACCGGTCACGTGCCGTCAGCGACGTCCGTCGCGTGCGGTGTCGGTGAAGAAGTCGGCGTACAGGCCGTTGACGTCCTGCAGCTCGCCGTACTTCCAACGCTTGCGCATCCGACGGAACGTCTCGATGCGCACCGGGTCGATGCCCGGCTCGGACTGGTACGAACCCATGGTTCCTCCCCGTTTCCCTGATCCACCCCCGTGTGGGGGTACCCGAGGGCGACGGTACGTGCAACGGCGTCCCGCGTCCGCCGATGTAGGTCGGGAACTGACCTAACTGCGCTTGTTGGACAAATGTTCGAGCAGGGTCCCCAGCCGCCCGTAGCCTGCCGTCAAGGGGTCGGAGCGCCGTACTCGAGCGCCTCGATCACTCGGTCGATCACGCGGACGTACCGCGTGGTCTCGCGCTCGGAGAAGGAGGACAGGAGCTCGTGCAGGTGCTCGTTCGTGCTGTCCATCGCGGCGGCGTAGGCGCGTTGCGTCTCCAGGGTCAGTTCGATGTACCGGCTGCGGCCGTCCTCCGGGTTCGGGACGCGGCACAGGTGACCGGCGCGCTCGAGCCGGTCGACCGTTCCGGTGACCGCTGGGCTCGAGAGCCCGAGGTGCGACACGAGGTCCTTCACCCGCACCGTGCGTCCGGCAGCAGCGGCCCGCGCGACGAACTGCAGGACCGTCAGGTCGGAACCGGACACCGAGAGTCGTTCGCGCAGTCGACCCCGGAGCGCGCCCATCGCGGCCTCCAGCCGGGTGATCGCGGCCGTCAGGTCGATCTCACTCACGTGGTCGCCCCCTCCGAGTGCGTCGGTCGTGCGCGACACTACGCCGCACCCACCCTGGAACCGTATCCGGATAACGAGGAAGCATGCGTCAACTGGACAGGCGATCGCGAACGGGATCGTCGTGGCTGATCCCTTGATCGAGGCGTTCGGCGCCGAGGGGACGATCGCGCCGGTGCGATTCGAGGTCTCCGGGACGCGGCCGGACACCGCCGTCCGCGACCTGGGCGGCATCTACGCGGGGGAGCGGTGGAGTGCCGTCCCGTCGCACGGGCGGTTCGACTACCGGTACACGGCGATCGGCGACAGCGAGGTCACCATCCGCCGGTCGCAGATGCACGGCGAGATCCGCGGGTGGATGCCCTCGGGGTCGGTCGACTACGTGGTGACGTGGATCAGCACGGGGACGGGGGAACTCGAGGTGCGCGGGGAGCGCTGGCCGATGCTCCTGGACGTGCCGGTGATGTTCCCCGCCGACGAGGAGTTCGGCTTCGTCACCGCGGACTACGACCAGCGTCTGGTGCACTTCGACCGCGAGTTCGTCCGGCGGGTCGCCGCGACACGGTCGGACGTCGCGGACCGACCGCTGCGCTTCGACGCGCGACGCGGCGCCGACGAGTCGATCGGGCACCGGTGGCAGGGGGCGCTGACGGCGCTCTCGCGGGCCCTCCGCGTGGGCGGGCCGGACTCGGACGTCTGGCAGGACGCCAAGGTCGCCGCCGCCGAGGTCTTCCTCGACATGTTCCCGCCGCAGAGCGGCAGCCTGCCCGACGTGCTCGAGCAGCCGCGGAACGCCCGGCTCCGCGCCGCCGTCGAGTACATCCACGCGCACGCCGCCGAGCCCGTGTCGATCGTCGACCTGTCCGAGGCCGCCGGGCTCAGCGTCCGGTCCGTGCAGGAGTCGTTCCGCCGGGTGTTCGACGTCTCCCCGCTGACCTACCTGCGCCAGGTGCGGCTCGACCGCGTGCACGAGGAGTTGCTCGAGGCAGGGCCGCAGGCCGGCGCCGTGGGGGACATCGCGCGCCGCTGGGGCTTCGCGCACCTCGGGCGGTTCTCGGCGTCCTACGCCGAGCGGTTCGGCGAGTACCCGAAGCAGACCCTGCGGCGCTGAGGGCCGCGCGGCTCGGCCGCGCGGCGGTCGCGGCTCGCCCGGTCGCGGCCGCGGCCGCGCCGCGCAGCGCCGGTCGGCGCGACGCGCTCGCGCGCAACCAGGAGCACGTCGCGCCGCGGAAGGCCGTGGCGCGGCGTGCCTTCGGTTGTGCCGCGCGTGCCGCGGCCGCCGCGGTCGCTGCGGGCGGTGCGGCCGCTGCGGGCGGTGCGGCCGCTGCGGCCGCTACGGCGCCGCGCCGCGCCGTGCCGCGGAAGCGACACGCTTCCGTCTCCCGACGGCGGCGCACTGTCGCTTCCGCGGACGACTCGCGCCACCGCGCAGCAGGCGAGGGCCGCCGGACGGGAGGCGCGGTGCCAGGTGACCGCGCGCCTCCCGTCCGCAGACCCGTCGCGACGGCCAAGCGGGCACGACATGCCGCAGCCGTGCGCCGAGCGGGTGCGATCGGCTGCCAGCGGCGCCGAGCGTGACAGATGTGGCCCGCTCGTCGTGCCGAGGGGAGGCGCGGTGCCGGCTGCGCGCCGCGCGCTGCACGCCGCGCGCCCGCCGCGCGCCCGCTGCGCTTCAGCCGCGCGCCGGCGCCGTGCTGCTGCGGACGCGCAGCGTCGAGCGCAGTCGCACGTGGTCGCTCGTCGGCTCGCCCCGGAGCATCGCGAGGAGCATCGTGACCGCGCTCGCGCCGAGTTCGGCGAGCGGCTGGGCCACGGTGGTGAGCGGCGGCGTGGTCGTCGACGCCTGCGGGACGTCGTCGAACCCGACCACCGACAGGTCCTCGGGGACGCGCAGCCCCAGCGATGTCGCGGCGTGCAGCACGCCGATGGCCGACGAGTCGTTCGCCGCGAACACCGCCGTCGGGCGGTCCGGCAGCGTCAGGAGGTCGTGCGCCACGGCGGCGGAGCGCTCCTCCTGGTAGTCACCGGCGCGGACGAGCCGCTCGTCGACCGCGATGCCCGCGGCGGCGAGGGCGTCCCGGTACCCGGTCTCGCGCAGCTGCGACGACGCCAGGTCGCCGCGGCCCTGCACGTGGGCGATGCGGGTGTGCCCGAGGCCGAGCAGGTGCTCCACGGCGTCCCGGGCCCCGGCAGCGTTGTCGGTGTCGACGGTGGCGTGGCCCTCCGGTCCGGTGTGCGGGTCGATCGCCACGACGGGGATGGACGCTCCCGACAGGGCCGCGGACGGGGTGACGACGATCGCACCGTCGATCAGCGTGCCGGACAGGCGTGACAGTGACCGGCGTTCCCACCCGGGCTGCCCGGTGCCTGCTTCGAGCCCGGCGTAGGCGAGCAGCTCGTAGCCCGTGCCCGTGGTCGCGGCCGAGACACCGCGCAGCAGCTCGGTCGAGAACGGCTCGAACTCGGGCACGAGGATGCCGATCACGTTCGTGCGCGAGCTCCGCAGGCTCCGCGCGACCAGGGACGTCTCGTAGCCCAGGCGCTCGACGACCTCCTGCACGCGGAGCATCGTCGCGGGTGCGACGCCGTCGCGGTTGTTGACCACCTTCGACACGGTCGGGATCGAGACACCTGCGGCGCGCGCGACGTCCGCGATCGTGACCCGCCCCGGTCCGGGCGTGGGATCGACGGCGGTCTGCATGTGCTCACCGTACCGCCGGAGCCGCATTCCGCCAGTCCGCGCATCACGGTTAGAAAACGTTATCGATAACGATTGACAACGCTGCGGAGCACCTGGCACGCTCTCCGCAGCGGCATCGACTGCCGCGAACGTCAACGACGACACCGAGGAGTTCCACGATGACGAGGAAGATCCGTGCCGCGGCAGCCATCGCGCTGGTCGGGGCCACCGCGCTCACCATGGCGGGCTGTTCCGCCGGCGGCAGCGACCCGTCCCAGGACGGCGGTAAGGTCACGATGACCTTCTGGCACAACTCGACCACCGGTCCGGGCAAGGCCTACTGGGACGACACGGTCAAGGCCTTCGAGCAGAAGTACCCGAACGTCACGATCAAGGTCCAGGCGATCCAGAACGAGGACCTCGACGGCAAGCTCCAGACCGCGCTGAACTCCGGCGACGGTCCCGACATCTTCCTGCAGCGCGGCGGCGGCAAGATGGACGCGATGATCGCCGCCGGTCAGCTGATGGACATCTCCGACTCGATCAGCGCCGACGCGAAGCAGTCGATCAGCAAGGGCACCTTCGCCGGGTACGAGAAGGACGGCAAGACCTACGCGATGCCGGGCGCCGTGCTCCCCGAGGGCATCTGGTACTCGAAGGACCTGTTCGCCGAGGCCGGCATCGAGGGCACCCCGACCACGATGGACGAGCTGAACGAGGACGTCGCCAAGCTCAAGGCGAAGGACATCGACCCGGTCGCCGTCGGCGCGAAGGACGCCTGGCCGGCCGCGCACTGGTACTACAACTTCGCGCTCCGCGAGTGCAGCGAGAAGACGCTGAACGACGCCGCGAAGACGCTGAAGTTCGACGACGCCTGCTGGACCAAGGCTGGTCAGCAGCTCGAGGACTTCAACAAGACCGAGCCGTTCAACCAGGGCTTCCTCACCACCGCCGCACAGCAGGGTGCCGGCAGCTCGGCCGGACTCCTGGCCAACCACAAGGCCGCGATGGAGCTCATGGGCGCCTGGGACCCGGGCGTGATCGCCTCGCTCACCCCGGACTCCAAGCCGCTGCAGGACCTCGGCTGGTTCCCGTTCCCGGCGGTCGACGGCGGCAAGGGTGACCCGAAGTCGATGATGGGTGGTGTCGACGGCAACTCCTGCTCGGCACAGGCCCCGAAGAAGGCCTGCACGGACTTCCTCAACTTCATCGTGCAGAAGGACAACCAGGAGGCCTACTACAAGGCCTTCAACGCCATCCCCGTCAACAAGGACGCCCAGTCGGTCGTCTCCGAGCCCTACCTGAAGACGGCCCTCGCCGCCTACCAGGAGGCTCCGTTCGTCTCGCAGTACCTCGACACCCTGTACGGCCAGAACGTCGGCAACGCGCTGAACACCAGCGTCGTCGACCTGCTCGCCGGCAAGGGCAGCGCGAAGGACATCGTCGAGACCACCAACCAGGCTGCGGCCAAGGGCTGATCATGGCGCTCGACACCTCCCTCGGCACGAACCCGGCGAAGGCGTCGGGCACAGCTCCCGGGACGTCCCCGGCGGGGAGCGGTTCGCCGCTCCCCGCCCGGCGGACCGCCAAGCGCGTCGCCGACTGGCGCAAGCGCGTCGAGATCGCGGTCCTCGCCGGACCCGCGGTCATCGTCTTCGTGACCTTCGTCATCCTGCCGGTGGCGCTGGCCGCGTACTACGGCTTCTACAAGTGGCAGGGCTACGGCCCACCGACGAACTTCGTCGGGCTGCAGAACTACCTGATCATCTTCCAGGACAAGGCGTTCCAGTCCGTCCTGCTGCACAACGGCTTCATCGTCGTGATGTCGCTCGTGCTGCAGGGCCCGATCGCGATCGTCCTCGCGCTCCTGCTCAACCAGAAGATGCGCGGCCGCGGACTCGTCCGCGTGCTCGTCTTCGTGCCGTACGTGATCTCCGAGGTCATCGTCGGCACCGGTTGGAGCCTCATGCTCCAGTCGAACGGTGCCGTGAACGACCTGATGCAGGGCATCGGGCTCGGGGGCCTCCGTCAGGACTGGCTCTCGAACCCGGACATCGCGATCTGGAGCCTCCTCGCGATCATCTCGTGGAAGTACATCGGCTTCGCGGTGATCCTGTTCCTCGCCGGCCTGCAGAGCATCCCCGAGGAGCTCTTCGAGGCGGCGGCGATCGACGGCGCGAGCTACTGGCAGATCCAGCGCCGGATCACGCTGCCGCTGCTCGGCCCGACCATCCGCATCTGGGCGTTCCTGTCGATCATCGGCTCCCTCCAGCTGTTCGACCTCGTCTACATCATCTGGGGCCAGTACATCTCCTCGACCGCGGGCACCTCGACCATGGCGACGTACATGGTCGCGAACGGCCGGACCTCGGGCAACTACGGGTTCGGCAGCGCCGTCGCCGTGGTCATGTTCCTGATCTCGCTCGCCGTCGCCCTGGTCTACCAGCACTTCGTGCTCCGTCGGGACACCGCGGGCGCCATCACCGAGAGGAAGCACTGATGGCCATCACCAGCGCCACCACCAACCTCGTCGCCCCCGGTCGCCGTGGTGCCCGGGCGCGGAAGTCCGGGGCCGCCCTCGGTCAGGCGAGCCCGCTGACCTACGTCGTCGCGATCCTGTTCGTGGCCGCGAACCTCGCCCCGGTGCTCTACATCGTGCTGGGCGGGTTCCGGACGAACTCGCAGATCACGACGAGCCCTGCGGGCCTGCCGGCTCCGTTCCAGTTCGGCAACTACGGCTCGGTGCTGTCGAGCGGGATCTTCTGGCAGCAGCTCGGCAACTCGACGATCAGCGCCCTGAGCACCACGCTCGGCGTCGTCGTGCTCGGCCTGATGGTCAGCTTCGTGCTCGCCCGCTACTCCTTCCGGGGCCGCGGGGCGGTGTACGCGCTGTTCGCCGCGGGCCTGATGTTCCCCATCACGGTCGCCATCACGCCGCTCTACCTGCTCGTCAAGGACCTCGGTCTCACGAACAGTCTGGCCGGTGTGATCCTGCCGCAGATCGCCTTCGCCCTGCCGACGACCGTCATCATCCTGGTGCCGTTCCTGCGGGCGATCCCCGACGAGCTCGAGGAGGCCGCCTCGATCGACGGCGCCAGCCGCCTCGGCTTCTTCTTCCGCATGATCGTCCCGCTGTCGCTGCCCGGCGTGGTGACGGTCGGGATCCTCGCCTTCATCGGCAGCTGGAACAGCTACATCCTGCCGCTGTTCATCCTCAACAACGAGGCCGCGTACACGCTGCCGCTCGGTGTCCAGGCGTTCTCGTCGCAGTACTCCGTCGACACGGCCAAGGTCCTCGCGTTCACGTCGATGTCGATGATCCCCGCGCTGGTGTTCTTCACGATCTTCCAGAAGCGCATCGTCGGCGGCCTGACCGGGGCGGTGAAGGGGTGACCACGCTCGACCACACGGTGACCACCGACGGCCAGGAGGCGCGCGGCACGTCCGCACCGCCGCTCACCGACGCCACCCGCGACGGACGGGAGGCGCGTGGCGGCGCCGCCCCGGGCCTCCCGTCCGACCGCGTCACCGCGCTCCTCGCCGCGATGACGCTCGAGGAGAAGACGGCGCAGCTGGTCGGCTACTGGCTCGACCAGAACGGTGTCGTCGCCCCGATGCAGGGCGAGATGGCCGCAGCGCAGCAGGGGACGGCGCTCGCCGACGTCACCCGGCACGGACTCGGGCAGTACACCCGCGTGTACGGCACCCGACCCGTCGAACCCGACGAGCGTGCCGCCTGGCTGTGGGCGGAGCAGCGGCGGCTGAAGCGCGAGACGCGCCTCGGCATCCCGGCGCTCGTCCACGAGGAGTGCCTGACCGGACTCGCGGCGTGGAAGGCGGCGACCTTCCCGACGCCGCTGGCGTGGGGAGCGACGTTCGACCCGGAGCTCGTCGAGCAGGTCGGCGCCGTGATCGGCCGTTCGATGCGCGAGCTCGGCGTCCACCAGGGCCTCGCGCCCGTGCTCGACGTCGTGCGGGACCCCCGCTGGGGACGGGTCGACGAGTGCATCGGCGAGGACCCCTACCTGGTCGGCACGGTCGGCACCGCGTACGTGCGCGGTGTGCAGAGCGCCGGTGTCGACGCGACGCTCAAGCACTTCCTCGGGTACTCGGCCTCACGGGCCGGTCGCAACCACGCGCCGGTGCACGCCGGTCCGCGCGAGGTCGCCGACGTCTTCCTGCCGCCGTTCGAGATGGCGCTCGTCGACGGCGGTGCCCGGAGCGTCATGAACTCGTACGCGGAGATCGACGGCGTGCCCGTCGCCGCCGACCCCGCGCTGCTCACCGACCTGCTGCGCGACCGGCTCGGGTTCGACGGGACGGTCGTGGCGGACTACTTCTCCGTCGCGTTCCTCGAGGTGATGCACGGTGTCGCCCGTGACCGCGGCGAGGCGGCCGCGACGGCGCTCGCGGCCGGCATCGACGTCGAGCTGCCGACGGGTGACGCGTACCTCGCGCCGCTCGTCGAGCGGGTCCGCAGCGGACTCGTCGACGAGGCCCTCGTCGACCGTGCCGCGCTGCGCGTGCTCCGGCAGAAGGAGCGGCTCGGTCTGCTCGACCCGGAGGCCTTCGAGGACGAGCCGCCGACGGCCGTCGACCTCGACTCGCCCGAGCACCGGGCGCTGGCGCGGCGACTGGCGGCCGAGTCGCTGGTGCTGCTGTCGAACGACGGCGTGCTGCCGCTCGGCAGCGGCGCCGCCGCCCCCGTCGGTGGCGGCGCTGCCGCCCCCGTCTCCCGGACCCCGGGCGCCGTCCTGCAGGGCCCGGTCGCGGTGATCGGCCCGAACGCCCACCGCGCCGAGGCCCTGCAGGGCTGCTACTCGTTCGCGAACCACGTGCTCGCCACCCACCCGGGGCTGGACCTCGGCTTCGCGATCCCGACCGTGCTCGAGGCGCTGCAGGACTCGCTCGGACCCGACGCCGTCCGGTACGCCCGCGGCACCGAGGTCGAGGGCGACGACCGCTCCGGCATCGCCGAGGCCGTCGCGGTCGCGCAGGAGTCCGCCGTCGCGGTCGTGGTGGTCGGCGACCAGGCCGGCCTGTTCGGTCGTGGCACGGTCGGCGAGGGCAACGACTCCGAGTCGCTCGACCTGCCCGGGGTGCAGCGCGAGCTCGTCGAGGCCGTCGTCGGCACCGGCACCCCGACCGTCGTCGTGCTGCTCACCGGTCGCCCGTACGCCATCGGCTGGGCGCTCGACGGCGACCAGCACAAGCCCGCGGCGGTCGTGCAGGCGTTCTTCCCCGGCGAGGAGGGCGGCACCGCGATCGCCGACCTGCTCACCGGCGCCGCCGCACCCTCGGGTCGCCTGCCGGTCTCGCTGCCGCGGTCGGCCGGGGCCCAGCCGTACTCGTACCTGCACCCGCGCCTCGGTGGTCCGTCCGACGTCACGGCGACGGACTCCACCCCGGTCCGACCGTTCGGCTTCGGCCTGACGTGGACGTCCTTCGCGTACGAGGACCTGACCGTGGACGGGACCGCGACCACGGACGGGTCGTTCACCGCGTCGGTCACCGTGCGGAACACCGGCCACCGGGACGGCGTCGAGGTCGTCCAGCTCTACGGGCACGACCCGCACGCGTCGATCACGCGTCCGGTCGCGCAGCTGCTCGGGTACGCGCGGGTCGCCGTGGCGGCGGGGGAGTCCGTCACGGTGCGGTTCGACGTGCCCGTCGCGCGGTTCGCCTTCACCGACCGTGCGATGCGGAAGGTGGTCGAGCCGGGCGACGTCGAGGTGTGGGTCGCGTCCGACGCGTCGGCGTCGCGGCCGGGAGGCCCGCTGGAGACGGGCGGCATCGTCGCGTCCGGCGACGGGCCGGTCCGGCACGAGTTCCCCCGGTCGGCGACGGAGCGTGCGGTCGTTGGCCTGACCGGCGCCGTGCACGGGGTCTCGCTGGCCGACCGGCGCACCGTCACCTGGACGACCGTCTGACCGAGGACGCCGTCGCGGAGTGTCCGGATCAGGGACCCCGCGGCGGCGTCCGCGTGCGTCCCGGCGTCGGGCCGGTACGGTGGAACGAGTCTTCCACGGGGACCGCGACACGGTGTGCCACCACGCACCGCGGCCCCGGTGGACCAGGAGGAGGACGACACCCGTGAGCACCGACGACCAGGCACGCGTGCGCAGCGCGCTCGTCGCGGCGCTCGACGTCGTCGACGCGCCACCGTCGGAGCGCTTCGAGCGCATCGTCCGGGTCGCACGCGAGGTCTTCGACGTGCCGCTGTCCTACGTCAACGTGCTCGACGACGACCTGCTGCACACCCTCACGCCGAACGTCCCCGACGAGATCGTCTCCGGACCGGTCGGGTGGTCGTTCTGCCAGCTGACGGTGCAGCACACGGAGCCGACCGTGGTGCCGGACACCACGGCCGATCCCCGCACCGCCGACCTGCCGGGTGTCACGCGGCGCGGCATCCGGTTCTACGCGGGCGTCCCGCTGACCATCGCCGGCGGGGAGCCCGTCGGGACGCTCTGCCTCATGGACACCCGACCGCGTGCGTTCTCCCCGCAGGACACCGCCGCGCTCATCGACCTCGGGCACTGGGCCGAACGCGCCCTCGGGCAGGGGTTGCACCACGACCGCCTGCTCGAGGTCGCCACCGCCCTCGCGCCGCGCGCCGTCGCACCCGCCGGGTACCGGATCGACGGGATCACCGTGCCCTACGGGGACCTCAGCGGCGACCTGCACGACTGGTCCGTGGTCGACGGTGACCTCGTGCTGACCCTCGCCGACGTCATGGGGAAGGAACAGCCGGCCGCACTGCTCGCGGCGGGCATCCGCTCCGCCCTCCGGCAGCACCGGACCGTCCCGCCCGTCGCAGCGGTCACCGCCGTCGAACCCGCCCTCGCCGAGGACCTCGGCCGCGCGAGCGCCTTCGCCACCCTGTTCCACGCCCGGCTCGACCCGGCCAGCGGGGTCGTCGACATCGTGGACGCGGGCCACGGGCTGGCGGTGCACGTCCCGGCGGACGGCACGCCGAGGGTGCTCCGGTCGCACGGGCTGCCGCTCGGACTGCACCCGGAGGGCACCCCGCGCCGGGCGTCGACCACGACCCTGGAGCCCGGCGACGCCCTCGTCGTGGTGAGCGACGGGGCGCTCGACCTGGGCGACGGCACGATCGACACGCTGCTCGACCTCGCCCGGACGCTGCGCACCGCGTCCGGCGTCGTCGCCTTCCTCGAGACGGTGCGGCTGCGCGCGGCCGAGCGGGCCGAGGACGACGTGACGGTCGTCGTCCTCGGCCGGGCCTGACCGCGCAGCGCTGAGGTGGCCCGCCACCGTGTTCGCTCGAGCGCGTCAGGGGCGGTGGTCGTACCGACCCGGACGCGGGTCGAGCGGGAGCTGCCGTGGCGACTGCGCGCCGTTCCTCGCGGCGCCCACGGCCGTCACGGAGCGCGTCACGATGCTCACCGCGGTCGCGAACCAGCCGCGCTTCCGCGGGTGCTCGAACGCGTCGTCGCCCCACGGTCGATCGTCGTCGGTGTCCCCCATGACGCCCCTCCTGGTCGCTGTGCCCGCGAGGCTACACGGCCGTGGACCGCACCGGGAGGCCCGGGACCCGTGCACGCTCCGGGAACCCCGGGGGAGCGTGGGTACCGTGGCCCTCCTCACACCGTGAAGGAGCACGCCATGACCGACGCCGACGACCCGCGCGACACCGTCAACGACCCCGAGGGCACCGAGAAGCCCGACGGCCTCGGCGAGGACGGCACGATCCCCGCGCACCCCGAGGGGGTGGCCGCTGGCTTCGCCGGCGACGACTCGCACTTCAACCCCGAAGAGGACGACGAGTCGGCGGACTAGCCGGACCCGACCACGAGACGGGACGGGAGGCCCGTGGCGACGCCGCCACGGGCCTCCCGTGTGTCCCCGGTCGCCGCGTCGCCACCGGGACCGGTCCGCGGATCGGTACCGTGTCGGACATGGCCCGCTTCACGCCCCCCGCTGCCGACGCGATGCGCGCGACCCTGCTCGCCGCCGCCCGCGACGAGTTCGCCGCCCACGGGCTGGCCGGGGCGCGCGTCGAGCGCCTCGCCGCCGAGGCCGGCAGCAACAAGGCGCAGGTCTTCCACTACTTCGGGGGCAAGGACGGACTGTTCGACGCGCTGCTGACGAGCGAGCTGACGGCCGTGCACGACGCCGCGCCGCTCGACACCGCCGACCTGGCCGCGTGGGCCGGTCGCCTGCACGACGTCCTGGTCGAGCGCCCGTGGGTGCAGCGGCTCGCGACCTGGCACCGGCTCGAGCGGCCGGACACGCCGGTCGAGGCGCTCGCCGAGCAGTACGCCGACGCCGTCGCCGAGGTCGAGCGGGCCCAGCGCGCCGGGGTGCTCCCGCGACGCTTCCGCCCCGCGGTGCTCTACGGGCTCGTCGTCCAGCTCGCCGAGGTCTGGTCGACCCTCCCGCCCGAGGCGTCCGCTCCGGTCGCCTCGGTCGTGCCGATGCGCCGCCGTCAGGTCGTCGTGGACGCCGTCGGAGCACTGCTCGGGGACTGACCGGTCTCCCGCCGGACCCTCCGGTGCAGCGTGTCCGAGGGGCGCTCGCCGAAGGTGCCGGCGTAGGTGCCCGCGAACCGACCGAGGTGCGCGAAGCCCCACGCCCTGGCGACCTCGGCGACCGTGGTGGTCGACGGGTCCCCGGCCTCGAGTGCCGCCTGCACGCGGTGCAGTCGCACGTCGCGCAGGAACTGCATCGGGCTCGCCGCGCCCGCACGGTGGAACGCCGCCTGCAGGCCCCGAGCGCTGAGCCCCGTGGCGCGGCAGAGGTCGGCCGTGGTGAGCGGTCGGCGGGCGTTCGCCACGATCCACTCCTGGGCGACACGGACCGCGCCGTGCCCCGCCGCAGCGATGCCCGACGGCGGGGTCTGGTCGAAGACCTCGAGGACGGCCTCGGCGATCCTCCGGCGCTGCGCCTCGCGGAGGGGCGGCGCGGCGGGCGGGTCCCACAGTGTCCCCGCGGCCCCGGCGATCGTCCGGCGGAGCGCGGGCAGGGCGTCGGGGTCGGCGGTCGCCGCCGGTCCGGCGTTGTTGAATTCGACTGCGGGTCAGCTGAGGCGCTGCGCCAGGAACGCCGCCTGCCGCTCCCAGTGCCGGTGGCCGCCGCCCTCGTGGCCGTTGTACGGGTAGACCTCGATGTGCTTGTCCGTCGACGCCAGTGCGTTGTACGCCGCGAAGGTCGTGCGTGGGGGCACCACGTCGTCCATGAGCGCGACGGAGAACAGCGCCGGGGCCGTGATCCGTGCGGCCAGGTTCACGCCGTCGAAGTACGCCGCGGTGTCCCACACGGTCTCGACCGCGTCCCGGTGCACGGCGAGGTACTGGGCGAGCTCCAGGTACGGGCCGCCCACCGCGACGTCCGTGCCGTGCTCCCAGTCCGACAGGAACGCGACGTCCGGCAGCACGGCGACGAGCGGCGCGGTGTGCGCCTCGACCAGGGCGGCCGCGGCGATCGCGATGCCGCCGCCCTGGCTGCCACCGGTCAACGCGATGCGGTCCGGATCGACACCGGGCAGCGTGCGGACCGCGTCGACGAGCCGGACCGCGTCCGTGTACACGCGGCGGTAGTAGTGCTCGGCGGGCGAGGCGATGCCGCTCGCCATCCACCCGCCGCCGTTCGGGCCGGAGCCGTGCGGATCCGGGGTGTCGCCGCCGGACCCCCAGCCGCTGCCCTGCCCGCGGGTGTCCATCACGACGTGCACGTACCCGGCGAGTGCCCACGAGACCCGCTCGCCCGGCAGGCCCCGACCGCCGCCGTACCCGATGAACTCGACCACGGCGGGCAGGTCATCCGTCGAGCCCGCCGGACGCGAGACCCAGGCCCGGACGGGGTCGCCGCCGAAGCCCGGGAACGTCAGGTCCTGCACGTCGAGCGCGGTCACCGGCGTGGTGGCGGGGACGAGCACGGGCTCGGTCCCGGCACCGGCCGCCCGGGCCTCGGCGATCGTGTCCGTCCAGAAGGCGTCGAGGTCGTCGGGCCGCCGCACGGTCGGGCGGTACGCGCGGAGCTGGTCGAGGGGCAGGTCGGTGAGCGGCATCGGGGTCCTCGCTGGTGGTGGGTCGTTCCGGGTGTCCCTGGTCGGAACGGGCGCACCTGGTCGGGAGTTCCGACCGGGTACGCCCGATTCCACCAGGTGGACGCGCCTCAGCGCATCAGCGTGCGGCGGCGCGGTACTGCTCGAGCACCTCGGGGTGCGGGTCCGCGGGCACGACCGTCGCGGAGACCTCCCACGACGGCAGGCTCCCGGTCAGCACCCACGCGGCCTGTCGAGCGGCACCCGAGGCGACGTACTCGCCGGGCTCCGGGATCGACACGGCGCGGCCGAACACCTGCGCGGCGACGGCCCGGACGGCCTCGTTCCGCGCGGCGCCGCCGATGAGCAGCAGCCGCGACACGTGCACGCCGGTGTCCTCGACCGCGGCGAGACCGTCGGCCAGGGCACAGAGCATGCCCTCGACGGCGGCACGGGCGAGGTGCGCCCGGTCGGTCGTCGCGGGCGTCATGCCCACGAGCGAGGCGGTCGCGTCCGGCCGGTTCGGCGTGCGCTCGCCGACGAAGTACGGCACGAGCACGAGACCGTCCGCCCCCGCCGGCGCCTGCAGCGCGAGCTCGCCGAGCTCGTCGTGGTCGACGGAGAGGAGTCCGCCGATCACCTCGAGCACGCGGGCCGCGTTCAGGGTGGTGACGATCGGGAGGCGCGACCCGGTCCCGTCGGCGAAGCCCGCCACGGTCCCGCTCGGGTCGGTCACCTCGGTGTCGGTGACGCCGAAGACCGTCCCGCTGGTACCGAGGGACACCGCGACGTCGCCCGGGCCGAGCCCGAGGCCGAGCGCTGCCCCGGCGTTGTCGCCGAGCCCCGGGCCGACGACGAGGCCGGCGCGGGAGACGGCACCGCCCGGCAGCTCGACGTCGGACGCCAGCGTGCCCATCGCCTCGTCGGGAGCCACGACCCGCGGGACGACGACCAGGTCGTCGTCCCCGTCGTGCGCGGTGCCGTCGTGCGTCCCGGCAGCGACCCGTGCGCGACGACCGAGCGCCTGCTCGAACAGCTCGGTGTCGTACTCCCGGCGCACCGGGTCCCAGTAGCCGGTGCCGCTGGCGTCCGAGCCGTCGGTCGCGAGGGCGTCGAGGTCCGGTCCGAGCGGGCTCTCGTCCGCCGGTCCGTACCCGCGCAGCCGCCACGACAGCCAGTCGTGGGGGAGCGCGACGGCGGCGACCCGCGCTGCGTTGTCCGGCTCCGCGTCGCGGAGCCACCGCAGCTTCGTGCCGGTGAACGAGGCCACCGGGACCAGACCCGTCCGGGCGACCCATGCCTCCCGGCCGAGCTCCTCGACCATCTGCGCGGCCGCGTCGGCACTGCGGACGTCGTTCCAGAGGAGCGCGTCGCGGACCACGCGACCGTCGACGTCGAGCGCGACCATGCCGTGCTGCTGCCCGGCGATCGCGACGGCGGCGACGTCGTCGAACCCGCCGGCGTCCGCGATCGCGGTGCCGAGCGCGTCCCACCAGTGTCGGGGGTCGACGGACGTGCCGTCCGGGTGGGCCGCACGGCCCTCCCGGACGACCGCGCCGGTCGCAGCGTCACGGATGGTGACCTTGCAGGACTGGGTCGAGGAGTCGACCCCTGCGGCGAGCTGCTGGCTCAACGAGCGCCCATGAGGTGCTCGATCGCGAGCTGCTGCAGGCGCACGAAGCCGAAGCCCTTGCCGCCGAAGTACGCGTCGGCGTCGAAGTCCTCGTACGCCGAGCGGTCGGCGAGGAAGTCGTCGTACGACTCGCCGCTGTTCAGCGTCGGCGTCGAGAGCTCGTCGACCTTGGCGGCGGACAGGGCCTCCTGCACCTCGGGGTCGGCACGGAACGCCTGCGCACGCTCCTTGAGGAGCAGGTACATGCGCATGTTCGCCTTCGCCGAGTCCCAGACGCCCGTGATGTCCTCGGTGCGGCTCGGCTTGTAGTCGAAGTGACGGGGGCCGTCGTACGCCTGGCCGCCCTGCGGAGCACCGTGCTCGAGCAGGTCGACGAGCGAGAACGCGTTCTGCAGGTCGCCGTGGCCGAACACCAGGTCCTGGTCGTACTTGATGCCGCGCTGGCCGTTGAGGTCGATGTGGAAGAGCTTGCCCTGGTAGAGCGCCTGGGCGATGCCGGCCGTGAAGTTCAGGCCCGCCATCTGCTCGTGGCCGACCTCGGGGTTGATGCCGAACAGCTCCGGACGCTCGAGCGTCTCGGTGAAGGCGATCGCGTGACCGAGGGTCGGCAGCAGGATGTCGCCGCGGGGCTCGTTCGGCTTCGGCTCGATGGCGAAGCGGATGTCGTAGCCCTTGTCGGTGACGTACTGGGCGAGCAGGTTCACGGCCTCGCGGTAGCGCTCGAGCGCTGCCTGCACGTCCTTGGCGGAGTCGTACTCCGAGCCCTCGCGGCCACCCCACATGACGAAGGTCTTCGCGCCGAGCTCGGCGGCCAGGTCGAGGTTGCGGAGCACCTTGCGGAGCGCGAAGCGACGGACGTTCCGGTCGTTCGAGGTGAAGCCGCCGTCCTTGAAGACCGGGGCCGAGAACAGGTTCGTCGTGACCATCGGCACGATGATCCCGGTGGAGTCGAGCGCGCCCTTGAGGCGGTCGATCTGCGCCTGGCGCTCGGCGTCGGTCGAGCCGAAGGCGAACAGGTCGTCGTCGTGGAAGGTCAGGCCGTAGGCACCGAGCTCGTCGAGCTTCTCGACCGCCTCGACCACGTCCAGCGCGGGACGGGTCGGGCCGCCGAACGGGTCGGAGCCGTTGTAGCCGATGGTCCAGAGACCGAAGGAGAACTTGTCGTCGCGGGTGGGCGTCGTTGCCATGGTGGGTCACCGTTCGTCGTCGAAACAAAATGTTGCCGCGCCCAACATAAGCGGTAGGGTGGATCCTGGCAACACCGGATCGCAAAGGAGCGAGTGGATGGCACAGGACGGACACGGACCGGGACGACTGCGCGTCGCCATGGTCGGGCACGGCTTCATGGGGGCGGCGCACTCCCAGGCGTGGCGGACCGCACCGCGGTTCTTCGACCTCGGCGTGGAGCCCGAGATGGCCGTGGTCGTCGGCCGCGACGCCGAGCGCACCGAGGCCGCGCGGCAGCAGTACGGCTGGCAGACCGCATCGACCGACTGGCGGCAGGTGGTGGCCGACCCGGACATCGACGTCGTCGACGTGGTGTCGCCGGGGTCCTCCCACGTCGAGGTCGCGATCGCGGCGCTCGAGGCCGGCAAGCACGTCCTGTGCGAGAAGCCCCTCGCCAACACCGTCGCCGAGGCCGAGGCGATGACCGCCGCCGCCGAGGCCGCCGCCGAGCGCGGGGTCCGCGCGATGGTCGGCTTCAGCTACCGCCGCGTCCCCGCCATCGCGTTCGCCCGCCAGCTGGTCGCGGACGGGAGGATCGGCACGGTCCGGCAGGTCCGCGCGCTCTACCTGCAGGACTGGTTGGCCGACGAGGACGGTCCGATGACGTGGCGCCTGGACAAGGCGCTCGCCGGCTCCGGCTCGCTCGGTGACATCGGTGCGCACGCGATCGACCTCGTCGAGCACGTCACGGGCGCACAGCTCGCCACCGTGTCCGGCACGCTCGAGACCTTCGTGCACGAGCGTCCGCTGATGGCCGAGGGCGTCGGGCTCTCCGGCACCGCGTCCGACGAGCGTGGGCAGGTCACCGTCGACGACGCCGCGTTCTTCCTCGGCCGTCTGACCGGCGGCGCTGCCGACGGTGCGATCGGCACCTTCGAGGCCACGCGCTACGCGACCGGCCGGAAGAACGGCCTGACGCTCGAGGTCAGCGGGTCCGAGGGCGCGATCCAGTTCGACCTCGAGTCGATGAACGAACTGCGCCTGTACGAGTCGTCGGCGCCCGCGGGGGAGCAGGGCTTCCGCCGCATCCTCGTCACCGAGCCGGAGCACCCGTGGATGGCCGCGTGGTGGCCGACCGGGCACCTCATCGGCTACGAGCACACCTTCAGCCACCAGGTGACGGACTTCGTGCGGGCGATCGTCGCCGGCACCGACCCGCAGCCGTCGTTCGCGGACGGCCTGCACGTGCAGCGGGTCCTCGACGCGGTCGAGCGCAGCGCGGCCGACGGCAGCGCCTGGACGGCGATCTGATGGCCGACACGACGAAGCGAGCGCTGGTCGTCCGTGGCGGGTGGGACGGGCACATGCCCGTCGAGACCACCGACCTGTTCGTCCCGTTCCTCCGCGACAACGGCTTCGACGTCCACGTGTCGGACTCGACGGCGGTGTACGCCGACGCGTCCGTGATGGCGGACGTCGACCTGATCGTGCAGGTCGTGACGATGTCGACCATCGCCGACGACGAGTTCGCCGGGCTCCAGCAGGCGGTGCTCGGCGGTGCCGGGCTCGCCGGCTGGCACGGCGGGATCGCGGACGCGTTCCGGAACACCGCCGACTACCTGCACATGGTCGGCGGCCAGTTCGCGCACCACGCGGGCAAGCACCCGTCGGAGCGCACCGGCGAGCAGTCCGACAACTACATCCCGTACACGGTGCACATCACCGATGCCGGGCACGAACACCCGATCACGCAGGGCATCGAGGACTTCGACCTCCTGACCGAGCAGTACTGGGTGCTCTCCGACGAGTACAACGACGTGCTGGCGACGACCACGCAGGAGGCCCGGGACTTCGACGCCTGGAACCGTCCGGTCACCGCACCGGCGATCTGGACCCGGCAGTGGGGCGAGGGGCGCGTGTTCGTCTCGGCTCCCGGGCACCGGCTCGAGGTCGTCGAGTCGCAGCCGCTCCGCACGATCATCGAGAGGGGACTCCTGTGGGCAGCCCGATGAAGGTCGGTGTCGTCGGCGTCGGCGTCATCAGCCAGCAGTACTTCGAGCACTTCCCGGCGCTGCCCGGCCTCGAGCTCACCGCCGTCGCGGACATCGACGTCGCCCGGGCGCAGTCGGTCGGTGCGACGCAGGGCGTGCGGGGGACGAGCGTCGACGAGCTCATCGCCGCGGACGACGTCGACGTCGTGCTCAACCTGACGATCCCCGCCGCGCACGCCGAGATCGCCACCCGGGCACTCGAGGCCGGCAAGCACGTGTACGGCGAGAAGCCGCTCGCGATGTCGACGGCCGAGGCACAGCCCGTGCTCGACCGCGCCCGACGCTCGGGCCTGCGGGTCGGCAGCGCGCCGGACACCGTGCTCGGCACCGGGATCCAGACCGCACGGGCCGCGCTCGACGACGGCCTGATCGGCAGCCCGGTCGGAGCCGCGGTGTCGTGGTCGGCTCCCGGGCACGAGCTCTGGCACCCGGCACCCGCGTTCTACTACCAGCCCGGCGGCGGTCCGCTGCTCGACATGGGGCCGTACTACCTGACGAGCCTCGTGTCGTTCTTCGGCCCGGTCGTCCGGGTCAGCGGTGCCTCGACCCGCTCCGACCGCGAACGCACCATCGCGACGGGTCCCGCGGCGGGCACCCCGCTCCGGGTGGACATCGACACGCACGTGGTCGCCGTCCTCGAGCACGCGAACGGTGTCGTCTCGACGGTGACCGTGTCGTTCGAGGTCTGGGCCACCCGGGCGCCGCTGTTCGAGGTGTACGGCACCGCGGGCACGCTCGGCGTCCCCGACCCGAACCGGTTCTCCGACACGGTGTCGATCGCCGACGCCCAGGGGGGAACAGCACAGCCCCGCGAGTGGCGGGACCTGCCGACGAGCGCCGGGTACGCCGACGCCGGACGCGGGTACGGCCTGGCCGACATGGCGCACGCGATCGCGACCGACCGACCGCACCGGGCGTCGGGGGAGCTCGCGTTCCACGTGCTCGAGGTGATGGAAGCGGTGTCGACCGCCGCCCGCGAGCACACCGTGGTCGAGGTCCGGTCGCGCGTCGACCGTCCCGACACCGTGCCGGCAGGCGCCTCACCCGGGTCCTGGTGAGCCAGACTCAGCAGCAGCAGCAGCAGCACGACGCGACACGACACGACAGGCGAGGAAGGACGACGACGATGACGACGACGGACGGAACCGGCGAGACCGAGGTGGGCGGCGCCTCCAGGCCGGACGGCGGCGGACGGTCGACCAGGCCGGTGACCCTGTTCACCGGGCAGTGGGCGGACCTGCCCTTCGAGGAGGTCGCGCGCCTGGCGGGGGAGTGGGGCTACGACGGGCTGGAGATCGCCTGCTGGGGCGACCACCTCGACGTGCGGCGTGCCGCGACGGACCCGGAGTACGTGGCGGACCGGAAGGCGGTCCTCGAGCGCAACGGACTGCAGGTCTGGACGATCGCGAACCACCTGACCGGGCAGGCCGTGTGCGACGACCCGATCGACCAGCGGCACGAGGACATCCTCGCGCCGCACGTGTGGGGCGACGGCGACCCCGAGGGCGTCCGGCAGCGGGCCGCCGAGGAACTGCAGTGGACCGCCCGTGCAGCCGCCGCGCTCGGGGTGACCACCGTGACCGGGTTCTCCGGGTCCTCGATCTGGAAGACCGTCGCCGGGTTCCCGCCCGTGCCGCCGGCGATGATCGAGGCCGGGTACCAGGACTTCCACGACCGCTGGTCGCCGATCCTCGACGTCTTCGAGGAGGTCGGCGTCCGCTTCGCGCTCGAGGTGCACCCCTCCGAGATCGCCTACGACTACTGGACGGCGAAGCGGGCGCTCGAGGTGTTCGCCGACCGGCCGTCCTTCGGGTTCAACTTCGACCCGTCGCACTTCGTGTGGCAGGACCTCGACCCCGCCGCGTTCCTGCTCGACTTCGCCGACCGGGTGTACCACGTGCACTGCAAGGAGTCGGTCAGGCAGCTCGACGGCCGCAACGGTCGACTCGGGTCGCACCTGCCGTGGGGCGACCCCCGTCGCGGGTGGGACTTCGTGTCCGCCGGGCACGGCGACGTGCCGTGGGAGCGGGTGTTCCGCGTGCTGAACCACATCGGGTACGACGGTCCGACGAGCGTCGAGTGGGAGGACGCCGGGATGGACCGACTCGTCGGCGGCCCAGAGGCGCTCGCCTTCGTGCGGAAGCTCGGCACCATCGCCCCGCCCGACGCCGCGTTCGACGCCGCGTTCTCCCGCTCGCGCTGAGCGCCCGCCCGGGTACGCGAGACTCGGTCTCAGCGACGTTCCTCGTCCCGACCGCCGCGAGGAACGTCGCTGAGCACGAGACTCGCGCCGCCGATCCACTTCACACCCCAGGAGGACCCATGGCCCGCACGGCCACGACCACGCCCGGCAACGTCGCGCGCGTCCTCCGCATCGTGCACGAGGACGGACCCGTCACCCGCGCCGAGCTCACCCGCAGCACGGGGCTCAACCGGTCGACGGTCCTCGCCCTGGTGGGGGAGCTCGTCGAGCGGGGCCTGGTGCACGAGGAGTTCCCGGCCGCCGGGACCGCGGGAGCCGACCGACCCGCCGGGGTCGGACGACCGAGCGCGGTCGTCCGGGCATCCGGCGACGTCGTGGCCGCCGCGGTCACCGTCGAGATCGACACCGTCGCGGTGGCACTCGTCGCCCTCGACGGCACCGTGCGCGACCGGCTCGTCGAGCCGCAGCCCAGCGTCCCGAGCGCAGCCGTCGCGGTCGACGCCGTCGCCCGGCTGCTCGACGTCCTGACCGGACGGGCGGCCCCGGAGCTGCGGCTCGTCGGCGTCGGCGTCGCCGTCCCGGGCATCGTCCGGGTCGAGGACGGGGTCGTCCGCGACGCCCCACACCTCGGCTGGCGGGACGAGCCCTTCGCCGGGCCCCTCGCCGAGCGTCTCGGGCTGCCGGTCCGCGCGGCGAACGACGCGAACCTCGGCGCCTGGGCCGAGCGGCTCTACGGCAGTGCACGTGGTGTCGACGACCTGGTGTACCTGAACGGCGGCGCGAGCGGCATCGGTGGCGGGATCGTCAGCGCCGGCCGACCGTTCAGCGGTGCCGACGGGTACGCGGGCGAGCTCGGGCACACCTTCGTCGCGGCGAACGGCATCCGCTGCCACTGCGGGGCGATCGGGTGCCTGGAGACCGAGGCGTCGCGCGGCGCCCTGACCGCCGTGACCGGCACCCCGCCCGACGACCTCGACGCCCTCGCCACGGCGCTGGCCGAGGGACACGACGAGGTCGAACGGGTCGTCGACCGACAGGTGACCGCGCTCGCGACGGCGATCCGGAACGCCATCCACACCGTGGACCCCCAGGTCGTCGTGCTGGGCGGGTTCCTCGGGGTGCTGCTCGGGCACGTCGGGGACCGCGTCGAGGACGACGTCCGGGCGCAGACCATGGCGGCGATGACCGACCGGCTGCGCATCGTGCCCGCCGAGCTCGGGCGGGACGTCCTGGTGCGCGGTGCCGCCGAGCTCGGGTTCGCCGACCTGCTCCGCGACGGGGCCCTCCCGACCACCAGCGGCGCGGCAGCCGCCCCCGCCACCGACCACACCACATCCGACCGCGAGGACGCGGTCGAGGAAGCGAGATCCGCATGAGCACCACCCCCGACACCCAGCGCGCGAGCGTCCTGCTCGGCACCGAGGACCTGACGATCGAAGACCGCCCCGTCCCCGCGGTCGCCCCTGGCGACGTCCTCGTCCGCGTCGCCGCCGTCGGCGTCTGCGGCTCCGACGTCCACTACTACCGCCACGGCCGCATCGGCGACTTCGTCGTCGAGGAGCCGCTCGTCCTCGGCCACGAGCTCTCCGGCACGATCGCCGCGGTCGGCGAGGGCGTCGACCCCGCCCGGGTCGGCGAGCGCGTCGCCGTCGAGCCCCAGCGTCCCTGCCACCGCTGCGCGCAGTGCCTGGCCGGCCGCTACAACCTCTGCCCGCACATGCGCTTCTACGCGACGCCCCCGGTCGACGGCGCCTTCGCCGAGTACGTCACGATCGAGGCGGAGTTCGCACACACCCTGCCCGACACGGTGTCCTTCGAGGCGGGTGCACTGCTCGAACCCCTGTCCGTCGGCATCGCCGCCGCACGCAAGGCCGGCATCGTGCCCGGCTCGAGCGTCCTCATCGCCGGTGCCGGACCGATCGGCGTCATCTGCGCCCAGGTCGCCCGGGCGTTCGGCGCGACGCGCGTGGTCGTCAGCGACCTCGTCCCCGAGCGCCGCGAGCGTGCGCTGTCCTTCGGCGCGACCGAGGTGGTCGACCCCGTCGCGGTGGACGTCACGTCGGACATCGTCCCCGTCGACGCGTTCATCGACGCCAGCGGTGCGCCCCGTGCCGTGTCGGACGGCATCAAGGCCGTCGGGCCCGCCGGTGCCGCGGTGCTCGTGGGCCTCGGCAACTCCGAGATGGTGCTGCCGGTCGAGCACATCCAGAACCTCGAGGTGACGGTCACCGGCATCTTCCGCTACACGAACACGTGGCCGGTCGCGATCGGTCTCGTCGCGTCGGGCCAGGTCGACCTCGACGCGCTCGTCACCGGCCGCTTCGGCCTCGACGAGGTCCGGGAGGCCCTCGAGAGCGACACCGACCCGGCCTCGCTCAAGTCCGTCGTCTACCCGAACGGGGTCCCCGCGGGCGCGTGAGGACGCGAGCCGACGTGCGCGACGCGGGTCGCGCCCGTCCGGTGACCGCTCGACGGACGGGAGGCGCGGTGCCGGCGGGTGCCGACCCTCCCGTCCGGCGTCCGGTCACCACGGCGAGCCGTGGCCGGGTGGTCCCCGCCCGGTCACCACGACGCGCTACGGTTCGGCCATGACCGCGACACCGGCGGCGGCAGTGCCGCAGCGCACCGACCGGCGGGCCCTCGTGTCCTGGGCACTCTGGGACTGGGGGTCCTCGGCGTTCACCGCCGTCGTCACCACGTTCGTCTTCAGCACCTACCTGGCGAGCCGGGCGTTCGTCGACCCGCGGCTCGTCGCTGCCGAGGACTCCTCGGCGGCCGCGGCGCAGGCGGTCGAGCGGGAGCTCGCGCACAACGCCGCCACGGTCTCGACGGCGCTGACCCTCGCGGGGATCGTCGTCGCGCTCGTCGCGCCCGCGGTGGGGCGGCTCGCCGACTCCTCCGGGCACCGCCGCCGGTCCGTGCTCATCGGCACGATCGGTGTCGCGCTGTCGATCGGGGCGATGGTCTTCGTCGCGCCCCAGCAGCCGTACCTGGTGCTCGGCGCAGCGCTCCTCGGCATCGGGACCGTCGCGTACGAGGTCGCGACCGTCGGCTACAACGCGATGCTCGGCCAGGTGGCGTCCGGGCCGCAGACCGGGCGCGTGTCGGCGGTCGGCTGGGCGGCCGGGTACTTCGGCGGGATCGTGCTGCTCGTCGTCCTGCTCCTGCTCTGCATCCAGGACTTCGGCACCGAGGGGGTCGCGGGGCTCCTGCAGCTGCCGTCGACCGTGGCGGACGGGTCGTGGGACGTCCGGGTCGCGATCGGCATCGCGGCGGTGTGGTTGGCGGTCAGCTCGGTCCCGCTCTTCCTGACCGTGCCCGAGGCGGCACCGGACCGGTCCCGCACCGGCGGCCTGCTCAGTGCCTACCGCGACCTCGGCCGGCACGTCGCCCGGCTGTGGCGGGAGCGCCGGAACGTCCTGGCCTTCCTGCTCGCGAGCGCCGTGTTCCGCGACGGCGTCGGCGCGGTGTTCACCTTCGGCGGCATCGTCGCCGCGCAGGTGTTCGGGTTCAGTCCGTCGCAGGTGATCCTCTTCGCGATCGCGGCGAACGTCGTCGCCGGCATCGCGACCTTCGCGTCCGGGCGGCTCGACGACCGGTTCGGCTCGCGGGCGGTCATCACGGTGTCGCTCGTCGGGCTCGCGCTCACCGGCATCGGCGTGTTCCTCATCGGGAACGCCACCGCCGGGTTCTGGGTGCTCGGGCTCACACTGGCGATCTTCGTCGGGCCGGTGCAGTCGTCGTCCCGGGCGTACCTGGCGCGGCTCGCCACCCCGGGCCGCGAGGGCGAGCTGTTCGGCCTCTACGCGACGACCGGGCGGGCGGCGTCGTTCCTGGCACCGGCGCTGTTCGGCATCGCCGTGACGATCGGCGGGTCGACGCGGTTCGGGATCATCGGCGTGGTCGTGGTGCTCGTCGCGGGGCTCGTGCTCATGGCGTTCGTGCGGCGGGAGCCGGCGCGGGTGTAGCGCTCGGTCCGCTCGTCGGTCCCGGCTCACCCCGCGTTCCGGGCGCGGGTCGAGCACCCGGTCGGACCGCATGCGCCAGGATGGGTGCATGACCGACCAGCGGATCGCCGTCGTCGTCCTCGCCGCCGGGCAGGGCACGCGCATGAAGTCGTCCACCCCGAAGGTGCTGCACCGCCTCGCCGGCCTGCCCCTCGTCGCGCACGTGCTGCGCACGGCCGCCTCGCTCGAGCCCGAGCACGTCGCCGTGGTCGTCCGGCACGAACGCGACCGGGTCGCCGCCGAGGTCGCCGAGCGCGCCCCCGAGGCGATCGTGGTCGACCAGGACGACGTCCCCGGCACCGGTCGCGCGGTCGAGGTCGCCGTCCAGGCGCTGCCCGCCGACTTCGACGGCACCGTCGTGGTGCTGTCCGGCGACGTCCCGCTGCTCGACGCCGTGTCGCTCCGCGCGCTGGTGAACGCCCACGTCGGCAACGCCGTGACCCTGGTCAGCGCGATCGCCGACGACCCGACCGGTCTCGGCCGCGTGGTCCGCGACGCGTCCGGCACGTTCGTCGGCATCGTCGAGCACAAGGACGCCACCGACGAGCAGCGCACGATCACCGAGTACAACGCCGGGATCTACGCCTTCGACGTCACGCAGCTGCGTGCCGTCCTGCCGTCGCTCACCACCGCGAACGCGCAGGGCGAGAAGTACATCACCGACGCACCGGCACTCGTCATCGAACGGGGTGGCTCGGTCGACGTCGTGACCCTCACCGACCCCTGGCTCGTGGCCGGCATCAACGACCGCGCGCAGCTCGCCGACGCCGCGCGCGAGCTCAACGCCCGCATCGTCCGACGCCACCAGGTCGCCGGCGTCGCCGTGCAGGACCCGGCGACCACCTGGATCGACCTCGACGTCACCATCGAGGCCGACGCCGAGATCCTCCCCGGCACGCAGCTCGTCGGCGCCACGGCCGTCGCCGCCGGCGCCGTGGTCGGGCCGGACACCACGCTGCGCGACACCGAGGTCGGAGCCGGCGCGGTGGTGAACCGCGTGGACGCGACCCTCGCCGTCATCGGCGACGGCGCCTCGGTCGGTCCCTTCGCCTACCTGCGCCCGGGCACGATCCTGGGCGAGCGGGGCAAGATCGGCACGTTCGTCGAGACGAAGAACGCGGTGATCGGCCGCGGCAGCAAGGTCCCGCACCTGTCGTACATCGGCGATGCCGAGGTGGGCGAGGACTCGAACATCGGGGCGAACACGATCACCGCCAACTACGACGGCGTGCACAAGCACCGCACCGAGGTCGGGTCGAACGTCCGCACCGGCTCGCACAACGTGTTCGTCGCCCCGGTTAGGATTGGCGACGGGGCGTACACCGGCGCGGGTACGACCGTCCGCAAGGACGTACCGGCCGGGTCGCTGGCGATCAGCTACGCCCCGCAGCGCAACACCGACGGATGGGTCGAGGAACACCGACCCGGTTCGCCGGCGGCCGAGGCGGCTCGGCGCGCGCACGGCGAACAGATCTGACGGCGGTCGGGTCGATCGAGACGGCCCCGAGCGGGTCAGGGAGTGAGCACCGCACTTGTCCGGAATCAAGACCACCGGTCAGAAACGACTCGTCCTCGTGTCGGGCCGGGCACACCCGGAGCTCTCGGCGCAGATCGCCGACGAGCTCGGGGTCGACCTCGTCCCCACGGATGCCCGGACCTTCGCGAACGGTGAGCTCTACGCCCGCTTCGACGAGTCGGTCCGCGGCTGCGACGCGTTCGTCATCCAGTCGCACACCGCGCCGATCAACGAGTGGCTCATGGAGCAGCTCATCATGGTCGACGCGCTGAAGCGTGCCTCGGCGAAGCGCATCACCGTCGTCGCGCCCTTCTACCCCTACGCACGCCAGGACAAGAAGGGCCGTGGCCGCGAGCCGATCTCGGCGCGACTCGTCGCCGACCTGTTCAAGGCCGCCGGTGCGCACCGCATCATGAGCGTCGACCTGCACGCCGCACAGATCCAGGGCTTCTTCGACGGCCCGGTGGACCACCTGTTCGCGATGCCCGTCCTGCTCGAGCGCTTCCGCGAGATCCTCGACCCGAAGACGCTGACGGTCGTGTCGCCCGACATGGGCCGCGTGCGCGTCGCCGACATCTGGTCGGAGAAGCTCGGCGCTCCGCTGGCGATCATCCACAAGCGCCGCGATCCGCTCGTGCCGAACCAGGTGTCCGTGCACGAGATCGTCGGCGACGTCTCCGGCCGTGTCTGCCTGCTCGTCGACGACCTCATCGACACCGGCCGCACCATCGCCAAGGCGGCGGAGGCCCTGAAGGCCAACGGCGCGACCGGCGTCGTCGTCGCGGCGACCCACGCCGTGTTCTCCGACCCGGCCACCGAGCTGCTGCAGAGCGAGTTCATCGACCGCGTCGTCGTCACCGACACCCTGCCGCTGCCCGAGGACAAGCGCTGGGACCGCCTCGAGGTCCTGCCGATCGCGCCGCTCATCGCCCGCGCGATCCACGAGGTCTTCGACGACGGCTCCGTGACGTCGATGTTCGACGGTGCCGCGTAGTCGGACCGGTCGCGCGATCCGCGTGACCCCACCGGCGAGCTGAGCCGTGCCTCCCGTCCACCCGGCGCGCGCCGCGCTGGCCGCCCGACTCCGGTCGGCGGGCAGCGTGTTCGCCGAGGACGAAGCCGACCTGCTGCTCGAGGCCGGTGACGGTGACCCGGTGAAGCTGCGCAGCCTGGTGCAGCGTCGGCTCGCCGGCGAACCGCTCGAGGTCGTGCTCGGCTGGGCCGCGTTCGACGGACACCGCGTCCGTGTCGCACCGGGGGTGTTCGTGCCACGGACCCGCACCACGGTCGTCGTCGAGCAGGCCGCACGACGGTTGCAGCGCTACGACCGGGTCGTCGACCTGTGCTGCGGGGTCGGCGCGATCTCGGTGGCGTTGCTCGGCCGGGTCGGCGCGCTCGACCTGGTCGCCGCGGACATCGACCCGGACGCGGTCGACGTCGCGGCGGAGAACATCGGCGACCGCGGGATCGTCGTCCTGGGAGACCTGTTCGCACCGCTGCCGGAACGGTTCCGCGGAGCCGTCGACGTCATCGCGGTGAACGCGCCGTACGTGCCGTCGGAGGCGCTGGCGACCATGCCGGCCGAGGCGCGGGAGCACGAGCGACTCGTCGCGCTGGACGGAGGCCCGGACGGGCTCGACGTGCACCGGCGGGTGGCCGCGGGGGCGGGGGAGTGGCTGCGTCCGGGCGGCGCGGTCGTCATCGAGGTGTCGTCGACCCAGGCGCCGGTGTCCGCCGCGGTGTTCGAGGGCTCGGGCTTCAGCGTGACGATCGAGTCCGACGACGAGGTCGAGGGGACCTGCATCGTCGCGGAGCTCCCCGCCTGACGCCCGTCGGCCGCGGTACCGTCTGGGCGTGGAGTACTCGTTCGCACCGCCGACCGCAGCGGAGTTCCAGGCCCTCTACGGCGAGACAGGTTGGGGTGCCTGGGACCTCGAGCGCTTCGCACGCGCCCTGTCCGGCAGCTGGGTGGTGTGCAGCGCGCGGGACGAGGCGGGGCGTCTGGTCGGGATCGGACGCCTGATCAGCGACGGTGCCCTGCACGCCTTCGTCACCGAGATGATCGTGTCGGAGGGCGTGCGCGGCACGGGTGTCGGAGGCGAGGTGCTCGCCCGGCTCGTCGACGAGGCACGCCGTCGGGGCGTCGACGACGTGCAGCTCTTCGCGGCTCGGGGTCGAGCGTCCTTCTACGAACAGCGCGGCTTCGTCCGCCGGCACGAGGACGGACCCGGCATGGACCTCGACACGGTCGTCGCGACACCCGGTGCCCGTGGCGACGGTGAGGGGGACGGGGGCGCGGACGATCACGCTGGCGTGGTCAGCCGGCGCTGACCTGCACCGTGTGCCACCCGGTCGCGCCGTTCGGAGCCGGCGGCCGCTCGACGCTCGTCTGCACCTGGCCGTCGGCGCTGACCGCCCGGACCCGGATCGTGTGCGAGCCGGCGTCCGGCGTCCAGCGGTACACCCACTGCCGCCAGGTGTCGGCCGAGACGGAGTCCGCGAGCGTGGCGTCCTGCCACGCGCCGTCGTCGATGCGCACCTGCACCGCCTTGACCCCGGTGTGCGGCTGCCAGGCGACGCCGGCCACGGCGACCTGCTGGCCGGCGGTCAGTGAGGCACCGCCCCGAGGGGTGTCGATCCGCGACTCCAGCTTCACCGGCCCGCGTTCGGACCACCCGCGCGGCGTCCAGTACCCCTGGGCGTCGGCGAACCGCGTGACCTCGAGCTCGGTCACCCACTTCGTCGCGGAGACGTAGCCGAAGAGCCCGGGGACCACCATCCGCACCGGGAAGCCGTGCTCGGCGGGCAGCGGTTCGCCGTTCATCCCGATCGCCAGCAGTGCCGCGGTGCCCTCGTCCTGCAGCACGTCGAGGGGCGTCCCCGCGGAGAACCCGTCGATGCTGCGGGAGAGGACCATGTCGGCGCCGTCCTGCACGCCCGCTCGGGCGAGCAGTGCGCGGATCGGGTAGCCCAGCCACAGGGCGTTGCCGATGAGGTCACCACCGACCTCGTTCGACACGCAGCTGAGCGTGGCCATGTGTTCCTGCAGGGGCAGTGCCAGCAGCTCGTCCCAGGTCAGGACGACCTCTCGGTCGACGGCGCCGTGGATGCGGAGCGACCAGTCCGCCGGGTCGATCGACGGCACGCGGAGCGCCGTGTCGATGCGGTAGAAGTCGGCGTTCGGCGTGACGTAGGGCGTGATGCCGTCGACGTCGAGCGACGCGCCGGCGGGGACGGCCGGCGCGGTCGTCGCGGCCCGGGGGAGCCGGACGGCGCGACGCGCGGCCGCAGCGGCCTGCATCGCCGCCGTACCGGCTCGTGATGCTCCGCCGACGACGATCGCCGCGACGGCGGTCGTCGCGCTCCAGACCAGGAAGGCGCGTCGCTCGGTCGCAGCCGGGCGGGGCGACGCCGAGGGCACGGCCGCCGCGGCCTCCCACCGACGGAGCCGACGCAGGAGCACGCGGAGCACGACGATCGCCGCGGCGACGCCGAGCACCGTCGGGGCTCCGTCCCAGGTGCCGCTGCCCGAGCGGGTGGTGACGGCGACCAGTGCGAGGACCGCACCGGCCGCGAGGACGAGCGCCCCGAACGGCGGCCGCGCGCGCTCGAGCACACCGGCGCCCGCGCTGATCGCTGCCGTGAGCACCGCCATGAGCACGAAGAGCGCGGCCTTGTCCCCGGTGCCGAACAGGCCGACCATCAGGTCCTTCGCCGCCGGGGGAGCGAGGTCGATCACGGCCGAACCGACGGCCACCAGCGGGCTGCCCGCACCGCCGAGCAGCAGCGCGCCGAACTCGGCGACGGCCAGGAACGCGGCGACCGCGACCACACCGCACACGGCCGCGAGCAGCGCCGGGTGCCGGACCCGTGTCGGGGCCGGTGCCTGCTCGGTGGTCGGTGCCGCTGTCGTGCTCACCCGTGCAGCGTAGGTCGGAGCCACCGCGGATGGGCTGACAACGTCCGTGGTGGTGGACGACGAGGAGCCGCTCCGGCCTGTGCAGGGATCGTGACCGCGACGGGTTCGTCGACCGTTCACTGCTCCGGGACAGCGCACCCGACCGGAGCCGTGCGAGGATCGGGATCGTGTTGGACCGACCAGACCGTGTGCCCCGCCGCGCTCGCGCGCGGCGGTCGCGCACCGCCTGGACGGTCGATCGACGTTTCGCGGTCCTGCGCTGGAGCATCGTCGGCGTGTGGACGGCGCTCCTGGTCGGTCGGATCGTCGTCGTCTCGACGGCGCCGCAGACCGACCTGACGTTCTTCGGCGTCGCCGAGCTCGTCGCGGTCTCCGTCGGGGTGGCGGGTGTCGTCGTCGCGGTCGTGCGCGCCCGGGCGATCCGCCGTCGTCGTGCCGACGAGGCACTCGCGTCCGCGATCCGTCGCATCGACCCGACCGTCTGGTTGGTGCCGGCGGCGCCGACGCCGGAACTGCGCCAGGACGTGCAGCGGGCCCGGCCCGAGACCACCCTGGGCGAGCGGGTGACCTGGGCGTTCGGGGCCACCGAGGCGTCGCTGTGGGAACTCGAGGAGCGTCGGGCGACCCGTCTGCTCGTGATCCGCTGGAGCCGCATGGTGCACGTGGGCGTCGAGGACGTCCTGGGGGAGCGGACTGCGAGCGCCGTGGCCATGCACTACGTCCGACCGGACGACACCGCCGCCGTCGCCACCTTCTTCGTCCGCTCGTCGCCCGGGTCCCGTCGGCTGCTCGGACGGGGCCCCAGACTCGAGCGGCTCGTCGCCGACCTCGCACGGGAGCGCATCGTCGTCTGACCCCGTCCGCCGAACAGACAGCAGGCCCCGTCGTGCGACGGGGCCTGCTGTCTGTTCGGTCAGTGCAGGGATCAGTGCGTGGACGGTTCCTGCTCGACCTCGCGGCGGCCGTCCTCCGACCACAGCGTGTGGAAGGTGCCGTCCTTGTCGACGCGCTGGTAGGTGTGCGCGCCGAAGAAGTCGCGCTGCCCCTGGATGAGTGCCGCGGGCAGGCGGTCGGACGCGAGCGAGTCGAAGTACGCCAGCGCGGACGAGAACCCGGGGGCGGGGATGCCCGACGCTGCGGCGATCCCGACGATGCGACGCCAGGCTGCCTCGCCCTCGGCGACGGCGTCCGCGAAGTACGGGTCGACCAGCAGGCTCTCGAGCGAGGGGTTCTTGTCGTACGCCTCGACGATGCGGTTGAGGAACTGGGCACGGATGATGCAGCCACCGCGCCAGATCTTCGCGACCGCGCCGAGGTCGATGTCCCAGTCGTACTCCTTCGCCCCGGCGATGATGAGGTCGAAGCCCTGCGCGTACGCGACGACCTTCGACGCGTACAGCGCGGCGCGGACGTCGTCCTCGAACGTGTCGGGCACGTCGACGACGTCCGGGCGGCTCGTCACCGACTTCTGGACGGCTGCACGCTGCGTCGGCTTCGACGACACCGCTCGGGCAAAGACCGCCTCGCCGATGCCGGAGACGGGGATGCCGAGTCCGACGGCGTTCTGCACGGTCCACACGCCGGTGCCCTTCGACCCGGCCTCGTCGCGGATCACGTCCACGAGCGGCTTGCCCGAGTCGGCGTCCTGCTGCTTGAGGACCTCGCCCGTGATCTCGATCAGGTAGGACTCGAGGTCGCCCTCGTTCCACTTCTCGTAGATCTGCACGAGCTCGTCGACCGAGTGCCCGCCGGCGCGACGGAGCAGGTCGTAGGACTCGGCGATCAGCTGCATGTCCGCGTACTCGATGCCGTTGTGGACCATCTTGACGAAGTGGCCGGCGCCGTCGGTGCCGATGTGCGTCACGCACGGCTCGCCCTCGGCCACCGCGGCGATCGACTTCAGGATCGGCCCGAGGGTCTCCCACGCCTCGTCCGAGCCGCCGGGCATGATCGACGGGCCCTTGAGCGCGCCCTCCTCGCCACCGGAGATGCCGGTCCCCACGAAGTTGAGGCCCTTCTCGCGCAGGTCGTGCTCGCGGCGGATGGTGTCGTGGAAGTTCGCGTTGCCGCCGTCGACGATGATGTCGCCCTCCTCGAAGCGCTCGGCGAGCTGCTCGATGACGGCGTCGGTGCCCTTGCCGGCCTGCACCATGATGATGGCGGTGCGCGGCTTCGACAGCGACGCGACGAAGCCGTCGATGTCCTCGGACGCGATGAACCCCATGTCGCCGTGCTCGTCCATGAGCTCCCGGGTGCGTGCGTAGGTGCGGTTGTACACCGCGACCGTGTTGCCCTCGCGCGAGGCGAGGTTGCGGGCCAGGTTCGAGCCCATCACCGCGAGACCGACGACGCCGATGTTCGCCGTGCCGCCGTCGTCGTGCTGTTCGTTGTCCGCCACCTGAGTCTCCTTCGTCCTGACGTGTCGCGGCCCACCGTACGACCGACACCTTGGGTCGGCACGGGTGTTCCGGCAACTGGGGGCGGGAAGCGGACGACCCGTACTGTGGAGGGATGACCGACCACGACGTCCTCCCGCCCGTGCTCGTGATGGGTGTCTCCGGTTCCGGCAAGTCCACCGTCGGCCAGGCGCTGGCCGACGCCCTCGCCGAGCAGGGCCAGCCGAGCACGTTCGTGGACGCCGACGACCTGCACCCGGCCGCCAACAAGGAGAAGATGCGGCAGGGCACACCGCTGACCGACGAGGACCGCTGGCCCTGGCTGGACGCGTGCGCGGCGCGCATCGCCGAGGTGCAGGCGTCCGGCCACCGGTGCGTGATGGCGAACTCCGCGCTGAAGCGGGTCTACCGTGATCGGCTCCGCAGCTCGGCGCCCGACCTCGTCATCGCGTTCCTCGACGGGTCGCACGACCTCATCGCCGAGCGCCAGGCCCACCGCCACCACGAGTACATGCCGTCCTCGCTGCTCGACTCGCAGTTCGCGACCCTCGAGCGGCCGCAGCCCGACGAGACCGCCGTCGCGGTGTCGATCGAGGGATCGGTCGACGACACCGTGGCGACGATCACGTCGGCGCTGTCGGTCACTTCCGGCTGAGCTCGGCGAGCCGCGAGCGGTACTCGTCCGCGTCGATGTCGCCGCGGGCGAACCGGTCGGCGAGGACGGCCCTGGCGTCGGACCGTGCCCGCCAGCTGCCGCGGCGCAGCGCGCCGAAGACGACGGCGGTGGCCAGGAGCACGAGCAGGAAGAACGCCGGGAACAGGAAGAAGGGCGGGCCGCCGTGCCCGTACGGGCCGACGGCGGCGATGGTCGAGAGAGCGGTGTGCACGGTTGCCTCCTGGGCGGTTCGTGTCGCCCGGTCGGGCGACGATCCAAGCGTCCGGCAGGGAGGCTCGTCCCGCGTCCGCCACGGAGGCCGACTCCGGCCTGCTCCCGCAGCAGTACCGCCGTCCCTCCTGCACAGGCGGCTACTCCCGCGGGAGTAGTCCACACCTCCTGCCAGCGCCCGACGCCGTGGCACCCGTCCGACCCTAGGCTCGGACCCATGCACCGCACCCCCACCGCCTCGGCTGAGGCGGACGACGACCAGCGAGACGGCGTCCGCCGCTTCGCCCGGTTCGGTCGGGTGCTGCCGGTCGCACTCGTGCAGATCGTCGGGACGCTGCTGGCAGCGCGGTTCCCGACCGGTCCGACGGACGCCGTCGGGCCTCGCGGCGGCCCGCCCTGGGCGTCCCACGTCCTCGGCTCCTCGGTCGTCGACGCGGCGGTCCCGGGCCCGCTCGCGATCGCGCTCCTCGTCGCCGGGGTCGTCGTCCTGCCGTGGCGCTGGCGGTGGCCGACGGCAGTCCTGCTGGTCACGCTCGCGACGACGATCGGCTACGCCCTGCTGGTGAGTCCGCGCGGGCCGTTCGTGGCCGCGCTGAGCATGGCCGCAGTGAACGCGTGGCTGCGGGGACGTCGCACCGCAGCGGGCGTCGCGCTCGGACTGGCCGTCGCGGTGCTGCCGACCGCCGACGCGGTCCTCGCCCGGACGCCCGACCGGAACCTCGATGCGGTCTTCCTCGCCGTCGCTTGGGCCGCCGTCACGCTGTCGGTGGCCGAGCTCGTCCGGGTCCGTCTCGAGCGCGTCGCGGAACGACGCCGCCGACGGGCTGCTGCGGAGCAGGAACGTGCGCGTGACGAGCGCGTCCGCATCGCCCGTGAGCTCCACGACTCCGTCGCGCACAGCATGTCGCTCATCAACCTGCAGGCCGGGGTCGCGCTCCACCTGGGGGCCGAGCTCCCCGAGCAGACGCGCAGCTCGCTCGCCGACATCCGTGACACGAGTCGCGAGGCCCTGGTCGAGCTCCGGACCATCCTCGGCGTCCTCCGATCGGTCGACCGACCCGGTGCCCTCGGCGCCGACGGTTCGGACGAGCCGGACGGGTTGAACGCGCTGGACGGGCCGAGGAGGGTGCGACTCGACAGCGCACCGCTCGGACGTGGCGCTCTCGACAGCGAGTCGTCGCCCGGCTCAGCGGACCGGCACCCCGTCCCCGGGCTCGACCGCCTGGAGGACCTGGTGGTGCGGGCCCGTGCGGCCGGGGTCGACGTCTCCGCGGACGTCGACGGTGACCGTGCGCTGCTGGACCGCACCACCGACCGCACGGCGTTCCGCATCGTGCAGGAGTCCGTGACGAACGTGATGAAGCACGCCCCCGAGCACCGCACGCGCATCGCAGTGCGGGTCGACCCGGACGTCCTCGAACTCTCCGTCGAGGACTCCCCGTCACCGGCCCACGACGCCAGCGTGGAACGGACGTCGCCGCTGCTCGGGCCGTCGGGCAACGGCATCATCGGGATGCGCGAGCGGGCCGCTGCGGTCGGTGGCACGCTCTCGGCCGGGCCGACACCGGACGGGGGCTGGCGGGTGGCGGCTCGTCTGCCGAACACCGCGACCGCGGCCGGACGGGTGCCCCACGAGGACGGGATCGGGGAACGATCGTGACCACCACCACCGACGACGTCATCCGCGTCGTGCTCGTCGACGACCAGGTGCTCATCCGGGCCGGCCTCCGCGCGCTCGTCGACGCCGAACCCGGCATGACCGTGGTCGGCGAGGCCGGTGACGGTGACGAAGCCGTCGACACCGTCCGACGGGAGCGTCCCGACGTCGTGCTGATGGACATCCGCATGCCGGGCACGGACGGACTCGTCGCGACCCAGCGCATCTCGGCTGACCCGGACCTGGGCGGCGTGCACGTGGTGATCCTCACGACCTTCGAGGAGGACTCGTACGTGTTCGAGGCGATCCGTGGCGGTGCGGCCGGCTTCCTCGTGAAGGACACCGAGCCCGCCGAACTGCTCCGCGCGGTGCGCACCGTGCACGCGGGGGAGTCCCTGTTGTCGCCGGGGCCGACGCGGTCCCTCGTCGCCGCCTACGCGACGCACGCGAAGCCCGCGGCCCTCGCCCCCACGCTCGACGTGCTCACCGAACGCGAACGCCAGGTGATGCAGCTCGTCGCCCTCGGGCTCAGCAACACGGAGATCGCCGAGCGGCTCTTCGTCAGCCCGATGACCACGAAGACCCACGTCTCCCGCGCCATGATCAAGCTCGGCGCCCGCGATCGCGCGCAGCTGGTGGTCTTCGCCTACGAGACCGGACTGGTCACGCCGGGGTGGCAGCCGTGATCACGTCCGGTGCGCCACGACGGCCGCGTGCGGGCGTGCCCCCCCCCTCGTCGGTGGAGCCTGATGTCAGCGCACGCCGCTAGGTTTGACAGGATGATCAACTGGAACTGGGACCGCTTTTGAGGGTCGGGTCGAACAGCTCGATGCCCACGACGTCAGCTGCGGACGTGAGCCGCTATCCTAGGCTTCGATACATGGGGTCTAAGTTCCGATTGGTCAACGAACTCGATTCCGTGTTCTCATCGATTCCAACGGGCCGTGCCCTCGATGCCTTCAGTGGCTCGGGTATAGTTTCCTATCTTTTGAAGAGCCGCGGTTGGTCAGTCGTGAGCAACGACTTCATGGAGTATCCGTCAGTTGTCGCAAGAGCTCTGATCCAAAACTCGAGGGCGACGCTCGATGCCGAACTCACGGAGCTGATTTGTTCGCCTGCCGCCGACGACAGGGACTTCATAACACGAACATTCGAAGGAATCTTCTTCGAACGTCGAGATTTAGAATTTCTGGACGCGGCATGGTCGCACATCGACCGCCTTCAGGGCGCGACGCGGGATGTTGCGATTGCCGCTCTGGTTATTGCGGCAGCTCGCCGCCAACCGAGGGGTGTCTTTACCTTTGTCGGGCACCGCTACGATGATGGACGACGCCATCTGCGCGTGCCCATAGAAGACCTTTTTCGAGAAGCAGTCGCTGAAGTCAACGGGGCGATATTCGATAATGGTCGAGTGCACCGGGTCCTTACTCAGGATAGCGCCCTTCTATCCTCGAGCGAGATCGACCTCGTTTACCTTGACCCCCCTTATGCTCCGCCGAAGGATGATGCGGATTACATGAAACGCTATCACTTTCTGGAGGGTCTCTCTGTCTACTGGCGTGGGCAAGTGATCATGGAAGAGACGAAAACTAAGAAGATTGCGAAGAAGTTCACCGAGTTCGCCTACAAGCGGACGATTGAGAACGCCTTAGAGCGGACCTTCGCGCAATTCGCATCGGTTCCTACTCTGGTGATGTCATACTCCTCGAATGCGGTTCCTGATCGAGATCGTATCGTCGACTTGATGAAGGTGACTCGTCCGCGGGTGGATGTCAAAGAAATTCCCCACAGGTATAGTTTTGGAACTCATTCGACGGCGGCTCGTCGACAAGTAAGCGAATATATCTTCATTGGGAGCCTGGAATGACTGCTTTTGACGAATACGTTGAGAGGCTTAGGCCACTTACGCCACACGTAGACCCGTTGGCTCCAAGTCGAGCCTCATCGCAGATTCAGCAGGTTGCAAAGGATCTCGAAACAGTTCATCCGACGACAGTTGATGAGCTCGCTGCGTTCCTGCAGCGCAACCCGGACGGCGTACCGACGGTCGCGCTTGTGGTGGGTTTGTCCCAGGAGAAGCTTAAAAATGCTCTGAAGCATGAATTCGGAACGAGTAGTTGGCGGTCAATAGCCAAGATCGACCCAGGTCGATTGTCGCGGTTCTTCGACTCTGCTTACGGGATGCTGGGAGCCTTAGATCAGCACTTGAACCGGAGCTATACGTTCGGTGAGCTTCTTGTGGCAAGGGCTGGGTCGCGCGTCTCCGCGATTCGGGCTGGTGCTGCAGGGAGGAGCATCGAGGATGCGATCGAGCAGATAGCGATGGACCTCGGATTAGATTCAACTTCTAGGACTCGTTTTATCGGAAACGGCGGCAGGACTGCCCCGTGTGACCTTGCTATACCGTCCCGTGACCAGCCGATGATCGTCGTGGCCGCGAAGGGTTTTGACTCAACCGGTTCAAAGTTGACCGATGCTGTCCGTGAGATCGAGGAGATGGCGGCAGTTCGGCTACCGCGCCAGCTGTGTCTGGCGGTTGTGGACGGAATCGGCTGGAAGAGTCGAATTAACGATCTTCGCCGCATCCATCGCCTTTTGGAAGACAGCCAGATCGACGGCCTTTATACGCTTAATGATCTCGAGGAGTTTCGGACAGACTTACGCGAATTTGCGCGACTCAAAGGGCTCTTCGAGCCCTCGCTATGAGTGTTCGGCGTGCGACAATGCTGATATCGGCGGCGGACAACGAACCCGTTCGGTTCGGGCTAGCGGTGGCGGGCTGAGTCGATCGCATCGTGATCACAACCGGTGCGCCACGACGGCCGCGTGCGGACGTGCCCCCTCGTCGGTCCTCCGGTGGACGGAGTCGACCGTGAGACCCGCGTCCTCGAGCGCAGTGACCATCCGCTCCACGGGCCATCGGTGGGCGGTCGTCACCGCGTGGTCGAACGGCTCGAGCGACGGGCCCTCGAAGAAGCCGACGAGCAGCCCGCCGCCGGGGGCCAGGATGCGGTGGACCTCAGCGAGCGCGATCGGCACCCGGTCCGGGCGGTGGTGCACGAGCGAGTACCAGGCGAGCACACCGCCGACAGCCCCGTCGGACAGGCCGGTCACCTCGATCGTCCCGGTCCGGAAGTCGACCTCGGGTGAGGCCGCCCTCGCGAGCCCGACGAACCGCGGGACGGGCTCTACCCCGATGACGTCGTGGCCACGGCGGTGGAGGTGCGCGGTCCAGTGTCCGGGTCCGCACCCGACGTCGAGCAGGAGTCCGTGCATCGTGTCCGCCCATGCCTCGACGAGTGTCCGGTCGTCGGGGTGGACAGCGTCCATCGACCCGAGGATCTCGGCGTACTCGTCCGCTCGGTCGCCGTAGGCAGCCACGACCCGGTCGACGTCGGGCACCGTCGCGCTCGGGACGTCCGGAGTGCTCTCCGCGGTGTGTTCCACGACTCGACGGTACCGACGGCCACCGACTCGCCGACATCGACCTGCCCGTACCGACCTGCCGCCTCCGACTGCCGCGTCCGCCCTGCCGCGGCCCGCCCCCCCCGGGCACTCGCTCCGTCGGGTCCGAGGCGCGCGCCGCTGGTCCGGTCCACGTGGCGACGGTCCACGTGGCGACGGTCCTCGTGTCGGCGGTCGTGGTGCCGGCGGTCTCCGCTCGTGTGGACCGCGGGGTCGGGTCGCCCGGAGGCAACCCGACCCCGCCGTACGGAACGCGGTGGACGGAGCCGGGGATCAGTCCGACGTCGACCGAGAACGACGCCGGACGGCGAGCACGGTCAACCCCGGCACGAGGAGCGCGAGCGCGAGCGCGACCGCAGCACCGATGCTCGTCCCGGTGAACGCGAGTCGTCCGGCAGCGGTGGCGTGCACAGCGCCGGCGCGATCGTGACCGCCTTCGCTCGACGCGTCGTCGCCCGCCTCGGCACCGGAACCGCCGCCCGCCCCGGGTACTCCGTCGCCGTCGCCGTCGCCCCCGCCACCGGGATCCGCCGCAACCAGGCCAGCATCGACGGTCGTGTCACGGCGCACGCCCTCGAGCGCGCCGGTCGTACTCGTGACCCGGTCGACCGTGACCGGTGCGGTCTGGCCGTCCGGAGCGGCGTCCGAGTCGACCGCGGGGTCGTCGCCGACGTGTTCCTCGGTGAAGTGCGTCCCGTCCGGCGCCGTGAAGCGCACGCGGTAGTCGCCCGGCCGCAGCCCGTCGAACCGGTACCCGCCGTGGTCGTCGGTGGTCGTGCGCCGCTCGACCTCGTCACCGCGGTCGTCGGTCCCGGTCAGGGCGACGGGCACGCCCCGGACGCCGGGCTCGCCGTCGTCCTGCAGACCGTCGTCGTTCCGGTCGTCCCACACCCGGTCGCCGATCGCGCCGGCGACGACCCGGACGGTCGACGGGTTCGACTGCACCGGCAGCGCCAGGTCGGACGTCCGGAGCCCGAACCGGTTGACGTAGCGGTCACCGTCCTGTTCGCCGCTCGTCGCGAGGGTGAGCCGGTACGTGACGGTGTCGGCGGCCGGGACCGGGGTCTGCCGCTCGACCCGGACGGCAGTCACCCGCGCGAGTGCGTCCGGGCAGCCGCTCGCGCCGAACTCGTCCTCGGTGCACCAGCGGGTCGCCCCGCCGGGCTGGTTGCTCGGGTCGGCACCGTCCATGGCGACCTTAGTGGGATCGGCGTCGGTGTAGCGCACGACCTCGTCCTGGGCGGCGTCGGAGGTGACCGGCGCCGCGAGGCCGACGCTGCCGTGGAAGTCCGAGCCCCGTGCGTCTCCACGGTGCGGGAGCACGTCGATCAGGTCGAGGCCGCGGATCGCGGTGTCGTCGGTGTTCGTGACGTCGAGGTCCCACTCCGGGTGGTCGCCGGTCACGACGACGGGTGCCGGTGTGCGCTTCTCGACCCCGACGCCGCCGGTGGTGACGACCTCCAGCCCGCGCTGCGCGGTGCGCCAGCCTTCCTCGGACCGGTCGGCCGGGGACTCGACCGTCACGGTGTTGGCGATCCGCCCGGCCGGGGCCGAGCGGTCGACCCGTGCGGTGTAGGTGATCGGGGTGATGCGGCTGTTCGGCTCCACGTCGTGCAGCGTCCAGGTCAGACGCTGGTGCTCCTGGCCGTCGGCACCCGGCACCGTGTCGACCTCGGGGGTCCTCGACGCACTGTCCTCGACGTACGAGGTGTGCGCGGGCAGGACGTCACGGACGGTGACGTCGGTAGGGCGTCCGTCGGCGAAGCCGTTCGTCAGGGTCGGCCGGAGCGCGTAGTCGACGGTGTTGCCCGGTGCGACCGAGCTCGTCCGGTCCGGGGTGTCCGCGGCGTCGTGCCCGGGGTCGACGACCACCTTGCCGACGCGGACCAGGTCCTCGGTGAGCACGACGCTGTCGGCCAGCCCGCCCGCAGCGAGGTCGGGGTCCTGCTGGTCGTGCACCCAGGCGGGGAGGTGGTCACCGAAGCGGGCGTGGCCGAAGTCGCGGGCGCGGGTGCCGTCGGGGACTCGCTGCGTCGTCACGGTGGAGAACAGGCCACCGTACGTTCCGCCGGGCAGGTCACCGACGACACGGACCGCCCCGACCGCCGCAGCTCCGCCGGGGACGTCCTCCGGATCGTCGTACCAGGGACCGTCGCCGTCGTCGCACGTGTGGACCTGGCCCGCCGCCGGCGATGCCGTGTCGTCGGCGGCGTACTGCACCCGGGCGTGCTCGAAGCCGCTCGTCCACGCGGGCGCCCGCCCGCCGACGGCCGTCAGACGCTGCGTCCGGCGGTCGAACGTGTCGCAGAGGGCCGCGTTGCGGAAGGCGGCGAGCCCCGGGTTCGACATCGTGACGTCACTGCGGAGCCGGGTGCCGGGGGTGGCCCAGGGGTCGCCGTCCTTCGCCGATCCCGCGATCACGCCGATCCCGTCGCTGTCGAGACGCCAGAGTCGCTTCGCCGCGCTGCCCGGTCCGAGCTCGACGAGGTTCCGCCGCGCACTGTTGTCGGTCGTCGGCTCCGAGCCGCCGGGGAAGTTCGGCGTCCCGCTGACCGACGTCGTCTGCAGCGGCGTGAAGGTGTTCACCGACTCGACGGACGTCGGCGCCTCCGGGGTGGGCACCCACAGCGAGATCCACCCGCTCACGACGTACGGCTTCGCGCCGCCGCTGATCGGGCCACCGCCGATGTTCCGCCTGGGCATGCGCGCTGCGTCCGTCACGGCACCGTCGATCGTGACGTCGACGTCGCCGCCCGGCTCTGCCTGCGTGCACGTGATGGTGCCCGAGTCGACCACGGCGCGGTCACCACCGCCGCGGCCAGCGGGCAGGCCGCCGAACTGCACACCGTCCTCACCGTTCCGACCACAGGCGGGTCCACCGCCGTTCCAGAGCACCGCGCCCGACGGCCGGTCGCCGAGCAGGTGGGACAGGTCGTCGGTGAAGTGCATGTCGCCCGTGCTCCGTTCGAACCCGAGGAGGCCCTGCCCGGGGACGGGGGACTGCCAGTCGACCGTGATCGGGTAGCGCAACTGGACGCCGGGGGTGGCGTCCGGCCCCGGCACTCCGGTGCGCAGGGTCGAGCCGACCGCGGCCTTGCTGAGGTTGTACCGCGGCGCGGCGGACACGACGGTCGTCGCCGAGGTGACCGGTGCGGTCGGTTCGGCGTCGTCGGCCGAGGCGGTACCGGTCACGGCGATGCGGTCGCCGTCCTGCAGGTCCCCGGACACGTCGAGCACGGCGGGCACGGCGACCGCGTGCCCCGAGGGGACGTCGCCGAGGTCGCAGGTGAGCCGCTGGCCCTCCACCACGGAACCGGCTCCGGTGCATGCGAGCGGTACACCTGCCCAGCTCGTGCCCGTCGGGGCGTCGAGCACGAACCGCTCGTGGTGTGCGGTCCCGTCGCCCGCGCTCACGGTGACCCGGTAGGTCACGGCGTCACGGGTGCGAACGACACCGTTCGCGGGACCTCGGTCGGCTCCGGGGCCGTCCTCGGGCGTGAACGGACCGCGGCCGTCGGCGGCAACCTCCACGGCAAGGCCGACCACCGCCTCGGGCGCGGGTGCGGCAGCAGCAGCGCCGCTCGGCCCGAGCAGGACGGCGGGGACCGCCAGCGCCACCGTCCCCAGCGCGCCGATCGCGCGCCCGGACGACGGGGGACTGACGGGCCGGCCGCATCGAGCGGGCGAGGGAGGACGTTCGGACGACGGACGACGAGACATGGCGCTCCTCGGTCGGGGATCGGGACGGACGGACGCCCTACCCTGAGCCGACGAGGGCCGCAGTGCCGAACTCTTTGCATGTCACATGTACGACCTGCCGATCAGAGCTTGAACGTCGCCCGCGGGATCTCCGACACGATCCGGCGTGCCGTGTGCACCGCGTCCTCCTCGGAGAGCTGGTGCGTCACCACGAGCGACGCCAGGTACGCCGCGTCCGCCCGCCGGGACATGTCGTGCCGCGCCGGGATCGAGCAGTAGGCGCGAGTGTCGTCGATGAACCCGGAGGTCTTCGTGAACCCGGCCGAGTCGGTGACCGCCGCCCGGTAGCGCCCGATGGCGGCGGGGGTGTCGATGAACCACCACGGGGCTCCCGCGTACACGGCCGGGTAGAAACCGGCGAGCGGCCCGATCTCCCGCGAGAAGACGGTCTCGTCCACCGTGAAGAGCACGAGGTGGAAGCCCGGTGCGGTCCCGAAGGCCTCGAGCAGTGGACGGAGTGGCTCCGTGAACGCGCCGACGGCCGGCAGGTCGTGTCCGGTGTCCGGGCCGAAACGCTCGAGGGTCGGCGTGTGGTGGTTCCGGAGCACGCCCGGGTGCAGTTGCATGACGAGGCCGTCCTCGACGCTCATCTCGGCCCACCGGAAGAGCATGTCGTGGCGGTAGGCGACGGCCTCGTCCGGGGTGACGCCCGACGGACCCCGCATCGCTGCCGCGTGGATGCGCGCACGCTCCGTCGCGGACAGCGGCGTGGACCCCGCGTCGAGCACACCGGTGTCGGTCGCCGTCGCACCGTGCTCGATGAAGTACCGGCGCCGGTCCCGCAGCGCTGCCAGGAGCCCGTCGTGGGTGCCCGTGTCGATGCCGGACGCCTCACCGATCGACGCGACCACGTGCCTCCAGTCCGAGCGCGACGGGTCGAACACGGCGTCCGCGCGGAAGGTGGGGAGCACCCGACCCGTGAAGGACGGGTCGGCGGCGAGCCGCGCGTGCGCGGCGAGGTCGTCGGCGGGGCCGTCGGTGGTCGCGAGCACCTCGATGCCGAAGGCGTCGAACAGGGCTCGGGGTCGGAGTGCGGGCGTGGCCAGCGCTGCAGCGATGCGGTCGTACTGCTCGTCGGCGTTCCCGGCCGACGGCTGCTCGGTCAGGCCGAAGACGTCGTGCAGCTCCGTCTCGAACCAGTAGCGGACCGGCGTTCCGACGAAGTCGTCCCAGTGCTCGGCGAGCCGGCGCCAGACCTCCCGACCGTCGGGGAGCGGGTGCGTGCCCGACCGGTCGGGGCGTCCCAGGTCCTGCAGCCCGACGCCGTTCGCGTGCAGCAGGCGCAGGACGTAGTGGTCGGGCGTGACCAGCAGCGTCGCAGGGTCGGGGAACGGCTGGTCGTCGGCGATGAGGGACGCGTCGACGTGTCCGTGCGGGGAGATGATCGGCAGGTCGCGGACCGCGTCGTACACGGTCCGCGCGACCGCGCGGGCGCCGGGGTCCGCCGGGAACAGCCGGTCGGGGTGGGGTGCGAACGGCGTGGTGGTGCTGGTGGAGGACATCATCGGCTCCTTCGGGCGGGACGGGCGGGACGGGCGGGGTCGGATGCGGACGAGGGCGCGCGGGACGCAGAGCGACGAGCGCAGAGCGCCGGTCAGCGGGGCCGGGGCCGCGCCGGAGCCGGTCCCGTGGACTCGCGGACGGTCAGGTGGGTGGGCAGCGCGACGGCCCCCGACGCGTGCTCGCCCGGCAGCTCGTCGGCGGGCAGCGCGTCGAGCCGTCCGAGCAGCATCCGGATCGCCACCCGGCCGGCGCGTTCGATGGGCGAGGTCATCGTGGTCAGCGGCGGGTTGCAGAAGTCGGCACCGAAGATGTCGTCGCAGCCGACGACGCTCACGTCCTCCGGCACCCGGACACCCCGTTCGCGGAAGCGCGTGAGCATCCCGATCGCGATGAGGTCGTTGAACGCGATGCACGCGGTGGCCCCGGCGTGCACGGCGGCGTCCGCGGCCGCTGCTCCCGAGTCCACGAACGGCGCGTGCGGACCGATCCTCGCCACCCGCACCCCCAGGCGCTTCGCGACGCGGACGAGCGCCCGCCACCGCCGCTCGTTCGACCACGAGCTGTCCGGACCCGCGACGTAGAGCACGTCCCGGTGGCCGAGGGAGACGAGGTGCTGCACGGCCTGCTCGACCCCGCCGGGGGTGTCGATGAGCACCGACGGCACCCCGGCCGGGCGCCGGTTCACGACGACGAGCGGCGTGCGCTCGGCGAACCGGGCGATCTGCGCGTCGGACAGACGGGACGCGGTGAGCACGGCACCGTCGGCCTTGCCGGCGACGGCGCTCAGCGCTGCGACCTCGGCCTCGGCGGACTCCTCGGTGTCGACGAGCAGCTGCGTCCACCCGGCGGCGGAGAGCTGGTGCTGCGTGCCCCGGATGACGTCGAAGTAGAACGGGTTCGTGATGTCCGACACCAGGACGGCGACCGCCCGGGTCCGACCCGAGGTCAGTGCCCGGGCCTGCGAGTTGGCGACGTAGCCGAGCTCGCGGGCGGCCTGCTGGATCCGCTGCTGCGTGTCGCGGTTCACCCGGTCGGGCAGCGACAGCGCACGGGACACAGTGGACGGGGCGACCCCGGTCGCATCGGCGATGTCCCGGATGGTCACCCGCCGCGAGGTGTCCGTGTCTGCGCTGCTCACGAGGCGAAGCTAGGCCGCGTTGGCAACAAGTGGCAACCGGTTGCCGGTTGTTGCCACGGACGGGACAGTGGTGGCACGTCGGCAGCGCAGCCGCCGTCCCGGGCACCGTCGCCCGGGGGAGATGTCGAGGAGGACACCCCCGCATGAGCACAGGAAGACGCAGGACCCGCGTCCTGGTCGGTGCCGCCGTCGTCGCCGTCGCCGCCCTCTCGCTGCAGGGCTGCGCGGTCGTCGACGGCAGCGGCGACGACCCGGACACCCTCCGCGTGATGATGGGTGCGGACACGACCTACCCGAAGGAGCGCGCGCAGTGGCAGCGGGAGACCGCCGCCGAGTTCAAGCGCACCACGGGCGCCGACATCCAGTGGGAGACCTACTCGACCCCGCAGGAGGAGCTCACCGCGATCCAGACCAGCGTCATCTCCGGGCAGGGTCCGGACGTGTACGCGATCGGCACGACGTTCACCCCCACGGCCTACGCCACCGGCGCGTTCGTCGAGATGGGGCCGGAGCAGTGGGACGCCGTCGGCGGCAAGGACCAGTTCGCGCCGGCCTCGCTCGGCATCTCCGGTCCGAGCACGTCGAAGCAGATCGGCATCCCCTTCGCCAGTCGGCCGTTCGTCATGGCCGTGAACACCGAGCTCCTCGCTCGCGCCGGGATCACGGACCTGCCGACCACCTGGGACGAGCTCACCGAGGACGCCAGGAAGACCACCGGGGACGGCGTCCACGGCATGGCCATCGCCTACGCGGACGGCTTCGACCCGTGGAAGTTCGTGTGGGGCATGGCGCAGAACGCCGGCAACACGATCGTCGACGGCGGGACGGCCGAGATCGACGCTCCCGCGGTCGAGCAGGCCTACCGCACCTACTTCGACTGGGTGACGAAGGACGGCGTGGTCGACCCCGCGGCGATCGGGTGGAACAACCCGCAGGCCCTCGCGCAGTTCGCCGACGGCAAGGCCGCGTTCTTCCCGATGACCACGACGACGTCCCTCAACTCGCTGAAGGGCTCCGCCGTCGACGGCAAGTACGAGTACGCCCTGCTGCCGACCGTGCCACCGGGCGCGACCGAGCGTCCCGCCGACGGCATCGAGGCGGCGAGCATCCTGTCCGGCGACAACCTCGTCGTCGCCGACTACGGCTCGAAGCAGGACCTGTCGTTCGACTTCGTCCGGCAGGTGTCCTCGCCCGAGGCGCAGGAACGGTACTTCGAGCTCTTCGGACAACTGCCGACGAACACCGTCGCGGCGGACCGCATCGCCGAGCAGAACCCCGACCTCGCACCCATCGTCCGCGCCGGCGAACTGTCGAAGCCCACCGCCTTCACCGGCGCGTGGTCGGACGTGCAGCTCTCGCTCGTCGACGTCGTCGTGCAGTCGATCCCGTCGCTGAAGAGCGGCGAGGTCAGCGACGACCAGCTCCGGAAGCGCCTCGCCGCGGCGCAGCGGGACGCCCAGGCAACGCTCGACCGCCAGAAGAACGGAGGGCTGTGATGACCACCACGCAGACCCGGCCCCGCCAGGAGACCCCGCGCGCGGTCCGCCCGCACGGGAAGACCCCGCTGTACAAGCGCGAGCGTCCGCTGTGGATGCTCCTGCCCGGGGGCGTCCTCATGCTCGCCGTCATCGTCGTCCCGCTGCTCGTCGGCGTGTACATCGCGATGCTCGACCTCGACCAGTACACGCTCCGCCAGTGGTTCAGCGCCCCCTTCGTCGGGTTCGCGAACTTCGCCGAGGCGTTCACCGACTCGCCGCTCCTGCACTCGATCTGGATCTCGGTGTCCCTGTCGGTGCTCGTCACCGCGGTCACCGTGCCGATCGGCGTCGCCGCGGCGGTCTCCACCCAGAACCGCTTCCCCGGTCGCGGTCTGGTCCGGTCGATCTACCTCGTGCCCTACGTGCTGCCGGCGTTCGTCGTCGGGACGTTCTTCCGCACGATGCTCCAGCCGCAGGGCGTGGTGAACACCGCGCTCGGCACCGACGTCCTCTGGCTGAACGGCTCCGCGTCGTACTGGGCGCTCGCCGGCGTCATGGTCTGGACGAGCTGGCCGTTCGTCTACCTGCTCTCGCTCGCCGGACTCCAGGCCGTCGACAACGAGGTGCACGAGGCCGCCGCCCTCGACGGCGTGACGTGGTGGGCGAAGCTCCGGTACATCGTCTTCCCGTACCTGCGCGGCCCGTTGAGCCTGGCGATCATCATCTCGATCCTGCACAACATCAACAACTTCACGCTGCCGTTCGTGCTCTTCGGGAACCCCCTCCCCTCGAGCGTCGAGGTGATGCCCGTCCTGACGTACATCGCGAGCTTCCAGTCGTTCCGCTTCGGCCTGTCCGCGGCGATGGCGATCTGCTCGCTGGTGATCGTCGCGATCCCGCTCTTCGTCTACCTGCGGGCCGTCAAGCTCGACACCGGCGACGACGCGGGCCCCACCTGGAAGCAGCGCCGCGCCGACCGCGCCGTGCTCGCCGCCCCGGCCGCCGCCGACATCGAGGGAGCCCGCGCATGAGCGCCTTCAGCCAGACCCGGACCCGCCCGACCGCGACGCTCACCGAGAGCATCACCGCCGGCGGTGCGAAGCGCCCGAGGCGCCCGTACGACACCGACGTCACCCGGCTGCTGCCCCGGTGGCTGCTGGTCACCGTGATCGTGCTCCTCGTCGCGTTCATCGCCGTACCGGTGCTGTACATCCTGTTCGGGTCGGTGAACTCGGACGTCGCGGTCGCCCGCGGCGAGTACTTCCCCTCCGAGTTCACGCTGGCGAACTACGTCGCGATCTGGGACACGGTGGCGCTCGGCCAGGGCCTGGTGAACTCGCTGCTCACCGCCGGGGCCGTCGCCGTCGCGAGTGCCGCGCTCGCCGTGTCCACCGCCTACGTGCTCGTCCGGTTCCGGTTCCTCGGCCGCCTGACGATCCTCCGCGGGCTGCTGGCGCTGCAGTCGATCCCCGGCACCCTGCTGCTCCTGCCCGTCTTCGTCGTCTTCGCCAACATCGCCAGCGCGACCGGCGTGCAGGTGATCGGCACCCGCTGGGGCCTGTTCGTCACCTACCTGACCTTCGCCCTGCCGTTCTCGACGTGGGTGATGGTCACGTACCTGCGCGGTCTGCCGAAGGAGCTCGAGGAGGCCGCCCGCATCGACGGTGCCTCGAGCGGGCGGATCCTGCGGAGCGTCGTGCTGCCGCTCTCGTGGCCGGGCATCGTGGTCTCGGCGATCTTCGCCTTCCTGCTCGGCTGGAACGACGTGCTCTTCAGCACCATCATGACGACCCCGAACACCCGCACGGTCGCCGTGGTGCTGCAGGTGCTCGGCACCGCCCAGGAGGGCGGCGCCGTCCCGATCTACGGCCAGATGATGGCCGCGTCGATCGTCTGCGCCGTGCCGGTCGTCGCGCTCTACCTGGTCTTCCAGCGCTACCTGGTCGGCGGTCTGACCGCCGGCTCCGTCAAGTGACGCAAGCAACCACACGACGGACGGGAGGCGCGGTGCCAGCCCGCCACGCGCCTCCCGTCCGACAAGGAAGGAACACGATGACCCAGCCAACGTGGGAGTTCTCCGGCTTCGGCGACGAGATCGACGCCGACCCGGTCGTCCAGGTCGCGGTCCTCCAGGCGCTCGGCGCGAGCGCCATCGAGGTGCGCAGCGCCTGGGGCACCAACGTCGTCGACCTCGACGAGGACCAGCTCGCCGGGCTGCACCGCCTGTTCGAGGAGCGCGGACAGACCGTGTCCGCCGTCGCCTCGCCGATCGGCAAGGTGCCCGTCGACGAACCCGTCGAGCACGAGGTGTCGCGGCTCGCCCGTGCGATCCGGGCCGCGCACGCCCTCGGGACGACGAACATCCGGATCTTCTCGTTCTACTTCGACGGCCGCACCGCGGACGAGGTGCGCGACGACGTCCTCGTCCGGATGCGCGCGCTCGCCGACCTCGCGGAGCGCGAGGGCGTCACCCTGCTGCACGAGAACGAGAAGGACATCTACGGCGACGTCCCCGAGCGCGTGCTCGACATCGTCGAGAGCATCGGTTCGAGCGCGCTGCGGCTCGCCTGGGACAACGCGAACTACGTGCAGTGCGGAGTCAGGCCGTTCACCGACGGCTGGGCGCAGCTCGCGCCCTACGTCGACTACCTGCAGGTCAAGGACGCCCTCGCCGCTGATGGGTCCGTCGTCCCGGCGGGGGAGGGCGACGGCGAACTCCTGCTCACGCTCACCGCGCTGCGTGACGCCGGGTACGCCGGGTACGCCTCCCTCGAACCACACCTGACCGACGTGAACAGCCTCGGCGGGTTCTCCGGCCCCGCCGCGTTCGGCCGCGCCGGACGAGCCTTCCGGAGCCTCACCGACCAGATCGGAGTCACCCTGCGATGACCACCCCACTGAAGCTCGCCGTCGTCGGCGCCGGCGTCATCGGACGCCACCACGCCCGCGTCTCCGCACAGCACCCGGACCTGCAGGTCGTCGCCCTCGTCGACGCCGTCCCCGAGGCCGCCACCGGCGCCGCCGACGAGCTCGAGGCCACGGGCGCCGACCGGCCCGTCACCACCGCGACCATCGAGGACGCCATCGCGCAGACCGACATCGACGTCGTCGCGATCTGCTCGCCCTCCGGCATGCACGTCCAGCTGGCCGAGGCGGCGCTCGCCGCCGGCAAGCACGTCGTCATCGAGAAGCCGCTCGACACCACGATGCCGCGGGCGCGGAAGATCGCCGCGCTCGCCGCCGACGCCCGCTCGCGTGGCCTGGTGACGAGCGTGATCAGCCAGCACCGCTTCGACCCGGCCTCGGTCGCCGTCGCGGGAGCCGCGCACGGCGGCGACTTCGGCACCGTGACGTCCGGCGTCGCGAGCGTCGCCTGGTACCGCTCGCAGGGCTACTACGACTCGGGCGACTGGCGCGGCACCTGGGCGCTCGACGGCGGCGGCGCGGTGATGAACCAGGGCGTGCACACCGTCGACCTGCTCGTGTGGGCCCTCGGTCGTCCGGAGGAGATCTCGGCGCAGGTCGGACTCCTGGCGCACGACCGCATCGAGGTCGAGGACACGGCGGTCGCCACCGTGCGGTTCCGGAACGGCGCCCTCGGGGTCGTCCACTGCACGACCGCCGCGTACCCCGGGCTCTCGGCGCGCTACGCGGTGTACGGCACGCACGGGTCGGCGATCGTCGACGACGACCGGCTCGCGTACTTCCACGTCGCGCCGGACACGGCGACGCTGGAGTCCGCGGCGACGACGGCGAACACCACCGCGGTGGCCGACGCCGCCGACCAGAAGCACGACGTCGTCCCACCGGAGCACGTCGTCGGTGGCCCGGCCGAGGCGGACCACTTCGCCGCGGGGCACACCCGCCAGTACACGGACGTCGTCGCGGCGATCCGGGAGGGCCGCGACCCCGGTGTGACCGTGGACGACGCCCTCGTGTCGCTCGCCACCGTCCGCGGGCTGTACGTCAGCGCGACGCTCGGGCAGCCGGTGCGGATCGACGACGTCATCGAGGGGAAGTACGACGACGTCGAACCCGTCGTCGCTCCCCGGGCCGTCGTCGCTCCCCGGGAAGGAGCAGTCCGGTGAAGTTCTCCGTGTTCACCGCCTCGACGCCCGACTGGACCCCGGCGCAGGCAGCCGACACCCTCGCCGAGCAGGGCTGGGACGGCATCGAGTGGCGGATCGTCGACGACCGCACCGCAGACGGCTCGTCCGGCTTCTGGGCCGGCAACCGCTCGACCTGGCAGTTCACCGGCATCGCGGACCAGGTCGGCGAGATCGCTCGGGTCACCGACGCCGCCGGCCTGGAGTACTCCGGGATCGGCGGCTACCAGCCGGTGGCCGACCACGAGGGCGTCGAGACGATGCTCCGGGTGACGAGCGGCCTCGGCGCCCGCCAGGTCCGCGTGACCATGCCCTGGTACCAGCGCGAGCGGGAGCGGACCGGCACCACCTACGGCGAGCTCTTCGACCGGACGCGCGCCGACCTCGAGTGGGCTGCCGCCCGCGCGGCCGACCTCGGCGTCAAGGCGCTCGTCGAGCTGCACCACATGACGATCACCCCGTCGGCGTCCGCGGCGCTCCGGCTCGTGGACGGGCTCGACCCCGAGCACGTCGGCGTCATCCACGACCTGGGGAACCTCGTCATCGAGGGGCAGGAGGACCACCTGGCGGCCTTCGAGCTCCTCGGCCCGTACCTCGCCCACGCGCACGTCAAGAACGCCCGCTGGGTCGACACCGGCGAGACCCGGCCCGACGGCAGCCGGATCTGGCGGAACGAGTGGGCACCGCTGCGCGACGGCCAGGCGTCGGTGTCCGAGTACCTCGACGCCCTGCGGCAGCACGGCTACGACGGCTGGGTCACCATCGAGGACTTCTCCACCGACCTGCCGCTCGCGGAGCGCACCGCCGACAACCTGGCGTACCTCCGCTCCCTGGTGCCGGTGACGGCATGACCCGTCGTCCCGGCATCGTGCACCTCGGCATCGGGGCGTTCGCGCGCGCCCACCTCGCCTGGTACACGGGGCACGCCCGAGGCGAGGCGTGGGGCATCACCGCGTTCACCGGTCGGTCACCGTCGGCGGCCGAGGCCCTCTCCGCGCAGGACTGCCGGTACACACTCGTCACGCGCGCGGCCGACGGCGACACCGCCGAGGTGGTCGACACCGTCGTCGCGGCCCACCCCGGCAGCGACGACACGGCCTGGAGGCACCTGGTCGCGTCCCCGGAGACGACCGTCGTCACGCTGACGGTCACCGAGGCCGGCTACCGCGCCGACTCCGGCGTGCCGGCCCGGCTGGTCGAGGGGCTCGCCGCCCGACGGGCCGCCGGCGGCGGCCGGATCGCGCTGGTGTCGCTCGACAACCTGACGCACAACGGCGAGGTCCTGCGGGAGGCCGTGCTGGGGGCGACGGACGACCCGGCGCTCCGGTCGTGGACCGCGTCGACGGTCGCGTTCCCCTCGTCGATGGTCGACCGGATCACGCCGGCCACCACCGCCTCCGACCTCGCGGAGATCGGCGACCTGCCCGGGGTGCTCGACGGCGACCGCGTGCCCGTGGTCACGGAACCCTTCGCCGAGTGGGTGCTCGAGGACGCGTTCGACGGCGTCGACCGCCCCGATTGGGAGACCGCGGGCGTCCGGCTCGTGCCCGACGTCACCCCGTACGAGCAGCGGAAGCTCTGGCTGCTGAACGGGTCGCACTCGCTCCTGGCGTACCTCGGCCTGCTGCTCGGCCACGAGACCGTCGCCTCCGCGATGGACGACGAACGCTGCCGTACCGTCGTCGAACAGCTCTGGGACGAGGCCGCCGCCGAGCTCCCGCTGCCCGCCGACGAGGTCGCCGACGCCCGGGCCGCGCTCGTCGAGCGGTTCGCGAACCCGCGCATCCGGCACACCCTGCGCCAGATCGCGTCCGGCGGCTCGCAGAAGCTGCCCGTCCGCGTCGTCGACGTCCTGCGTCGGCGACTCCAGCGCGACCCCGACGCCGGGATCGGCCCGGGAGCCGCGACCCTGCTCGCCGCCTGGTGGTTGCACTGCACCACGCAGCCCGAGCTGGTGGACGACGCCGGAGCGCCCGGGCCAGACTCGGACCTGCACGACGTCCTGGGGGTCGTCGCGCCCGACCTCGACACCACCCCCGTGGTGGCCGCCGTCACCGCGGCCGCCGAACGCATCCGCGCCGCCGCGGCACCCGCACGCGGCCCCGTCGACGAAGGAGTCCACGCATGACCGACACCGGCACCACGAACCCCGCCGCGCCCGTCCCCGGTGCCGCCGACGGCGGCGCGGCGACGGACCCGACCGCCGGCCGTCCGGACACCTGGGCGTCGACCGACCGCGGGCAGCTGATCGACCGGGCCGAGGTGATCGTCACGAGCCCGGACCGGAACTTCGTCACCCTGAAGCTCACGACCGCGGACGGCGTCACCGGTCTCGGCGACGCCACCCTGAACGGTCGCGAGCTCGCCGTCTCCGCGTACCTGTCGGAGCACGTCGTCCCCCTGCTCGTCGGGCGCGATGCCAGCCGCATCGAGGACGCCTGGCAGTTCCTCTACCGCTCGTCCTACTGGCGCCGCGGCCCGGTCACCATGGCCGCGATCGCCGCCGTCGACATGGCGCTCTGGGACATCAAGGCCAAGGTCGCGGGGATGCCGCTCTACCAGCTGCTCGGCGGGGCGTCGCGCACCGGACTCATGGCCTACGGGCACGCCTCCGGCAAGGAACTGCCCGAGCTGTTCGACTCGATCCGCGAGCACCAGGCCGAGGGCTACCGGTCGATCCGGGTGCAGACCGGGGTCCCCGGGCTCGAGAGCATCTACGGCATCGCGTCGAACCGGACCACCGAGGGCAACGCCGGCGTCCGCTACGACTTCGAGCCCGCGCAGCGCGGAGCGTTCCCGGCGATGGAGGACTGGGACACCCGGGCGTACCTGCGGCACGTGCCGACCGTGTTCGAGGCCGTCCGCAACGAGTTCGGCCCCGAGCTGCCGCTCCTGCACGACGGCCACCACCGGATGACCCCCCTGCAGGCCGCCAAGCTCGGCAAGAGCCTGGAGCCGTACGACCTGTTCTGGCTCGAGGACTGCACCCCTGCCGAGAACCAGGAGGCGCTGAAGCTCGTCCGGCAGCACACCACGACGCCGCTCGCGATCGGCGAGGTGTTCAACACGATCTGGGACTTCAAGGACATCATCCGCGACCAGCTCATCGACTACGTCCGCGGTGCCGTGACCCACATGGGCGGCGTCACCCCGCTGCGCAAGACGATGGACTACGCGGCGATGTACCAGGTCAAGTCCGGGTTCCACGGGCCGACCGACATCTCGCCCGTCGGCCTGGCGGCGCAGATGCACCTCGGCATGGCGATCCACAACTTCGGCATCCAGGAGTACATGCAGCACGGGCCCCGGACGAACCAGGTGTTCCGGCAGACGTTCACCTTCACGGACGGCTACCTGCACCCGGGCGACGAGCCGGGTCTCGGCGTGACGCTCGACCTCGACGAGGCGGGGAAGTACCCGTACGAGCAGGCGTACCTGCCGTTCAACCGCCTGGCCGACGGCACCGTCCACGACTGGTGACCGGCACGGCGGCCGCGATCCCATCGCGGCCGCCGTGCATCCGAACTCCGTGCTGTCGGTGGCGTGCAGCAGTATCGTCATCCACGAAGCGAGGAGGAATGCATGGTCCCCACCGTCATCTACCTGGATCACGAAGCGATCGAAGCTCGGCGTGCTGACCTGCTCCAGCGCGCGAACATGCCGCTCGACGTGATGCGCTCGAAGGGTGCGAACTACCAGCTCGACCCGGAGGAACAGGCGATCCTCCGTGCGCTCGACGAACTCGACTTCCTCGCGGGTGATGACTGACCGGACTCCCGCCCTCGCAGCACGGGTGCAGGAGTTCGCGCAGGAGTTGACCGACACGCTCACCGGTGTCCTGGGGCGACCGGTGGGTTTCGTCGTCAAGGTCGGCGAATCGACCAAGCGACCGCAGGTGCCCATCATGCAGTCGGACGACACGGGGGCGCCGCTGACCGTCGACGGACACGTGCTCTTCCGGCTGCTCGTCCGGTTCCGCTGTCGGTGGGACACCACCGGAGAGTTTCTCGCGGTCGAAGAGTCGTCGTTCACGGTCGCTCTCGACCAGGTCAACGAGCCGATCTTCCACTTCGACTACGTCCGGGAGCCTCGAGGGGCGGTACCCGTGGCGCACCTCAACGCCCACGCGCACCGTGACGACATCATCTGGGCGATGCTCATGGCGAGAGCGAAGCGGGGGAAGCGCCGTCTGCTCGAAGCGACGAACGGTCGGATCACCCGGCTCTCCACCCTGCACTTCCCACTCGGTGGCCACCGACACCGGCCCGCGCTGGAAGACGTCCTCGAGATGCTCGTCGAGGAGTTCGGGATCGATCGCGCACCCGACGCGGGCTCGGTGATCGCGGAGGGGCGGCGTCGCTTCCGCAGCATCCAGACGGCCGTCTGCGTCCGCGACGATCCCGAGTCAGCGGCAGGGGCGCTCAGACAACTCGGTTACGAGGTGTCGCCTCCGGATCCGGTCCCGGCCGTGCGGCTCGATCGACTGCAGGCGTACTGATCGCGAGCGGGCATGCTGGGGGCGTGGAGTTCGCGGACGTGGCGAGGGAGCTGCTCCTCGTGGCGCCCGCGGACTTCGTGCAGGAGCGGACCGCACGGCAGCGTGCGGAGCGGAAGAACGACCGCGAGCTCGCGACCCGGATCGGCGGACTGCGGAAGCCCGCGCCCGCCGCGTGGGTGGTCGACCTGCTCGCGCACGAGGGCGCCCTGGACGAGGCGGTCGACCTCGGCCCGGCGATCCGACGGGCCCAGGCCGACGCAGATCCCGACGAGATCCGTCGACTCCGCCGGCAACGGGCGGAGGTCGTCGCCGCGCTCGCGCAGGCCGGGGCCGACCTGGCGTCCGACGCCGGGCACCCGGTGACGTCGGCGGTGCTCGACCAGGTCCGCGCCACGATCGAGGCCGCGATGGCCGACCCGCACGCCGGCGCCGCCGCCCGGTCCGGCCTGCTCGTCCGACCGCTCGAGAGCGCCGGGTTCGACGCCGTCGACCTCGACGGAGCACTGGCCGACCCCGATGCGGTGCCGGACGCGTGGTCCGGCACCGATGCCGAACCCATCCCGATCACCAGCGCGCGGCGATCCCGAAAGGCGAGCCGTGCCTCCCGACCGGAGCCGGAGCCGGAGGCGGAGCCCGAGGAGGAACAGGACCCGGGGCCGGAGTCCGAACCGCGTGCCGACCCCGCTGCCGAGCGCCGCGCCGCTCGTGAGGCCGAGGCCGCAGCGGGCACGGAGTCACGCGATGCCGACGCGGCACTGGACGCCGCAGAGCAGGAGCTCGAGACCGCCGAGGAGCGCCGTACCGAGCTCGAACGGCAGCTCGCCGACGCCAGCGCGGAGATCGAGCGGGCCGAACGCGCGCGCGACGAGGCAGCGGACGCGAGCGACCGCGCACGGGACCTCCTGCGCGCCGCGCAGCGCCACCGTCGAGACGTCGGCCGCTGACCCGGCGCGACACGCCCGACGGCCCCTGCTAGACTCACAAACCGACTTCGGCGAGGGCCGCGCAGCGCGCGGCCGTGATCGACGCGGTAGGGAGACCCGGCCCAGTCCAGGGAGCGTTCCTCACGCGTGCACGCGTTCGAGTTGCAACACCACAGACCCCCCGATGCCGGCACCCCGGCGTCGACCCCGACACCAGGAGGCACCATGGCCGACTACACCAAGCTCGCAGCGGAGACCCGCACCAAGTTCGGCAAGGGCGCTGCGCGCAAGCTCCGCGCCGCCGACAAGATCCCGGCGGTCGTCTACGGCCACGGCACCGAGCCGCAGCACATCACCCTCCCGGGTCACGAGACCATGCTGCTCGTCCGTACCGCCAACGCGGTCGTCGACCTCGACATCGAGGGTGCGGCCCAGCTCGCCCTCGTCAAGGACGTCCAGCGCGACCCGGTGCGCCAGATCATCGAGCACATCGACCTCGTCGTCGTGCGCCGTGGCGAGAAGGTCACCGTCGACGTCCCCGTCGTCGTCGAGGGCGAGTCCTTCTCGGGCACGATCCACGTCCAGGACCTCTCCTCGGTCTCGCTCCTCGTCGAGGCGACCGACATCCCGGAGCACGTGACCGTCGACGTCGAGGGCCTCGAGGACGGCGCACAGGTCCTGGCCTCGCAGCTCGAGCTGCCGGCCGGTGCCGAGCTCGAGACCGACGGCGAGGCGCTCGTCGTCCAGATCGTCACCCCGCGTGGCACCGCTGACGACGACGCTGCCGACGAGGCCGCTGCCGAGGCGGGCGCCGAGGCCGGCGCCGAGGGCGGCTCCGCCCCGGTCGACTCCGAGTAACACCCCCTTCGCGGAACGTCTGGCCGACGCTGATGACAGGAACGACCCTCGTCGTGGTCGGGCTCGGGAACCCCGGGCCCGGCTACGCGGGCAACCGTCACAACGTCGGCCAGATGGTCCTCGACGAACTCGCCGCTCGCATGGGCGCGACGTTCAAGAAGCACAAGACGCCGAACCAGGTCGCCGAGGGGCGCCTGGTGCCCGGCGGACCGAAGCTGGTCCTGGCGAAGCCGGGATCCTTCATGAACACCTCCGGTGGACCGGTCTCGAGCGTGCTCGGGTTCTACAGCGCCACCGCCGAGGACCTGATCGTGGTCCACGACGAGCTCGACCTGCCGTACGACACCGTCCGTCTCAAGGGCAGTGGCGGGCACGGCGGCCACAACGGGCTCCGCGACATCATCAAGGCGACCGGCACGAACGAGTTCACTCGGGTGCGGATCGGCATCGGCCGACCCCCGGGACGCCAGGACCCCGCCGACTACGTCCTGCGTGACTTCTCGCCGACCGAGAAGAAGACGCTGCCGAACCTGCTCGCCGACGGCGCCGACGCCGTCGAGGCGATCGCGGAACTCGGCCTCCTCGCCGCGCAGCAGCGCGTGCACGCCCCGTCCTGATCCGTCGCGCACGTCGCGCCTGATCCGTCGGGCGGGTGGTCCAGGCGTCGGCCTGGAGGCGCGGCGCGCGTCCGCCACGTCACTGTCCGGAAGGCGTGCGGTCCCCGAACTGGGGGACTCTCACGTACCCCGGTCGTCGGTACGTTCGCCCACGGGGTGACGATCCCCGACGACGAGGGGAACGACCGTGGGACGAGCAGCACACCGGGCACGACGGACCGACGGGGGCCGGGCGGCGGTGGCCGTCGTCCCGGCCGCGATCGCGGTGATCGCCGTGGGCCTCGGGTCGCTCCTCACGCAGGACGGCGCCGTCGCGGCGACCGAGACCTGGACGCCGACCGTCGCGGAGTCGTCCGCACCGCCGGTCGCGTCGACCTTCGGCGCGCCGAACGACGTGCACCACGAGTCGGACGGCTCGCTCCTCGTGGCCGACTTCTCCGCCAACGGGCTGCTGCGGCGCGCGGTCGACGGCACCTGGAGCAGGGTCGCGCCGTTCGGCACCGGTGCCGGCGACGTGTGGAACCCGTCGGCGGTGACCACCACGACCGACGGCCGCATCCTCGTCGCCGAGGCCGGACGCCCCGCGTTCACGGTTCTCGGCGCCGACGGCACCGTGCTGTCGCGCACCGCCCCGCCCGCGCGGCGAGCGGTCTCGGAGCTGGCCGTCGACGGCTCGACCGTCTACGCCGCGGTCCCCGGCGGCGGCACGCTCTTCACGACCGAGCTCGGGAGCGGGACCTGGGCCGCGGTGCCCGGTCCGTGGACGGACCCGAGCGGTGTCGCGCTGTCCGCCGACGGTGGGATGCTCACGGTGTCCGACGCCGGTTCCGACGAGGTGTGGCAGCTCGACCGGGCCTCGGGGGCGGTGACGTCACTCGGGTTCCCGGGTGATGCGCAGACCCGACCTCGCGGGGTCGCCGTCGACGACGGTGACGTCTTCGTCGTGGACAACGGGCGCGGCGCGGTCTGGGCGCTGACGGGAGGTTCCTGGACCGAGGCGTTCTCGAGCGCTCCGGACGGCTCGCCGCTGGTGAACCCCACGGCGGTGTCGGTGGGGCCCGGGCGCAGCCTCGTCGTCGCGGACTACAACCGTCAGCGCGTCGTGACGGCCGTGTCGTCGGGGCGAGCGGTGGTCGTCCCCAGCCCGGCACCGACGACCGCCCTGCCGACGAGCGAACCGACGGTCGACCCGACCGTCCAGCCGACGGGAGAACCCACGAGCGCGCCGACGAGCGAGCCGACGGTGCAGCCGACGGCGGCACCGACGTCCATCCCGACCTCGGCCCCCGGCCCCGAGGCGATCCCCTCGGTGACGGCTGCGGTCCCGGGCGCCGGTACCGAGCCTCCCGGCCGACCCGCGACCGACGCGGCGGGAGCAGGAACAGGCGCCGGTCCCGCGGACGGAGCGCTCGTCGCCCCGGCCGCAGGTCAGCAGGGCGACCTCGCCTGGACCGGCGCCGGTCCGGTCGTGCCCGCGCTGCTCACCGCCACGGCCCTGGCCGGGAGCGGGGTCCTCCTCGGTGGTCTCACGCGTCGTCGCCGTCGCTGATCCGCGCCGCGTGCCGTGTTCGCCGCCCGCGCACGCCGGGCCGGGTGTCGGACGCCGCCGGTACCATCGTCTGAGTGACGATCTCGGGCATCATCCCTGCGCTCTCGCGCGCCTCCGCGTTCGATCGCGTCCTCCGCGCTGCCGGGCGTGACGCGGACTTCTCCGTCGTCGACGGCCTGCGCGTCCCGCTGCTCGGCGCGCTGCTCGCCGAGCGCAACGGTCCCCAGTGCCTCGTCGTCGTCACCGCCACCGGGCGCGAGGCCGAGGCGGTCCGCGGTGCCTTCACCTGCACCGTCCCCGACGCCGAGGTGCTCGAGTTCCCCGCGTGGGAGACCCTGCCGCACGAGCGCCTGAGCCCGAGCGCCCAGACGGTCGGCACCCGCATCGCGACGCTCCGGAAGCTCGCGGCGTGGCAGGACGCCGACCCGGCCGACCGCCGCACGATCGTCGTGGTCGCGAGCGTCCGCGCTGCGCTGCAGCCGATCGCGGGCAACCTGACCTCCCTCGCGCCCGTCGCGCTCGTCACGGGGTCGCGGGGCAACGACTTCGCGGCCATCGCGTCGCAGCTCGTCGACCTGGCCTACGCCCGGGTCGACCTCGTCACCCGCCGCGGCGAGTTCGCGGTGCGCGGTGGCATCCTCGACGTCTTCCCGCCCGGGGCCGACCACCCGGTGCGCGTGGACTTCTTCGGCGACGAGATCGAGGCGATCAAGGCCTTCTCCGTCGCCGACCAGCGCACCACCGACGACGACCTCGGCTCGGTCGAGCTCACGGCGTCGCGCGAGCTCCTGCTGAGCGACGACGTGCGGCAGCGTGCGCGCGAGATGCTGCACGAGTTCCCGAACCTGTCGCAGATGCTCGCGAAGATCGCCGAGGGCATCCCGGTCGAGGGCATGGAGTCCCTCGCACCGGCCCTCGTGCAGGACCTCGTCCCGATCACGAGCTACCTGCCCGAGGCCGCGACGATCGCCGTGCTCTCCCCGGAGCGGGTGGCCGGCCGTGCGCACAGCCTCGCCGAGACGAACACCGAGTTCCTGCAGGCCGCGTGGAGCGCCGCGGTCGCCGGTGCGCAGGCGCCGATCGACCTCGACGCCGGCAACTTCCTCACCGTGCAGCAGCTGAAGAACGCGCGCGGGCAGCGCACCTGGTGGACGGTCACCCCGTTCGACTCGGGGCTCGACGAGGGCGATCGCGAGCGGGTCCTCACCGACGCCGAGGCCGCTGCCGAGGCCGGCGAGTACATCCGGGTCCGCGCCGAGTCGATCCCGAGCTTCGTGGGCAGTGCCGACGGCGCCGTGGCCCACGTCAAGCAGCTGGTCGACGACGGCTGGGCCGTCGTGGTCACCGCGCAGGGCAAGGGCCTCGTCGAGCGCGCCGTGCAGGTGCTCGCCGACGCCGGGGTCGCCGCCCGGGCCGACGACCTCACCGCGCCGCCGGAGCCGGGGATGACGATCGTCACCACCGCCACGGTCGAGGCCGGCTTCGCGACCCCCGACCCGCGGATCGCCGTCCTGAGCGAGGCAGAGTTCTACGGCCGCAGCGTGCAGCAGGGCGCGCGCACGGTGAAGAAGCTCGCCGGGCGCCGCAAGAACGTCGTCGACCCGCTGCAGCTCAAGCCGGGCGACGTCGTCGTGCACAACACCCACGGCATCGGCAAGTTCGTCGAGCTCGTCTCACGCGAGGTCAGCTCCGGTGGCCGCAACGCCGTGAAGACCCAGCGCGAGTACCTCGTGCTCGAGTACGCGCCGTCGAAGCGGAACTACCCGGGCGACAAGCTCTTCGTGCCCACCGACCAGCTCGACCAGCTGTCCCGGTACGTCGGCGGCGAGAACCCGACGCTGTCGAAGATGGGCGGCTCCGACTGGTCCGCCGCGAAGTCCAAGGCCCGCAAGGCCGTCCGCGACATCGCCGTCGACCTCGTGAAGCTGTACTCGGCACGCATGGCCTCGAAGGGGCACGCGTTCGGTCCGGACACCCCGTGGCAGCGCGAGCTCGAGGAAGCCTTCCCGTTCGCGGAGACCGCCGACCAGCTCACCACCATCGACGAGATCAAGCGCGACATGGAGAGCCCGATCCCGATGGACCGGCTGCTCTCCGGTGACGTCGGCTACGGCAAGACCGAGGTCGCGATCCGCGCGGCGTTCAAGGCGGTGCAGGACGGCAAGCAGGTCGCCGTGCTCGTCCCGACGACGCTGCTCGTGCGGCAGCACATGGAGACGTTCCAGGAGCGCTTCGCCGGCTTCCCCGTGCACCTGCGCGCCCTCAGCCGGTTCCAGAGCGAGAAGGAGTCGAAGGAGACCATCGCCGGGCTCGCCGACGGCACGGTCGACATCGTCATCGGCACGCACCGGATCCTGTCGCAGAACATCCAGTTCAAGGACGTCGGACTCGTCATCATCGACGAGGAGCAGCGCTTCGGGGTCGAGCACAAGGACCAGCTGAAGAAGCTCAAGACGAACGTCGACGTCCTGGCGATGTCCGCGACGCCGATCCCGCGCTCGCTCGAGATGGCGGTCACCGGCATCCGCGAGATGTCGACGCTGGCGACCCCGCCGGAGGACCGCCACCCGATCCTGACCTTCGTCGGGCCGCAGTCCGACCTGCAGGTCGCCGCCGCGATCCGCCGCGAGCTCCTGCGCGAGGGCCAGGTGTTCTACGTGCACAACCGCGTGAAGGACATCCAGTCGGTGGCGTCGCACCTCGCCGAGATCATCCCCGAGGCCCGGATCCAGGTCGCGCACGGGCAGATGTCCGAGGGCACCCTCGAGCAGGTCATGGTCGACTTCTGGGAGCGCAAGTTCGACGTGCTCGTGTCGACGACCATCGTCGAGACGGGTCTCGACATCGCGAACGCGAACACGCTGATCATCGACAAGGCCGACAAGTACGGGCTGTCGCAGCTGCACCAGCTGCGCGGTCGTGTCGGCCGTGGGCGCGAGCGCGGGTACGCCTACTTCCTGTACGACGCCGACAAGCCGCTCTCCGAGACCGCGCAGGACCGCCTCGAGACGATCGCCGCGAACAACGAGCTCGGCGCCGGCATGCAGGTCGCGATGAAGGACCTCGAGATCCGCGGCGCGGGCAACCTGCTCGGCGGCGAGCAGTCCGGCCACATCGCGGGCGTCGGCTTCGACCTGTACCTGCGCATGATCGGCGAGGCCGTGTCGCAGTTCCGCGGGGACGTCGCCGAGGGGCAGACCGAGCTCCGGCTCGAGATCCCGGTCGACGCGCACATCCCGGAGGACTACGTCGAGTCCGAGCGGCTGCGCCTCGAGGCCTACCAGAAGCTCTCGGCCGCGTCGGCCCCGGCGGCGCAGCCCGAGGCGATCGACATGGTGCTCGACGAGCTCACCGACCGCTACGGCCAGCCGCCGCAGCCGGTGCTCACCCTGGTCGAGGTCTCGCGTCTCCGCCGCATGGCGCAGCAGGTCGGCTTGTCCGACGTCGTCGTCATGGGCTCGAACCTGCGGGTCGCCGGCAAGGAACTCGCCGACTCGGCCCAGGTCCGACTCAAGCGCATGTTCCCCGGCGCGCGCTGGTTCCCGCAGCAGGACGCCGCGAGCATCCCGCTGCCGAAGCCGCACGGCGAGACGCTGCCCGACGACGGGCTCATCCAGTGGGTGGAGAGCATCCTGACGGCCGTCTACGGGGCGTCGAAGGCTCCCGCGGAGGCGCCCGCGTCCTGAGTCGCGACCCTCCTGAGGCCGGGAGGCGGGGGGGGCCCGGGGGCCCCCCCCCCCCCCCCCCCCCCCGGGGCCCCCCCCCCCCCGCGCCCCCCCCGGCGGCGGGGTGGACGAAACCCGCGCCCGCCCCCCCGGGAATACCGGGGGCCGGCG